>JAZNGY010000107.1:0-19306 GCA_045576695.1 Akkermansia sp.
CTCTATTATTGCTTGTTTGCTCATTTTGAGTGACATGTGTATATGTTAATACCTGATTTATGAGGCATCCAGCTTTTCACGTGTCAGCCAAACTCGTGGGAAGTGTCAGTTCGGTGACTGTTTTTTTGAGGCAATGCGACCCAATATTCGCACTGCTTCTCGAACAATTACGTCTTGCAATATTCTATCGTATCGCATATACTACAAGCATGCCAGAATCACACGACCTTTACGTACCAAACCTAAGAAATGAGTCAACGTATACCCACTTCTATGTAGACCATATCTCAGACTAAGCAACTCAAGACACTCCCTAGGGTGACAATTACCGCTTATTATATGTAACCGAAACAAGAATCCAAATAAACTATTTATAAAAATATTATGGAAGCAACCACAAAAGATTCTACTTTTATTATTCTATACAAATACATGACATATGAAGCGTTTGTTGCAACTGTAGAAACATGGTCCTTGAAAGCATCTTTCCCGTATGAAGTAAATGACCCGCTAGAAAATGTAATTCAAAAAAATAAGCATCTGCCACCAGAGATTCTAAAGGATTCGACGTTAGGCTACATATCACCTTTTTTCTCTTTTTCCAGAAACATGTCCTCAAGCGCAATGTGGGGACAATATGCAGACTGGGGGCGAGGTGTGTGTTTAGTTTTTGCGTTCCCAATCAGAGACGATAGCATCGAATGGATGGCAGATGAAAAGCCAGGCATATTTAATCCTTTAATATGCGATAAGGAGCAAGCTGTACCATTGTTATATCGGGAAGAACGTTTTAAAATTAATTACGTTCCAAGATCAAAAAAATGTAAAGTTTTAGGAAATGTAATCAATAGATGGCTTAACAATTGTATTATTGTAAAAGGAAAAGATTGGGAATACGAAGCAGAGGTGAGAATACATACCAACTATGGAAATGCAACATATGAAAAAAATGGAATACTCACATATGAATGGCCTATGCGGTATCTAATTGGCGCCATAACGGGGCCTAAATGCAAACACGATCGTAATTACATTGAACAAAAAATAAAGCTATGCAAATCTGATTTTCAAAGAAAAAATGCAAATATTAAATTATCGGAAAAAATAATTGTATCTCAAGCTAAACCCCATGATGCAAGATTTGAGTATGTTGCTCCTCCTTTTTTTGATAAAGTAGATTCTCGGCTTTTTTATGAACTTGTGATGAGAGATTCTTCATTCGGCTCACATTACACAGTAATCAGTTACTATAAAAATTGGAATGAATGGATAAAATCCGTATACCATAAAGAATTAATAATCTTAAATAAATATGTTAAGAAAATTAAAACAATAATAAAATCGGAAACATCATCTCATCTATTGCATGATAGCGCAATTGATGAACTTGTTTATTATCTCACACACTGTATAATTTTCAAAAACAGAGAAAATGTCCCAGATCTCGAATTTTTAAGAGAACGAATAACGTTATACTTTGCGAAGAATATGATAATGGCGAGTAATAATCAAACTGAGGATTCAATATCAATATCAAAATTCGTAAAATTAGTTTTAAACCATACATTAAATAAAATTGTCAACCTTATTTTAGAAATGCATGAAGAAAAGAACCTATTAATTATTAAGGAAGTAAAGAAAAACGACAAAAGTTTATAACAGGTAGAAATAAATCTCAAGCACAGTAGAAAAACAGTAAATAAAGTCACTGATTTGCTCTTTTTCTACATTACCCAAGAAGAATAGGTAAAAGAAGCAAAGGCTTAAAACAAGAAAGAATGGACAGATAGCTAGCGGTAAGTTAGTTGCTTATTCATACCATAGTAATTGAAGCTAGAAGAAATTAAAACTCGAAGATTTCACCTTCACTCATCCGAACTCCATACACACGCAAGCTGTCCTCATCTTGATCTTCGTAAACTTCTACTCCCAAAATGTCTACACTTTGAGAGATTGCAAGGGTTTGAGCAAAATTTTTAGCCTCATCAAGAGATGAAAACTTCAAATAAAGAGAGTAGGATTCATACTCATCCATCCAAAAAAGAATAATTCATGTTAGAAAAAATTGTATTAAATGAATAGCGAGATAGTAAAAGTCTTCAAATTTAACAAGATGGACTTACCCAAATTCGAGGCATTGTCAATTTAAACTCATCATCAATAAGCTTACACTGCTCCTTTATTATGCCACGACGGCGGATTGCGGGTTGTAAACAGTATTGATCAAACTCCTGTTTATTAACGTCTGAAATCTTTGTCCAATGAGGAAAGAGTAGTTTCATATATCCGACGGCTACACGCTTAACAGCTTTAAGATCTCGAGTATCTGCATCTCTATCATGGGCAACAATCTCATCAAAAAGGCAACCGTATACATTTTGAACACGGAGGCTGTGAAGGATTTCTGAGAAATACTCCACGTTAAAAGTCCAACCTTTAAAAATAATACCATGGTTAATACGAGGTAGGAGCCAGCCCTCTATAAAACAATGGAAGCGGTCAAGCAACGCAGACTCTCTAAACGACTGAGGAAGAGAATCAAAATAACGTCGACTTATCGGTGTTCTATCAGCAGTGAGAGGAATATTCCCCATAAGCATCAGTCCACATTCAGAGCTAAACTCATTATTATCAATTGTTGTTTTCCCAGACTCCAAATAAGCTTTTAAAGCAGCTTGAATCTCCGCTGGTTCTTGGAACGTAATCGTTTGAATCTCATCAAAAGCAGTAAAATCATGATTCTTGATAATGCCATTTTGTTGTCTAGACTTATCATAAAAGAGTTTTGCTCGTGTAACCTTGCCACCACTTATAAGCCATCCGTATTTAGACAAGTTTCCGAAAACAAATGATTTGCCGGTTCCTTTGGGCGCTAGCTCCACCACATTAAGACGAGGTTCTACGAATATCAACAAACGAGTAAGGAATTCTATTTTCTGCGTAACATTTTCAAACCCCTCAGCCTCATATTCCATAGCAGAAAGCAAAACATCTATCCATTCTTGTAAAGAAAACGCCTTACGTGCATCTCGAAAGAAATCTATATCTACAGAGCGGTATGGTTTGAAAGGGGTATATTCAACCATCTCAACATGGTTCTTTTTACCATCATCATCAGGCAGAACCACAAGTTTAATAATCCCCCACTTCTCACCTTCAACAAGCTCTCCTTGATGCTTTCTGTATACATATTCAGGGATTTGGCCTTCATTCAGTTTGATTCCCAAATCGGGTATAGAAAAACGTCGCACCCCCCTAACTAAATCAATGTATATAATAAAGCGCGCCAGTACTTTAATCTCTTCACCAGCATCCAATCTGTCTTTAACCGTTTCCTGCTTCTGAGGTATTACCTTATCTAAGAAGCTAGTAAGCTCGTCACGCTTAACAGAGCCATCAGGATTGATATACTTTTTTAGAATAAAATCTTTAACAAATGATGGCAAATTACGCCCTGCAAATAAACTATTTGTAGAAGCGGGGTCTTTATAAATTGCAACGGTTGAAAATTGTTGTCGTATTTTTTCTGATATTACGTCACGCATAATTAAAAGTCTCCAAAAATGTCATCTTCACAAACACCGGTCTTAATAGAAATGGAATCGGTCTTCGAGAAAGAACCGATTTCAAGAGTAACTTCATTGGCGTATTCTACCAAATTCAAGGCGTCGCTTTCATACATATCGTTACCGATTTTGCGCAGAGAATAAGACGCGCCGTTGTATTTTAATACAAGAACATCCATTGTATTTGAAAGAAAGCCTTTGATTTTATATCGCACTACAGGGTCTGATATTGACACAGTGGTCTGTAATAACTCAGCCGTATAATTTGACTGATTTTTTTGACCTGATACGATTACAACTGGAACTAGAACTTCTTCGGGCGTAGCACCACCATGTGCTCCAACTCCATATGGTGTTTTATCAGCCAATGAATCATGTGAAAGAGAGCAAATCATTTTTTCATTAGGAGCAATGACATATTTCTTGTCATGCGGTATTGGGGGATTTTTCCACATAGCACAGCGTCCGGAATGTTCCCCTTTGGCAGCCGATATAGATAATGCTCCACCATGCTGAGCCAAATAACTAATCCCATGATCAGACACAAACGCGATTTTTTTGCCGTTATACTGATTTAAAACATTCTGAACAGTACGTCGCACTAGTTGAAGTTCTTGGCAAATGCAATCAGGATAATTTTTGTTTGTATGAGCAAATGCATCTAAATCTCCTATTTTTCTTAAATAACCATGAGACAGCTCTTCCAGCACAGTTCTATTGACTGAAGTTATTGTAGGCAATTGAGCAATCCCTATATAAACCTCATTCAAATAAACGCCGTCACCTTGATATTCTGCAATAATTTGGCATATAAATGGTAACCAATCAACACCTAATCCGTCAATCCAATAGTAAATTTCGATATCATCACGATTAGCAAGTATCGTTTTGACCGTCCTAAACTCATTTCTCCAAGTTTCAAACGTAGCGGTTGAAGCACTGTTCTCCTTAAGGAGATTGGCAACAGTATCAAAATATCGATTGGCAATTTTCGAGGAACGATACTCATTTATATATGAGTCCAACCAAGAAGCACCTGCAAACAACGCATGAGGCATAGGTGCTGTATATGAATACAAATCCGGCAACAGCGTTTTAAGTCTATCTCGCCCAATTTTTCCTTTTCCAAACCAAGTAACTAAAAGCTGTTTTTCTGCATCCGTAAGTGGTGTTATGTACTTCAACGCTTCCACATAGCCATACTCTGGACTTTCAGCAATCTCAATTAGTTTACTTCTAAGCCGGCACTCAGCTTGTTCTGTTATTTGAGCGCCAGACTTCTTACCAACGGAAAGGAGAATCCTACGTTCTTCTACCCATACTGGGTTATATTCTTCATCAAAAATTAATAATGCTAGTTTCTCAAATAACTCGCTTGTTCGCGTTGATGAACATAAAGTAAGAGCATGACATAAGTACTTACCTTCGCAAAATTTTGTCAAATAGTAAATTCTGAGAAGCCATCGAGAGAATGAATCTTTGTATGCAAACCAAAATTGCATGAATTCTGATTCTTCCAACCTCAATACATTAAATCGACCCAGTACAAACTTATCAAGACTAAACGTACGTACGTCTTTTATCTCAGAAGCAAGTTTTTCCCAATGACTTAATTCATCGATATTAAATGCAATCTCTTGATGAATTAGTTTTAATCCTTTGCGAAGAAAATCATAAGCATTATGACAAATTGTATAATCAAACGCATTATCAGGTCTTGCGTTATCAGATATGGCAAATATTGTCTTCGAACAACAAACGATACGAGAATTAACCTTATTTCCCTGACGCCATAAAGCCACCCACTCTTGAACGTTATTACAACAGCTATACTGCACAGGGTCTAAAGAAAGACTATAATTTGAACCATTGCATAGTATGAGATGATAATGTTTTTCAGATTCTGAAGAAACATACTCCCACACATGAATCTCTTTATCTCGTCGAAAATGTTCTAATTTATTTTGCATTCCTATCAAAGGAACGTATACTCGCAGGCGCTTTTCTTGAGATTCATAATTTGCTTCTTTTAGCCTTATTGTCGTCAGCAATGATCTAAATTCTTCACTCGAATAAAATCTAGCTAATTCAGAAAAAGGAGCCAATACAACATCTTGCCCTGTTGAACGATCTATATACTCATTGATGCGCCTTGCAAGGGTTGAGTATGTTGGAAAAATGTCAGGATTCTGATCATCAAGCCATTTTTCAATCCCAACTACTTGAATTCTTTTTTCTGCGGATTTTTGAATAAACTCATAGAAATCACTAAAATTTTCAAACAGAACAAAGCGCAACGGATAGCGATTAGCACTTGCTATGCCTATATCAGCAATGCTTTTATCTCTGTCCATTTCTTGGTAGAGAGCATCAAGAGTAGAGAATCTTTCGAACATTTTTTATTTTGCAATTTTGGCAAGAAGCCATTCATCACCTTCGTTACAAAGACTCAACAAAATATTTTTTGCCTCATCCAAATTGCTAATCAGATTGACGCGACTCCTAGCAATACCCCTCATCTTTTCCAACTTGTCAATATCTACGGTATCAGAGGGTTCCTTCTTATCAGAACCACCATCACCATTAGTTGAATCAGACTCATTCGGTAACTCTTGTGGTATTTTTTTCAAACGCCAATCTTTAGCGTGGTCTATTACTGCTTGTTCTGACCAATAGCCGACACTTGACTCAGAATGACTGAAAATATAGTCTAAAACTTCTGCTACTTCGTCTTGTTGAATTTTTACAATTGGTAACTGGAGTAGGAATTGATGGAAGCCAGCAGAGAAAACATTTTCAACATTGAGCATGTTCATCATGTCCATTCTCTGTTCGTCAATCAATTTAAGAGTTTCGGTAACTAGCGCGGGATTACGAAGTTCTCGTTCTGTACAAATCGTAACAATGTTATCAATAAGACGCTTAATTGCTGGCGTAACCTCTACTTGAGACGGAGTGGCTGCAAGTGTACTGTCAGGCACATACTTTAAAGCCCACAACGGAGTTTTTTTATCTTTAAGATAAGAATTAACCATCGCATACTTAGCATTGGTTAAGCTAGCGATGTCACCATACTCTTTTGTTCGTGACTCCAATGAAAACAAAGAAGAAATCTCTTTGCACAACTTACCTTCTTCCGGTGTTTGAAACTTAAAGCTTAACTTACCACCCGGTTTTTTACTACCTTCCCAAACTTTGAACAGCAACTCTATATCATCAACCATTGCATTTTCATCCCTCGGTTTCCCTTGCAGGTCAAAGATTTTCTTTACCCAAGGACGCATAGCAAAAGCCATCATTGCCATATTAGCAAAGTTGGAGTAGAAGCCATACGGCGGCTTTGTCAACAATGCAAATTTTTCCTCAAAATCGAACGTTTGTGATTTATCAGCTCTTTTGATTATCGAGTTTACAAGTGAAGAAACCTTCATAAGGGGATGTTCATGCGAAACATCAGGTTTCCATTCTAAATTTTCATCCAAACAATCTTGCAGCAAATATTGAATAGGACGCATAGTGTTATTAATCTCTAACACTTCGTTAAAAGATTTTGCGAATAGAATGATTCGTACTATGGCCTTGGAATTCTGACTTCTCCAGAATGTTAGAGCTGACTTATTTCTCAGTTGTTCGTGTGCATCTGGCGCAAAAGGATAGAGACGAGGAACAATGTCGTTTTTTACTATTGTCGGTAATTGGCGCACTGAGGTTGGAATTTTATCTGCACCGTTAATATAAACAGTTGCGTTATTGCGATAAACAGCCTCCATCCATTCTTTCACCATGCTTTGAGCATTATCGTTGTGAGACTTACTCTGATCTGCTAAGCCTCGACTCTCCGAACATGCTTTATTCGCCATGTATTCGATAAATTGCTCGTATTTTTGGTCTGTAAACACCTCATCGAATACAACATAAACGATATTTTTTAAATCCTTATCGTCTTTATCATTCGCGCAGGCTTCAACAAACGACCTATGCTTGGCAAGCTCTTCATTATTTCGTGATACAAAAAGAGCAAAATACAAACAATATTCTTTAGCTTGTTTTCTACCTTTCTTAATTTTATTGCGCAATATGGCATCATTCTCTTCATCAGAAAAATACCCATATTCATACGGACGCATAGAGTTAGAAAAGTAACGTTTTTCAAAAATAGTGCCTGCTCCATAACTAGCAACCGCGTGTGTTCGAAGGAAATTAACAGACCGCATTTCGGCCTTTTTATTTTCAATTTCAATCGGGGGCAATGCAGAAAATTGAACTGAATACATTCCTCCGGGAGCACGCTGAATAATGGAATCATCATTCAACCATTGAAGCACTTCATCAATTTGTAATTCGAAACGTGTACCCTCATATAGATTTTTGATATTCTCTTCTGAAGGGGTTATCAAACCATAATTGCTATTGCCAGAAACATTATTAAAAGCATTAAGGAGAAGCAAGCTCTTAAAAATTGAAAAATGAGCTTCGCCCTTGTTTTTTACTCTGTTTAAGTATGAGTTATATCGCTCGGTTACAGCACCATAATGAGTAACGTCACTCTGCAAATCTTTCAATATGTAATCCCACAAGTAATCTGCTGTAATAGTATCACAACTCTGGAATCTCTCAGGATCAGCTAAAAACTGTCTGATAGCTTCATTTTGAGCCAAGAATTCAAACACACCACGTGTAGCAGCGCCCACTACAGTAGCATAATGAGTGGCCAGATTGGCTGTACCAGGATGAAGAGGGAACAAGTTTCTAAGATCAGATTCTGTAGCTTTGGTGTCATTCGTATGCTGATTATATATTTCTAATAACCTAGCATTACGTTCGTAAAAAGCTTGATTCATTTGTTCATGTGTTGCCCTATCACCAATTGCAAACTTTCTGGACATAATACGGAATGCGGATGCCGGCTCCATATTATATTTCATACGATGATAACGCCCGTCTGTTTGTTTTAACTGATCTGCACCTATTGTGTCGAACGCAGAAGGATGAGAAATAAGGAACAAGTATGAATTATTTTTCTCGGACATGAACGTATCGGCAACCTCCTGCAAGGATTTTAATACTTGTACACCCATGGGATCCCTCATAACATCAGTAAACTCATCCCAGACAATCAAGAGACCGGTATACTCACCTAATTCAACTAATTTTTCTTGAACCTCTATCAACCAATCTTTCAATTTAGCATTTTCCTGACGCAATGTTCCAAATCCGGAGGTGCGAAGAGCATCCATTACAAGATGATACGCACCAACATCGCCATGTTGCAACAAGTTAATAAGCAGCTCTATTGTTGGGGCTGTAGCAGCTAATTTCGAATGTGACTCTATCATTGATTGCCAAAGCCCTTGGTGAGAATGAATATTATCGATTGCTCTTTCAAAATCGGAAGGGACGTGTAAATCTATCCCCTTCTTTTTGAGAGAAGTAACCACAGCTTGTTGCAGAACCAAAGCCATATCAACCGGATGGGTCATGGACTCCAGTCCATACAATTTAACAGTTAGTAGTCGAGTGTGTTCACGAAGCGTTAAAATGGCCTGTTTATGACTTTCAAACTTCTCTTCACCATATTCATCGTTAACCCACGTCCTAATCTCGTCAAGAGGATCTCCCAACAAATGGCTAATCACCGCGACTGCATGACTTTTTCCCGTTCCATACGTTCCATTTAACCAAAAAGATTTGTGAAAATCGATATCGTTATTTCGAACGGAGCGCAATACAGTTTGTAAAACACCGTTGAATTGATCGTTAGGTATAAAAGATGTCCATTCGTTCTCACTTTCACTTTCTAGGTTATAAGCTGCGCGACCACCTTTAATACTGATGATTTCTTGATATGATGAGGCCATTTTTAGGAGAGAGTATTTATTAAATTAAAATTACACAAACAGTTTCAATAAATCCAATATACTTAAATCTTCTCTTATCGTAATATGCTCTAAGCCCATCGCCAAATCTGCAGTCAAAACTCGATTTTTATCAGATGTTAACGCTCTCAACTTCTTGAGCAAAGATTCTTTAGATATCCTGAATTCCTTGTAAGCACCATGTGGCTCTTCAGGACGATATAAATCAGAAACTCTGAACATATTTGTTTCTTTTGACTGAGCAAACCTAAACACAGAATAAGCCAACGCTTCGACACTTAAATCATCATATGATTCTCTTTTAATATCAGATTTCCCCTCAGGTATTGCTTGCCTCATATCATCACCAACAGGACTATTTTTAGCCATATTAACAAATGCAGCAACAGCATTACCTATTGTAGAAGAAGATACCGATATGCCTTGGTTTAGGATACTTTCTTTAATAGATTGTTTATTGTAGATTGTACCTACTGTGATATTCTGACATACCCAACCGACAATAAAAGAGTTATAAGAGAGATTAATATAGACTATTTCCCAAAATAAGGAACGATTATTCTGATAAATATCCCTCAATATTTCACCCAACGGAGTTATATTATTTTTATTGTCTGTAATGTCCGCATCTCTTAACCACACCTTAATGGAATCAACTTGGGCAGTACCTAAAGTGTTATCTTTCCAAAATGTAACAGGATCAAGGAAAAACTCTTCGACCCACATATCTCTCAGTCCAAAAGTTTTGTACCCTTGAACCTTAGTAGTTATCTTTCGTTCGGTATCGGTAATCATACGTGTACAATCAGCTGAAATGCATCCACGATCATGACTAAGATAACACTTATGACAGTGAATGCATTTACTTTGGTCAATATTTACGGAGGGAACTATGGATAACGCACCTGTAGGGCAATCGACTTCGCAAACCTCACAATTAATGCAATATGCTGTTTTATATGCCAGCCGATTAAGGAGCGACTCCATGTCCTTGCTAGGACTATTAAAAACTTTAAAAATTGTGATATCGCCACGAACGATTAACTCGTATGGGTACACATTGTTTCGATAATTTAATTCCCCTATCGTTTTATCCTGCAGCCTATTTACAGTATAGGGACAAAGCGCAGGAAGCCAGTTTTCTATAGGTTGGCGAGCATTCTTTATTTCAACGTGATATACACCACTCTGTTGACAGTTTTTAAACTCGACAACAGGTAAGGTTTGTGTTCTATCAGCCAAGGGCTTGGTCTTCCATTTTCTATCAGTAATGTATTGTTCTACATCTACTATTTTAGCCTGTTCAGCATATTTTTTAAGCCTTGTAACGAAAGGCGCAACATCATCACTAAGGGTATGATTAACTATCATATCATCCCATGTAGTTGCAAACGGACAAACCAAGCAACCTACACGAGCTTTCCCATACCTATATGCGATATTAATCGGGAGATTATGTTTAAAAAGATAGAGGTAGATTTCTACTGCATTCCATAAGAAAATTGGATGTGCATTAAAAACAAAAGTATGCTTGCCCTTTCCAATTCTTTGATAAGATTCTCTTCGCGTGGACTCTTCAGCTCTTACTCCATCAAAAGTTAAAACCTTAGCCTGTTTATTTCCTTTGGTTTTAAACATTCTATATAGTGGCGCCGTTTTCATTACTGAACAACACCATCGATGGTTATCGCTAGGTGAACCTATTTTGTCCCAGTAATTCAAAACAGAATCATGATTACGAGCCGTCAAAAATTGCAAATCGGGGAACTTCTCATTGTAATAACGCTGGACGTTTTTGTAAAGCTTCAAAGATGGAGGCAATTCATACCCGGTATCACTGTAAATCACATCAAAGGCAGCAGGAGGGATAGCACGAGTACAAAGATCTAGTACAACCTGAGAATCTTTACCACCGGAAAACGAAGCAATAAAACGATCAATGCGAGTAGACAACAACACTTTCTTACCTGCGTTTTTAGCTTCATCCAAAGGCATTATGTCAAAGCTATCACAATTTTGCTTTACTACTGCCATTTTCCGTTTGCTTATTTTTTCCTCCCTCTCTGCCATTGCCACAAAATCAAGCTTATTGGCAGCTTCCTTATCATATGCTATATTTACTTTTGCATATGTCGAATATGTGTCACGAATAAACTCTATAGCTTCACTTTCCAATGCAAACAACAAATCAGCATTTTTTTCAAGCATTGCTAAAATATTTACAGATTCTAACAATTTTGTCTCTACATTATTTTCTTCAATAACAAGGACAGGCAGAGAACACAAATTAGCTCCCTTGGCTTCAAAAATGCGTTTCCCTCGATAGTAGTATTGCCTATTAACCGCCCACATGATAGGCTCTTGTTTCCTAGGATATGACCAACCGAGTTTATCAAGGCCTAATAAATCAAGTTCTTCATAGAAAACAGGACGAGGACTAACACCTAAAGTGTCTTTCGTAACCTTGGTACAGAGAATAACACCTCCTGTCTCTTCGTCCCATTCTACATTGTACATGTCACTGGTAAGTTGTATTGCTGACTATTATTGTCCCTTATAATACGCTGTATTATACAGGATACAGAGTACTGTTGTCAAAACCAAAATTCAGAGCTGACTAAGTTTTACAATTTAAGCAACTGTTACAGGAGATAGGAGCATTTGTCTAAAATCTACTTCCTTGGTCGCCCCAACTTGGTAAATCGTTTGTATAGTAAAGTCGAGCCTAGGAGCTTAATATATAATATTCATCTCGCTGCAAATTTGAATCCCCGCAAACAGAGCTTTATCAAGGGAAATTAGCCTAGCCACCGGCACACAAAACGGCAGGGTATCGATTCGTCAATCGATACCCTGCAGAAAACAGAAAAACCTGAAAGGGGGCTCAGGCGAGAGTAGCCACAGCCTTGGCGGCCTTGCTCTTGTAGTTAGCGGCGCGGTTGGCGGGGACAACGCCCTTCTTAGCGGCCTTGTCGATAGCAGAAGCAAAAACGTTGTAAGCCTCTACAGCGGCCTCTTTGTTGTTACCGGTTACAGCCTCGGCAACCTTCTTGCGAAGGGTGCGAACACGGGACATGGTGGAACGGTTGATTGCAGTGCGAGCAACCGTCTGGCGGATGCGCTTCTTAGCGGACTGAGTGTGTGCCATAAGTAAAGATTATAATTGGTTTTTCGTTTTGGTGGGGGAGAGTTTACATGATTCTTGCGCAATGTCAAGACAATTCATATCAAAAGTTGCATTTTTATTGACATATCGAGAATATTTCGTTTTTTAGGAGAACAAAGGAGCAATAAGATAGGAGGGGGACGTTATTTAGGCTTGCACGCATACGGGAGGCATGCTAAGATAAGCGCATGAAGAGATTGAGACATTTCTTGACAGCGACGGCTGCCATCATTTTGGCATCATGCTCCACGACTTCGCAACAGCAGGATGAGACGCCGGCAGAAACGCCCGCTACCAAGAAAGAGCAAAAGGCAGTGGTAACGCCCACGGCAGAGCAGCAGACCGCAGCTGAAGCGTTGTTGGTACCGGAGAAGTCGGGTGTTGCCCATGTAGAAGGAACGCAAAGCACGCTGGAGTTGCCGAGCGATACCCCCGTGTATCAACCGACCACAAGCATCCCCGGGCGCAGTGGTTTGCGCATGGGGCATTTTGCCCCGCCCGAGGAGGCCGCCAGCACCGGCGAGAACAAGGCCCCCACCCCCAATGCTGTTGATATGCACGGGCTGAGGTCCCCCTCTCTGCCCAAGAATCTGCCGCTAGATGTCAACGGCCAAAGCAAAAAAAACTAAAGGGTAATGAGCAATAACACCCCCACCCCGCCTCGCAAGTTCGTACCGGTACCTTTCTCTTATCACCAAGAGATTGAGTTGACAATTGAAAACCTCTCTAACCAGGGAGACGGCGTAGGCCGCGTTGACAACTGGGTTGTCTTTGTGCCCTATACCCTGCCCGGCGAGCGCGTGAGAGCACGCGTGTACCGCAATGACAAGAACTGCTCTTGCGCCGATTTGGTGGAAGTGCTGGAGCCCTCGCCCGAGCGTGTGGAGCCCCGCTGCCCCGTGTTCGGGTACTGTGGCGGCTGCCAGTACCAGCACCTCAATTACGAGGCGCAGCTTAAATGGAAAACCGAGCAAGTGGCCGATTTGTTGCGTTTGCAAGCCGGTTTGGAGCTGCCGGTGAACCCGGCTATTCCCTCCCCCGTGACCTATGGCTACCGCAGCAAGATTACGCCGCACTTCCACAAGCCCAAGGATGCCAAGATAGGCAATATCGGTTTTTTGAAGGTGGGGTCGCGCAGCGAGGTGTGCGATATACGCCAATGCCCGATTGCGATGGATGAGCTTAACGAGGCCCTGCCCGCCGTGCGCAAAAGCGTGCATGCGGCAGCTGCCCAATACCGCCGCGGCGCCACCATCCTGATGCGCGCCAGCGAGGGCAGCGTTATCACCAACAATAACGCCATTTGCACCGAGCATGTGGGCGAGCTGACGTTCAATTTCCTGGCGGGCGACTTCTTCCAGAACAACCCGTTTATTTTGCCGGCCTTTACCGGTTATGTGGCAGAGCAAGCGTGCGCAAGCGGTGCCAAGTATTTGGTGGATGCCTACTGTGGCAGCGGGCTCTTTGCGCTGTCGCTGGCACACCGTTTTGAAAAGGTGCTGGGTGTGGAGGTGAGCGAGACCAGTGCAGACTGGGCACGAGCCAACGCCCGCAGCAACGGTATTGAACACGCGTCGTTCTTGGCTGCCGGCGCAGAGGCTATCTTTGAGCAGGTGGATTTCCCGGCAGAGGAGACAGCGGTGGTTATAGACCCGCCCCGCAAGGGTTGCGACCTCGTGTTCCTGAACCAGCTGTTTGCCTTCGGGCCCAAGCGCGTGGTATATGTATCTTGCAACCCCGCCACTCAAATACGCGACCTTGCCGAGTTTGATAAAGCCGGCTACAAGGTGGTGGAGGTGCAGCCGTTCGACCTTTTCCCGCAGACCAAGCATTTGGAATGTGTGGCCACGCTTGAGAAACAGTCATGACCCACCAGCAACCAGCAGAACTCAATAAGAGGCTTGGCCGCAGTGCAGAGGATTATCTGGAGGCCATAGGCCTGCTGTGCAAGCAGCACGGCGCCGCGCAGGTGAGCGATATTGCCCAAATGCTGGGTGTAAAAAAACCCAGCGTTACGGCGGCCATGCGCCGTTTGGCAGAGGCCGGGTTGATAGATTACCATCAATACGCCCCCATACAACTGACGGAGGCGGGCACCCGCTATGCGGAGAGGGTGATTGTGTCTCACAATATACTGCACCGTTTTATGACGGAAATGGCCGGGCTTGCCCCCGAGCGCGCGGATGAGGCCGCCTGCCTGATGGAGCATATTCTCACCTATGATGAGATTGCCGCCATGGGCGCAAAACTCAATCCGCCTGTCATTTCGCCCGAATCGTGAACAAAACAGATGTTTGAGGTGTCTATAACGTAAATTGACATTATGGAACGCAATCAACTTACCGTTACAAAATCACTCATCATCATCTGCGTGGTGGTGTATTTGGTCGGCATTGTTCGCCAAGTGGAAGTACGCCCCGGCCTCTATGAGCCTTTCCTTTCACGCATTGGCTATTTCTCTTGGTACAAATGTTTTACGGAGGGCGAGCTGTGGCGCATTATCACCTACCAATTTTTACACGCAAATATTACACACCTCATCTTCAATATGTGGGCGCTATTCTTCTTCGGGCCACATATTGAGCGGATTATGGGCGCCAAGCGCTACCTTGCCTTTTATTTGACATGCGGTGTAGCAGGGGCACTTTTTTACTGCGCGATGATTATAATGGGCATGTTCCCCCCCATTATGGTTATTGTACCCATGGTAGGTGCCAGTGCCGCCATATACGGTATCATGATAGCCACCGCTTTCCTGTACCCGGATGCCCGCATCAGCCTGCTGTTTCCGCCGGTAACGCTGACCATGCGTAACTTTGCGCTTATCATCTTGGGTATTGCCACCGTTGTTATTTTGTTCAATGGCCACAACGCCGGTGGCGAGGCCGGGCACTTGGGCGGCGCCATTATGGGTTTCCTTATCATGATGGTATGGAAATGGCGCATCATATCACGCTACCGTAACCGCAGATGATTGCCTTGTTTGATATGGATGGCACGTTGTTTGCCGGGGATTCTCAGCTGCGTTTTTGCCGTTGGGTGTTGCGCAAGCATGCGTGGCGGCGCTTGTATTTGGCAGCGGTTGCCCCGTGTGGTGTGCTGCGCGGGTTGAAAATTTTCAATACAGAGCGCATGAAGCGAGCCTTCTTGGCCTATGCTTGGCGTATGCCCGCCGAACAGCTGGAGCAACACTGCCGCAACTTTGTGCAGCAGGAGATTATACCGGCGCTGTACCCCGAGGTGCTGGAGAAACTGCGCGCCCACCAAGCGGCGGGCGATACGACGGTGCTTTGCTCTGCCTCCCCCGATTGGTGGACGCAGCACGTAGGGCAAGCCTTGGGCTTTACCCACACTATCGGCACCCCCACAGAGTCCTTCAGGCGAGTACCCTTTATGCCGAGCATACCCGCCCCCGGTAACAATAAAGGCGCCAACAAGCCGGTTCGCTTGGCAGCAATAGGCATTACCCACGCAGATGTGGGGTATACCGACAGTGCGGCAGACCTGCCCATGCTTTCCATCTGCGACCGCGCCGTGCTGGTTAACCCCAAACAGAGTTTTGCCGCCCAAGTGCCCGGTGCAGAAATTCTGACCCCGCAAAAAAATCTGCCCCGCGCCTTTGCCCTGCGCTGTGTGTTAGGAGTTTGAAAAAGTACGAAGTACAAAGTACAAAGTACAAAGTACAAGGTACAAAGTACAAGGTGCAAAGTACAAGGTACAAAGTACAATGTACCCGGCTCCGCCAAGGCTACGCCGTGGCAAGCCCGCTTTCACCAAGGCTACGCCGTGGCAGGCCCGGCTTCTCAAGTTTGAAAATCGCAAATATTCGAACGGTTTTTCTAACTCCTTGAATGTGGGGCAAATGGTGGTACAGTAGGGGGCATGAACCATTACCTCGTTCCTGCTCTGCGAGACGTAGACATCCTTTTTCGCCCCTTTGTTCACCGCAAGATTCAGCTCAAAGGGCGCATTGTTGTTGCAACAATACCCAACGCAGGCATACCCGACAGCATCGTGCGAGATTATCGCGATACCGCCCTTATCATTACCGAGCCGTTGGCCATAGATGACCCGGCAGCAGCCGCAACGGCAGATTCCCCTGTATTTTCCGGAGGCACAGCCCTGCGACAATGGCGTGGCCGCTGCCGCACCGTGCATTGCACGGATTGCAAAATAGCGCCACTGCTGTACCATGCCGGCATGGCAAGAAATGCAGCGACCTTTACCTCGCCCGAGGCGATTCCGCCAGCCGGGCCATCGGGCATACACCCGATAACGCTTCAGCAGGTGGCTGAGCCCATGAGCCGCAAGCGTATGGAAGAAATCAAAGCCTCGTTTTGCCGTGCTGCCGCCAATGCCAAGGTGCTGGGGTTCGATGCTGTTGAAATTCACGGCTGTGGGGGCTTCCTCATTGAGCAATTTTTATGGAAGGAAACCAACAAACGCACCGACGAATACGGGGGCAGCCTTGTTGGCCGTGCGCGTTTTGCTTGCGAGGTGGTACACGCCGTACGCAAAGCCGTAGGGCGCAATTTCCCCATCATCTTTCGCTTTGCCCAATGGAAAACCGACCATAGCGAAGAGCGACTTGTCTACACGGCGAGAGAAATGGAGGAGCTGCTGCACCCGCTCTGCGATGCCGGGGTGGATATTTTTCACTGCTCTGCCACGCACTACGCCCGCCCTGCACTGGATGGCAACCCGCTCACACTGGCGGCATGGGTGCGCATGCTTACCGGCAAACCCACCATTGCCGCCGGCGGCATTCGCCACCCCAAGCACGCCGCATTTTCAGAGGCGCTGTTGCGCTTGCTTCATGCCGCAGCCTTTGACCTCATCGCCATCAACGATAATACAGAAGCGGCCGAAGCAAAAGAGTAAACATAAAGCAGCCGTGCGCAGTAACACCGGCACGGCTGCTTTTTATCAATATGAATAGGAATCAGCGGAGGGAGCTTCCAATTCATGTTGTTTCCTTGCTTCTTCCTCTCGCTTTTTCTGTTCTTCTTCCCTTTTCTTTTTGTAGTATTCACTTTTCAGCTTTTTAAACTCGGCAGAGCACTCGGCAGAACACCCTATTTCAAACTCGTACTTGATGTACTCTCCTGCCAAATCCAGCAGTTGAAGTTTGGTTTGCATGGGTAAACCTTTAGCGGCATCGGTGTATACACCCAGCAACAACTCATCTCTGGAACGATAGTCATGGTACGAACTATATTCGTCTTCTTTTTCTGCTTTCTTAGCAGGGAAACGTCTTTCAAGTTCTTTTCTCCATGCTTTTTTAATGCCTTCCGTTTCCTTCATCGTGCGCCAGACTTCAAACTTATCACCGGGAGACATATCCTCAAGAGAAGCGACGAGGGCCTTCAACTCGGGAAGAATTTCCGAATGCATATCATCAACCAAATCCTCAAACGAATTATTTTTGTTATCTTCGATGCACGCATTGAGCAATTCCTGAATGTTTGCTATGCTCTCTTGCGCAGCCTCACGAGAATCGGAGCAAGAGGTGCAATACATAGCCGGCAGAGCAGCCAGCAGAAAATATGTAAATTTGTTCATATATCTCAATCTGTTTTAATGCTTAATTGTATGAGGAAGGCGATGGGGCATACGAGTGAAATCCCGGTTCGGGTATGGGCTTGCCGTCAGGGTCTTTTGAAACAGGGTTAGTATTAATGTCAAATGCGTCAGCCAGTTCATCCATAGGTATACCGTACTCCATGACTACCTCCATCAGCGCATGCGCGATAGTCAGCCTGGCATCCTCTTGATCCATACCAAGGGCATAGCCAATCTTTACAAATGCCATACCTATCTCTATAGCCTCCATGCGGGTTTCGTACGGCAAATGTTTTTCCAGTGCGTCAAAAAGCTTTTTATCATCTCGAGTCTCTGCTGCGGCTACAAAATCATGAATTAGCTCTTTATCATCAATCACATGAGCAATGGCGGCCTGGGTCGCACGCTTGATGCAATTGCGCATTGATTGAGACTTTATCATGCCTTGCAATACGGCGCGGCGCTCGGACTCATTCAAGTCGTCCAGCTCATCCAAAAGGTCGTCCACCTCACTCTCTACATAACTATGTACATCGGAAATGACGTCTTGAATTGAGTCACCCTCACAATCTTGAAAAATCTCTGCCAAACCATCTAAAAAATCGTCAGCAGCCGCTTGAGCCGACTCGCGAGGGTCTGAACACGACACCATGCAAACCGAAGGTACCATGGCTGCAGCTATGTATATATACTTGTTCATCATATGCTTGTGTGTAATCTGAAAATCGAGTCTAAGAATATTCCGACTCTTTCACAATATACCATATATGCCAAAAACATCAAGCTCTTTATCGCTAGTTGTGCTTTCGGTCCCTTTATTCGTCATGATTTACACATTATTTGAAGATATTTTGAAATTTGACTTGACCTGAAGTCCAAAATTTGATTTAATCTCCTTGCGCTCACCGCAAGATGCCAGCTTGGCGGAATTGGTAGACGCGCTCGACTCAAAATCGAGTTCGAAAGAGTGTGGGTTCGAGTCCCACAGCTGGTACATCGTGTAGGGGGCTTTCGCCCCCTCACACACCACCGTACGTGCCATTTATGGCATACGGCGGTTTCCAATCAGCGTTTGAGGAGTTGATAAAACGAGATATATCCCTCTGCCCGCAGCCATGCGTTATCCATGCAGATAT
>JAZNGY010000108.1:0-8328 GCA_045576695.1 Akkermansia sp.
CTCACGCTGCCGCAGCAGTTGAGGAAGTCCTCAAGGGACATGGAGTCTTTCACCGCACCGTAGGCAGCGAGCGCATCCGGGATGGTGCGGCGACCTGCGCGACTGGTGAGCTTGTAGCCGGGGATTTCTTTGCCGTTGACCGCCATGTCGATGGCGTGGAAGTTGACCGAATCAATCCATTCTTTCAGCACCTTGGCGCAGTCGAGACAATGGGCCATCAGTTCGGGCGAGATGATGCGCGAGGGATGGAGTTCCTCGGGGATGCTCAGCTCGGCGTAGCGACTGGCCAGCGGCAGCGCGAGGCTGCGGAGCTTGGCGCAGGTTGCCTGTTTGGCGCAGTAGCAGCAATGCATGCCGGGATGCTCCTCACGGTTGCGGGCGTTGGCGCGGCGAATGATGGTGTGGATTCGCAGTCGCATGCGCTCGGTGTCCTCTCGGGTGTAGGTGTGCGTGCTGATGAACTGTCGGCGGGGCTGAACGAAGTGAACGGTCAGTTCTTCCAAATCGGGGAACATCTCGAATACGCCGAGTGCGTAGGCGCAGCCCTGGGCGTTGGAGTCCGCATGGTCTACGGCACCGCGCCCGAACTTCCAGTCCATCAGCAAGCCGATTTTTCCGGCGACCGCCACAAAGTCGGCTGTCCCGTAGGTAAGTCCACCTGCAATGGTGAGTTTAAGCTCGCGATACAGGGTCGGATTGGTGAGCTTTGCCAGCTCTCCATCGCGATAGTCACGGCAGAGCCCGCACAGGAATGCCTGTTCTTCGTTGAGCTTGGAGAAGTCGTCCTTTTCCAGAGCCTCGTGCATGAGCGTACCTTCTTCGGCTGCGGGATTCGTGCCGGAGCGCCCACGGAATGCCGGGCAGATTTCTTTGTAGCCCAGGCTGGAGGGAGAATGCTTAGCGTGTTTTACTTTCGTTGTCATGGGAGATAGGGATGAGTTAAGGTTTATTGGAGGGGGAAAGGCTGCATGTCGCCATCGTTGAGCAGGTCAATCTGTGCGAGCTTGGCAGCGCAACTCTTGGCGGTCTTTTCTTCACAAGTTCCGGCAGCAAAGCAGATTTTCTGAATGCTGGCTGCACCACCGCTGCGGTGAACGCGCCCGAGTGCCTGGCGCAGATCCTGCGCGGAGAATGTGGGCGAAATGATGCTCAGGCGGGGACGCTGACCGCTCGGGTCGTGGAGGCTCACACCTACGCCGCCCGCCTGAATGTTCGCAATGACGACCGGAATCTCGTTGCGCTGGAAGCGGTCGATGATGTCCTGCCGTTCCTCTGCTGTCTGCCCGCCGTGGATGATGTGGGGGCAATCGAGCTTTGCTGACAGCTCGCGGATGGTGTCGGTGAAGTTCACCAGCAGGACCACGCTCATGCCCTCTTCGATGCCATCGCGGGTCATTTCGACCATCGCCGGGACTTTGTGCAGCTCCACCGCCTGGCGGGCGCGGAGGACGATTGTCATCTGGCTGGCTCTGCGAGCTTCCATGCGTTCGGCAAGACTGGCCAGAGCCGCCTTGTTCTGTTCCTGCTCGGCTTCTTTGAGTTCCTTGCGCATGGTGTCGTACACACGCTGGATGTCTTTAGCCTTGCCGGTGTCGATGATGGCAGATTCGATGACGGTTTCCGGGAAGTCCGGGATGTCGGCGATGCGGAGGCGGCTACCGCGAGAGGGGAAAATCTTCTCGTGCAGAGCCTTGAGGTAATACTCACCCCCGGTGAACTTCATACCGAACGGAGTCTCGCGGACACCGTAACGCACAGTCCATGCCCAAAAATCGGTGATGGTGTGCAGCCCGAGGGCGAAGCCGATGGCACGCATCTCCAGCGGATTGCTGGCCGCAGTTGCGGAACAGAGCAGAATGCGGAGGTGCTGGGCGCGAGCGGCGATGAGCAGTTTTGCGTTCAGGCTGGTGCGCCCCTTGCATTTCTGGCACTCATCAAAGATAATGAGCGCATCCTGCGGGACGTTCCATACGTAGCGGTTGCCGCTGCGTCGGCACTCCGGCAACTTACCGATGCGTACCTTTTCGTAGTTGCTCACAAGGACAGGCTTGATGCCGAACCCGGCAGCCACCGACTCCCAGTTGGGAGCGGTAGCCTTGGTGGTGACGATGACCACAGGCTTGCCGAGGCGTGCAGCCACGGAGCATGCGACATAAGTTTTACCTGTGCCGGGGTCGCTGGCATCGAGTGCGACTCGGTGCTGAGCTATGGATGCCGCAATGTTGTCGGCGTGTTCTTTCTGGTATGGGAGGAGTGTATTCATGTGATGTAACTGTCTTCACTTGCTTTCTCGATAACGCTTGGTGAAATTGGCTGAAAAAACTTTCTCAGCTAGCAAAATTTTCTCAATTCGTTCCATCGCCCCCCTCATTTGCCCACGAGTTATACCCATCATTCGGGCTGCTTCTGTGGGCTTATGTTCAGACAATAACAAGGCGAACTGCTTATCCTGCTCTGATAAATGAGTAAGTGCTTTACGAGTACGCTTAACCATTGCTTGCCGCTCAGGTCGTTCGGGCGTTTCGTTTACAAGTTTCCCAATATCCTCCACATTTTGTAGGAAACTGCGCTTGCGGGCGTTATATTTCCTCATTTCATCTTGTGCGTCCTTGAATAAATGGAAACGCAGGTAGCCCTCAAAGGAACCCTCGCCAGTTTCCTTGTAGCGAGCCTTTAATTCCATTCCTTTTCCAACCAGTGTACTAACCAGACAGGGAGCAAGGGCATTCCCCCTGTTGTATCCTTTCAGTACGGTGTTAGTGGCCAGATTTGCGATTTCAAGAATGAGAGCATATTGCTCTTTGTCTTGCTTGTCTCGGTGTATTTGCGCTTTTTGCATACACCTTACATCCGAGACGTAAGAACTTCGCAGATTCTTCTATCACACGTAATGATTTAAATCTTGCATGTTGCTAAAAATAAATATCATACAATATTAATAAAAATAAAATAGCCCACTCTTACGTCTCATAAAACGTAAGAGCGGGCTATTGAAAAGTAAGAGCTAGACCTTATCGGATTCTATCCGCAAGCTCAAGAGGTCTTTTGGCTGCCTCTCGTAAAATAGGGTCGCTTGTAGAGCTGAAAGCAATTTTGCGTAGTGCTGGCTCCACTACTTTATCGTTTCCAGTCTTGTTGGGGAATGGGTCTTCACCTTGTGTGTAGCCGAACATGGCTCGAAGACTATCACGCAAGAAGGAAAAGTTTTTGGCATCCGTACTGCTGCCGTTGCTTACATAGCCTCCTGTCCGTGCTATTCTCCTCAAAATCCCGTATACCTTCCCTCTGTTCTTAAGGGATGGTCTACCGTGTAACTCTTTGATGGATTTTACTGGCAACCAATGGTAATCTACGGAATTATTGTTATCATCAAAGTATTGAGCGATAAGTATATCATGCAAAATAGACCCGTCCTCAGCCTTGTCGTCTGAAACAAGCCGAATCTCCAGATTTTTCCACCCCATCCCAGCAGGTCTTTCCATGAATGTACCACCAGTCGGGACATTTTTCATAGCTTCTATGTAATCGACAAAAGGCTGGCTATAAGCATACTCGTACTGATGGCGAATGGTGTTCCACTGAACAAAGTCTGTGACACTTACAATTCTGACCTTGGAATATGGGGGGCGGACAAAATGTCTCTATGTAGCTGTACAGCACTTTTTGAGCAGGTGAGCAAAAGCAGATTTTGACTTGCGAACTTTTCAACCTGAGTTGCCATAACTTTTTCCAATTCAAATGGCAAGCTCGGCAATGCTAGTAAAATCGGCACAGGACTGACCGAAAGAACAATGACCGGGGCAAGATACTCAATATTCCGCATAGCTTGCGGAAGCGCAAGCTTCTGGACAAGCCAACGACCAAGGTTTTCCGGCTGAATCTTCAACGCTGCCAAATCTACATCATCGATTTGGTGCCGTTCTCCAGTAACTTCATCAAATCCCCACAATGCCTCGTTTGTCTGGAGCAGTACCAACTTGTGCTGAGGGAAAGCGGGAGACCTTGGTTCTATATAGGCATCGTGGTTTCCATTTCCAAGCAAAACGCTCTTCAACTTTTCGCTTATAAGTTCATCGTAACCAAACACTTGATGCCGCCAGTCCCAACGAGTGGCGTACATGCCGTATCGGCTTATGAATGCAAAAATATCAAGCATCCGCTATTTGTCGTTTGAACACTTCGGGAACGATGCTGACCTCCTCGGCCTCAAGCCATTCATCCAAAATGTATAAATCGTTTTCGCTCTTAGAATCGGGCTTTATTGTTATCGATGGAGTTCTTCGATAGACCCCAGATCCATAGCGTATGCTAATGGTAACATCATTGATGGTACTTCCGGGGGGAACCAAAGGCAAATCTTTAGCGTGAGATTCGCTTAGGCCGATAGATTTAACCGACTCTTTCATCTTCTTTTCAAATGTCGTATAACCATCAGGAGTTGTCATCACCATGGTATATGAAACATCCGTAAGGCATACTTTTACTCTACCAACTTGCGCTCCAATACCGTGAACGGGGTCAGAAAGCAAATTAGAAGCTCGCTCCATCATATCCTGAATGTTTCCGTAAGTGGTTTGAAACTTGGTCAGGTCAAACTTATCAATGGGTGCCCACCGACATGTGAGATTAGTCCATATTTTTGAGAGTGCCCAAATGTAGGTGTTTTTCTCTGTCCTGACACTCCGTTTCTCCATGTGAATGCGAATTTCCTTAGTGCGCATGTTGAAATGAATCACATCCCAAACTATGGGACGAAATACCGATGGCTTTGCTTGAGCGTTTTGTTCACTATCAATTTTTTGGCGGCGAGAACCATGCATGATTTCAATGCAAAAGGTATCACGCACAATCGTCGAGGTAACACGCCATATCTGCGTACCATAGGTTAACTGTAACTTATCGGAAATCGCATCTTGATAGGCGGTGTTGAACGTTTCTCCCGCTTCAAATTTGCAATTTTCCGGGAATGGAACCATGTCTGCCAGACCGTAATAATGAAACCCTCGAGAATATGTCTTCTTTGCCTTCTTGGCTGCACTACTGATAACCTGAGGAGAATCAGACGAGAGCAACACGCGTACAATAAACTCCAAGGGTGGATAGTAGTCACTTTTTATATCAGGATAAAATTGAGCTAACGCTTCAACAATTTCGTCGTTCTCGCAACACTTAACGTCATCGAGCAATGATGCTATTTGAGCATTGATACCTTTAGCATCATCGTTGTATTCGATGCGTTCCAAAGCAATCAAAAATGAGTTGAAGTAGCTTCTGCGGGCTTGTTCGAGTTCAGGCTCTTCATCTGTAAAAACATCCTTTTCAGGGTCTACTTCTGCAAGAAGCTTATTCTCAGGCAGCTTGAACGAACCTCCCATGTTGGAAAGATACTGACCGAAATCATACAGAGTCCGGGGAAATAATTTGGTTAACGCGCTTGCGTTTAGTGACTTTACGATACTCATCTTGGTTCCATTATGTATCACAAAATAAAAATTAGTCAAATTCCAAATCTGTCAGCCATTTTGCATATGAGATTTCGAGATGGAGGGTGAAGCAGTTAGTAACCTGCTCATTCACACACCATGACTATACAAGAACTTACCCGCATCGCGGGAGATATCAGTTCCAAGGCTCAGCGCTTGGAGAAGCGAATCAAAGGCTGGAACCTCATCTGTGGCTTGTTCTCCGAGCCCCGGAGTACCGAGGAAGACCTGGCGCATGCTTATGCAGCAGAAGCTCGTGAAGTTTGCTTTACGGCTATGCGTATCTGCTATGCCTGGGGGCTGGCCGGATTCAAAGGAAACATCGAGCGCTTTCACCGTCTAGGTAACATCCTTGCCGAGCTGCATGAGCGCGAGATGCGGCTTTCTGATCTGTGCCGTAGGGCGATTCAGGCCAGCAAGTCACATGAAGTAAAGCCTGATTCTAAGGAAAAACAGGTAGCACCGCAGCAGAAAGAAACGCAGCCTACAAGCTCCGCTTCCTGCCCTGTTGGTCGCTTGTTTGTCATCCGAATCACGCCCGCAGATAGAAAGGAGGCATCCGTATGAGTCTGTACCCTGCACAGCAGCTTTCTGTGGCTGGCAATCGTGAGGAGTTCAGCATTCCGGCTACGCCCTTGGGCGACCTTGTCTGCCGATTCCATCTGGTCTGGGCTAAGGTGAATGGCGAGATTCAGCCGTGCATCAACCACCCCTCTGTTTACTATCCCGGGTTCACTCCTGTACGTGGAAAGGAGGTCTACTATGAAGCCTGAACTCCAACTCATCAGCATCAATGAACTGACCCGCACCTTGCAGGATGCCGGAAGTGACATGACGGTGGAAGAGGTGCTTCATTGGCTACGCGACCGTGGCTATCTTGTATCCACCCAGGGTGAGCGCCGAAACGCTCCCTCAGATTTGTGCGAGAACCTTGGCTACATGACCCGTACTCGCGCCTATTCTGAAAGCTCCGGCGGTGGCGTACTTATCTCGCTGAAACCGATGCTCACGAAAGCCGGCTGGGAGTACATCTTCCCGAAAATCAAACGATATTCTGATACCCGCCATGATTTACGCGATTGATTTTGAAACGTATTACGATAAACAGGTATCAATCACTACGCTAGGCATCCATCAGTATTTACACCACCCGGATTGTTCTATCTACCTCGTCTCTGTCTATTCGGCAGAGGCGGGGTTCTCCTACGTAGGAAAACCTGATAAATTGGACTGGCTCCAGTTCCATGGTCACACCTTTGTTGCGCACAATGCCCGATTCGACCGCGCTTGCTTTGAACGCCTCCGTGAACTGGGGATTGTCCCGGCAGACGTACAGGTCGAGTGGCAATGCACCGCAGATTTGGTGAGCGCTCTCGGTTACGGTCGTTCCCTGAAAGCAGCCGTTGAAAGCGTGTTCGGGGTTGCCGTCAACAAGGACACTCGCGCCGATATGTGCGGGAAGACTTGGGAAGATGCCATCCGGCTTGGCATGGCTCAACGCCTGGGCGAGTATTGTCTCAAGGACGCTTGGTACGCCTACCACCTGTGGAATAAACTTGCCCCTGACTGGAGTGAGAAAGAGCGTTGTCTTTCTGCCTTAACCCGCAACATGGGGGATTTTGGTGTTCATGTTGACCAGCCTTTGCTGGCTGATGGAATGCAAAAACTCTTGCGGGTCATGGATGAGTCTATGGCAAAAATTCCATGGGCAGATGGCAGCACTCCTATACTTTCACCAAAGTGTTTGAAAGAAGAATGCGCTAAAGCCGGCATTCCTGCGCCGATATCTTTGGCTCAGGATTCCGAGGACTGTGCAGCTTGGGAGGAGAAGTACGGCGAGAGTTTTCCGTGGGTGGCCGCTATGCGAGATTATCGCAAAGCAAACACCTTGAAAAAGAAACTCGAAACGCTTGAAGGCCGAATCAAAGAAGATGGCTCCTTTGCATATAGCCTCAAGTACTTTGGGGCTCACACAGGTAGGTGGAGTGGCGACGAGGGTTTCAACATTCAGAACATGCCCCGCGTACCCATGTTTGGTGTGGACTTGCGCAAGATGATTATCCCTCGCCCCGGCCATACGTTCATCATTTCTGACCTGAGCCAGATTGAGCAACGTGTGCTAAGTTGGCTTGCGGGCGATAACAACATGATGGAAGAGCTGGAAAAAGGTATTTCTGTATACGAGGCCCATGCCCGCGCTACTATGGGTTATTCAGATCCCGAACCGATAAAGCATAAGAACCCGGATTTGTACCGACTAGCCAAAGCTCGTGTGCTTGGGTTGGGATATGGAGCCGGGGCTGCTGTGTTCGTTCGGATTGCCAAGACGATGGCCGGGCTGGACATTACTCAACAACAGGCACAGCAGATTGTTACGGCGTTCCGCTCCTCTAATAAGCACATCACTCAGTTGTGGGCAAAATTGGAACAGGCTTTTGCGGTAAACATGGGGAAACCTTGCTTTGCTCTTCCTTTGCCGTCAGGTCGCAAGCTGTATTACCGCAATTTAGCCATGACTCCGAAAGGCATGAGCGCAGAAGTACAAGGCAAGCGCTTTTGCTTCTTTGGCGGCAAGTTGACGGAGAACCTGACATCTGCGACCGCTCGTGACGTGCTGGGTGAAATCCTGTTGAACTTGGATGCTGCCGGGTATCGCGTTGTCATGCACATCCATGATGAGGTGGTGGTAGAAGTACCGACTACCGATGTTGACAACGCGCTCATTGATATACACCGCATCATGACAACCGCACCGGAATGGCTGGAGGGGCTACCCCTAGCAGCCGAAACGACAACCTCAACCTTTTACACAAAATGAGCCAGATTGATTGGAATGAAGTCCGCG
>JAZNGY010000109.1:0-5935 GCA_045576695.1 Akkermansia sp.
ATTTTGATGGTCGTAAATCATAAAGCCACGCTTTTCTGTCGCCGCCGTTTTCAACGGGGCTCCTATTTTTTATCTATCTGAACCGGAGGTTTCGTTCGCCCGCTGTCGCGGGCTCACTGCACGCTCCGGCTAAGATTCTTGTCGCCCCTAGCCGGGGCGCCTGAATTCCGCTCGCTTACGCGAGCCATCTGCTCGCCTAACTCAAATTTATCAACCGAAAATTTAAAAAAGAGAAAAACAATGTGATAGATTTTTAATTTTACCCCTCTCTTTATGTGTGAACACAACATCAACATTAAACCAAAACACACACTGTTATGTCACGCATCATCCCCGTAATCATCGTCATCGGCATAAGTATCGGGCATACTATATACCGTATTAACCATTCTTCTGACAGCCCATTTTCAAAGTCATATAAGGAAAACTATGACATGATTTGCAACTACTCACCCGGCTTCATAAACAGTTACTCCGGCTCAGAGGATTTCGGGAACTATATAACCCTCCGTGAAGCGCTGAAGGAAAACACCCCGCGTTACAGTAAAGAGCCGAGTTTGTATGAAATTTATTTCTACAATGACAGCGAAGAAAAGTATGACATCATCGACATGATGGACAGGGCACTGGGCGCATTGCCTCGCACCCAACAAAGCAACAACACATTCAAGGCAGCATCAATATTGCGTCTTGTAGCTACCGCAGGCTCAGAAACATCATACGAACTTGCCCGCGACGAAATGCTGAAGCTCGCATCCCAAATAACAGACACATCATCTGCAAATAAATTCAAAAGCAAGGTAAATGATTACTTTGCCAACCCCAAAGCACTGCTGCAAAAAAAGCAACAAAAAGAACGTGAGCTAGAAGCGGAATATGAAAAATCCGGCCTCGCCGACAACTGATTATACCCCCAAGACAGCAAAAATTATCGGAATTTGCTTGACAATAAGCCCAAAACGGTGTAAAAGACCCGCTCACCAAACCAAAAATATTGAGTTATGGCTAACATGCAAGTTATTCTCGCTACAAAAATCGAAGGTCTGGGCTGTGAAGCCGACCTCGTTACCGTGAAGGCCGGTTACGGTCGCAACTACCTGATTCCTCAGGGCCTTGCGTTCGAGGCAACTCCCGCCAACCAGCGTTTCATCAACATGCTCCAGAAGAAGCGCGCAGAGCGCGAGGCCGCAGAGCTGGCTAACTTCCGGGAGATCGCCGCCAAGATTGCTGCCGTCACGGTCAACCTGACCCTCGAGGCCGGTGAGAATGGCAAGGTATTCGGCGCCATCACCAACCAGCAGATCACTGATGGTCTGGCCGCTCTCGGCATCGAGATCGACCGCCACAGCATCGACCTGGAGAAGCCCCTCAAGAAGTCCGGCACCTACGAGGTACCCGCCAAGCTTCACGCACAGGTTACCGCTACCGTTAAGGTGGTACTTGTTGTTAAGGGCGAGGTTGTTGTTGAGGAAGCCGCCGCTACAGAGGAGGCCTAATCCCACCCGTTTTTATTCCTTTCAGAGAAGCCCGCAGCACACCGCTGCGGGCTTTTTGCTTGATTTTGCACGGCATCTCGCTAGAATAGGCCTACCGCCATCAATATGAAATACCTTCTTCACCCTTTACTGCCAATGCTCGCCCTATCTGCCACCGCCCTGCCCGCTCAAGAACAGGCAAGCTGCGAGGTGGCCCCCGCGCTTTCGCCCCTGGCGCTGGAGCTGGCACAATGCGGGGAAGACGCAGCGGGCATCCGCGCACGCTTAGAGCTGATACTTAACCACCTGGCAGAAAACGCAGAGGCCTACCAACTCCATGGGCTCACCGTGCCGAACTTGGAGCTCATCCCCATAGCCGTAGAAGAGGGCGACGGGCGCTACCTCGGCGGGGCACAATGGGCTGCAAGCAGCACCATCTTTAAAATACGCATGCGCTTTTTTACCGCAGCCCTGCCCGCTGCGCACGATAAAGACACACTCACACGCGAAATGGTGCTTGTTGACACCTTGGTGCATGAGCTGGCACATTGTTTCTTTTACTCCCGCTACCCCAAAATAGCCAAATTAACGCAAGAAGCCCCCCTCAGCATTTGCGAGGGCCACGCCATACACGTTGCGCGCGCCTTCATGGCGCGCCATTACTACGACAGCACTACCCTACCCGCCGCCGTGTATGCGCAAAACTTCCTCAGCCCGCACTACACGCGCCTTTACCGCAACTTCTGTACCGGCTACACAGATGCCGCCGGGCGTATCCTGTGGCAGCGCATCGACACCGCAGAGCTGCACTACGCCCCGCATGGCTACACCCTGCGCAACAGAACCCAAATATCCGGCCAATAACCCGCGAGCACAACATGACAATGAGGGGCAGTTTTAAATCTGCCGTTGAACATCTCGGTGGATAAATCTGAGTTTGAATGTACGAATGACGATATACGAGGTACGAGGTACGAAGTTCAGAGTCAGGCGCCTGCGGCGCAGTGTTGCAAAGCCGAGCATGAGTTGCCGCTGTCATTACGGCTATATACCTAACTAATACTTCGTATTTTGAATCTCGTAACTCGTACCTCATAAACAACAGCAAATCTGAAACAGCCCCGACAATGACTCATATGCCCTTGATTCGGCTTGCATTCCGGGCATAAGTCATGTACAATGACGCGCGTATGAGTATAGAGATTCAGGTATACACCGGTGGCCCCTGCGCCTGCAACGGGTATTTGGTGCGTGGCACAGAGGGCTACGTGGCCATAGATGCCCCGCTGGGCTTTGCTGAATGGGCCAAGAAAAAGCTACCGGCAGACGCCAAGGTGACAGACCTGCTCATTACTCACCAACACTTTGACCACGTGCAGGGCGCGGCCGCATTGGCTGCCCAATACGGCTGCCGCATACACGCCTGCATGGCCTACAGCACGGCGCTTACGCTGGAGGACCTGGCACGCCACAGCTGGGGCGGCGGGTTTGATGTAGAGCCCTTCTGTGTGGATGACACCTTCGGCCCCGCCGATGTGCAGCGCAACTGGGGCGGCTTAAACTGGCAGGTACACCACATACCCGGGCACTCTCCCGATGGCGTGGCCTACGAATTACCGGAGCAAGAGCAGCTGTTTTGCGGTGATATCCTCTTTGCCGGGTCTGTAGGGCGCACGGATTTTCCCGGCGGCAGCATGAGCAGCTTGGTGCGCGGCATACGCGAGAAACTACTCCCCCTGCCCCATACCACCACCGTGCACAGCGGCCATGGCCCCAATACCACCATGGGCGAGGAAAGCCTCAACAACCCCTACCTGTAACCGGCACGCAGGCACTTAACCTTTCACATACAAATCAAAACAATGACATTCGACGAACTGGGGCTTGCAGCCCCCATTCTGGAGGCCGTTAAAGATTGCGGCTACGAGACACCCACCCCCATTCAGCAGCAGGCCATACCCGTTGTGCTTGAGGGCAAAGACGTTATCGGTGCCTCGCAAACCGGCACAGGCAAATCTGCCGCTTTTGCGCTGCCCCTGCTCACCCGCATAGAGGCCAACGGGCTGCCCCAAGTGCTGGTGCTGGAGCCCACCCGCGAGCTGGCAGACCAGCTGGCAGAGGCTTTCCGCACCTATGCCAAGTACACCGATATCAAAGTGGCCCTGCTCTACGGCGGTATCGGCTACGGCAAACAGACAGAAGAGCTTAAAAAAGGTGCAGAGGTTGTCATTGCTACCCCCGGTCGCTTGGTAGACCATTTCTACCGCGGCAACATGAAGTTTAAACACATTCGCCACCTCGTGCTTGACGAGGTAGACCGCATGACGGATATGGGGTTCTTGCCCATTGTGCGCAAAATCATCAACCTTTGCCCGTGGGAGGGGCGCCAAACCCTCTTCTTCTCGGCCACCATGCCCCAAATCTTGCAAGGCTTTGCCAAATGGTGTCTTACAGACCCCGTAGAGGTAGCCATTGCCCGCAGCGAGGTGGCCGCCACCATCTCCCACGCCTTCTATCCCGTGGGGCTCGACCAAAGAGACGACCTGCTGCTCGCGCTGGTCAAGAACACAGACTTCCGCAACCTCATGGTCTTTACCCGCACCCGCAAAGAGGCTGATACCGTGGCCAACATGCTTTGCAATGCCGGCTGGGGCAAGGAGGTTACCGTCATGCACTCCGACATTCCCCAAAAAGAGCGCATGGCTGCTTTGCGTGGATTTAAGGAAGACAAATACCGCATTCTCGTGGCTACGGATGTTGCCGCCCGCGGTATCGATGTTAACGGCGTAACGCACGTTATCAACTACCGTGTACCCGAAAACCCCGAGGACTACGTGCACCGCATAGGCCGCACAGGCCGTGCAGAGGCCCAAGGCGATGCCTTCACCCTGCTTACTGCAGATGAGGTAGACTTTGCCAAGAGTGTGGAAATCTTCATCAAACAAAAGGTGGAGCGCCGCAAGCTCGATGGCTTTGACTACGCCTACACCGCCTTGCTCGATGAAGGCGCACGCCCCATCCGCAAACCCCGCCCCGCAGCCCCCAAACGCCGCAGACGGTAAAAGTTGATACCGGCAAGGTTAGCCCCGGCAAATATTTATGAATCTCAGCGACATAGATTTACAGATACTGGCCATTGCAGAAGATAGGCTGAAGGGCTTTCACCGCAAACCGTTTGATGAGATTGCCGCGCGCTGCGGCCTGCCGGTAGAAACCGTCATAGCCCACCTGCGCGCCCTGCTGGCAAGCGGGGCTGTGCGGCGCATACGCCAAACCCTGCTCTCTACCAGCTTGGCGGACGGCGCGCTGGTGGCGTGGAAAGTGCCTCACAAAAAGCTTGAAACCGCATGGGAATGGCTGCGGCAGAACGACCCCTTTACCGGCCATGTGGTGCTGAGAAGCTGCCATCAAGCAGATGCCCCCGGGGCAGATTACCGCTTGTGGACCACCCTTAAAGTACCCACCGGCAGCAACACCGTAGAGGGCCACTGCCGACTGCTGATGCAACATATTGGGGCAGAAGATTTCGCCCCGCTGCCCGTTGTCGGCATGTTTGCCTTGGGGGTAGGCCATGTGCGCCGCGCAGGGCTTAAACCCGGCGACAAAACGGCAGAGCTGCCGCGCATGCAATGCCCCACCCGCCCCGTGCTTACGGATAAAGATTGGCAGGTGCTCATGGTGCTGAAAGAAAGCCTGCGCCCCGAGGAACTGGTACCCGAGCCCTGGGATGCCCGCGCACGCAGCATAGGCCTTTCTTGCGATGAGTTTTGCGCCATTGCGGCAGATCTGGATGCCCGCAAGGTGATAGGCCGCTTTGCCACTTTCCTCAACCACACCGGCGGCAGCAATAAACAAAGCGGCACAGGCGCTGCCGGGCTCTTCCATTGGGCTGTACCCACCGGTATGGAAGAACGCGCCGGCGCAGAATGCGGCCGCCATATTTGCATGACCCACTGCTACTGGCGCAGCGGGGGCGAGAAGTTCGGCGGTGCCCAAATCATGGGTGTGGTGCACTCCCCCACTTGGGAGGGCGTATTGGCACACAAAGCCGCCATAGATGCCCACCTTGCCGCCTGCGGCATACCCGTGCTCCACACGGCCATCTTCCGCAGCGAAAAAGCTATCATTAACCCCAGCGAAATTGACCCCGTGCAGTACCGGCAATGGTTGCACACATACGGCGCATGATATTCGGCTGTTGCGGGTCACGGTTTACGTGTCTATTATAATTCCTCGCAAAATACCGTCCATATCTCTGTAAAACAATTAGCACTGTTAAAGAAAATACAGTTGTTACAGGCATCTCCCCTGTAAACTTTAATTTGAAGTACGAGTTACGAGATTCAAAATACGAAGTAATAGTTAGGCATACAGCCGTAATGACAGCGGCAACTCATGCGCGGCTTTGCAACACTGCGCCGCAGGCGCCAGACTCTGAACTTCGTACCTCGTATATCGTC
>JAZNGY010000110.1:0-30175 GCA_045576695.1 Akkermansia sp.
CCATAAGGCATTATCCTTTCCCGGCTACATAGCGAGAGAAACATGTTTTTGCGCAATGCTGCGGCCATAAAACATCGTGCTGCACTCAGGCCGATGTTTTATCAGAAAATTGTAAATTGTAAATTGTACATTGTAAATAAAAAACTTATAAGGTTCGTTACCTAATGCGTTTGCCCTGTGCTCAAGCCTTGGTTTCTTGACTCCGGCTGTCACATAATAAGCTCTCAGCGTAATAATTTTCTGAAACTTGCGCAGATATCTTCCCGAATCGCTTGCGTCACTCATTTGTTTTTGGTAGAATACCGGGCATGGCAATTACTCTCAGTCAGAATGAAATCAGTGCTCGCGCCGCAAAGTTTGCCGGGGTGTGGAAAGATACGGAGCGCGAGGAGGCGGAAGCGCAGCCGTTTTTAATCGACTTTTTTCAGGTGCTGGGGGTAGACCGCAAGAAAGTTGCCATTTTTGAGCATAAGGTGAAATGCTTGGACGGCGGCAATGGCTATATTGACTTGTTTTGGAAAGGTAAAATCCTTATCGAGATGAAATCTCGCGGCAAGGACCTTGCCGCTGCCTACGAGCAGGCCAAACGCTATGCCGATACGCTGGCTCACCAAGAGATACCCAAAATCATTTTGGTGTGTGATTTTGAAAACTGGCATGTGTATGATTTAAGCAAAGATGCTCAGCTTACCACTTTTACCCTCTCTGAGCTGCCGCAGTATATTCACCTTTTCCATTATCTGGCCGGGTATGAGCAACGCGAGTATCAGGAGGAAGACCCCGTCAACGTACAGGCTGCCGAGTTGTTGGGTAAACTGCATGATAGATTGAAAGAAATCGGCTACGTGGGGCACCCGTTGGAGGTGTATCTTGTGCGTCTGCTCTTCTGTCTGTTTGCGGAAGACACCGGCATTTTCTGTAAAGATGCGTTCCGCTCCTATATTTTAAACTGTACAGCAGAGGACGGGCGCGACCTTGCCCCGTTGCTGGCGGAGCTCTTCCAAGTGCTCAACACCACGGAGAAAAACCGCCTCTGCACGCGTCATGATGCTATCAAAGAGTTCCCCTATATTAATGGCGGGCTCTTTGCTGAATACCTGCCCATGCCGGCTTTTGACGCAGAGATGCGTCAAGCGTTGCTTGATTGTTGCTCACTGGATTGGAGCCTCATTTCCCCCGCTATTTTCGGCTCCATGTTCCAAAGTGTGATGGATGCCACCGCCCGCCGCGCCCTGGGTGCCCACTACACGAGCGAGCGCAACATCCTCAAGCTTATCAACCCGCTGTTTATGGATGCGCTGAGGGAGGAGTTTGAGAGCATTCAGTATGATAAATCCAACCGCAAAGAAGGTCGCTTGCAGGCTTTCCACAAAAAACTCTCGAAGCTGACCTTCTTAGACCCCGCCTGCGGTTGTGGTAATTTCCTTGTGGTGGCCTACCGAGAGTTGCGCCGCTTAGAGCTTTCCGTTATTGCTGAGCGTGAGAAGCTTGAATCTTCCGGCACCGGGTGGATGCTTTCGGCCAATGACGTATGCCTCGTCAACGTCAATCAATTCTACGGTATCGAGATTGAGGAGTTCCCCTCTCAGGTTGCTCAGGTGGCCATGTGGCTCATGGACCACCAGATGAATATTGAAGCCGGCAATTACTTTGGTGAGGCCTATGCCCGTATTCCGCTGACGGCATCCGCTACGATTGTATGCGGCAATGCCCTGCAAATGGATTGGGAGACCGTGGTGCCCAAAGAAAAGTTGAATTACATCATGGGCAACCCGCCGTTTGTGGGCTACTCCAACCAAACAAAAGAACAAAAACGGGATATAGAAACGCTTTTCGCAGGCAACAAGCGCGCCGGAAAATTGGATTTTGTTGCGGGGTGGTACAAAAAAGCAGCAGATTACGCTTTGAACACAAAGATACAATGTGCATTTGTGTCCACAAATTCCATCACACAGGGAGAACAAGCCTCCACACTGTGGCAGCCCCTTATCGAGAGTGGCTTGTCTATCAATTTTGCCTATCGCACCTTTAAGTGGAGTAATGAGGCCCGAGGCGTCGCGGCTGTGCATTGCGTCATTGTCGGGTTCTCCATGTATGAGCCGCATTGCGATAAGCTGTTGTTCATTGAAGATGACACACCTCAAGCAGTAAAACACATCAACTCTTATCTCACCGCAGCCCAAGATGTCTTTATTCCTGTTCGGTCTACTCCTCTCTGCGCTGTTCCTGAGATGACGACCGGAAACCGACCCGCTGACGGCGGCCATTTGATAATTGAAGAAGAAGATTACACGCCGTTTGTCACAGAAGAACCGCATGCCAAGCCGTACATTAAAAGACTGATTGGCTCAATGGAGTTTATCAACAAAAAGGACAGATGGTGTCTCTGGCTCGTTGGTATTTCTCCTACCCTACTGAAACAAATGCCCAAAGTGATGGAGCGAGTGGAAAAATGCAAGCTAGACCGCATGAACGCATCCGATGCCGGACGCAGAAAATTAGCAGACCGCCCCACTTTATTCCGTGAAACAAAAAATCCGGAATCGTGCGTAGTCATACCCGAGGTTTCTTCTGAACGCAGAGATTACATTCCCATCGGCTTCATTGATTCTGCAACCATATGCACGAACTTGTTACAAATTATTCCCGATGCAACCCTTTATCACTTCGGCATACTCACCAGCACCATGCACATGGCTTGGACTCGCGCCGTATGTGGCAGATTAAAGAGCGATTATCGTTATTCTAATAAGCTTGTGTACAATAACTTCCCCTGGCCGATAGTAACCGAAGCACAGCAAGAAAAGATTGCGGAACTGGCACAGGGGGTATTGGATGTCCGAGCCCTATATCCCGACAGCTCGCTTGCAGACCTGTATGACCCGCTGACGATGCCGCCTGAATTGGTAGCAGCCCACCGCAAGTTGGATGCAGCGGTAGAGAAAGCGTATGGGCGTAAATTTAGGGATGATGCGGAGCGTGTGGCGTTCCTGTTTGAGAGATATAGCGAGCTAACGCAGAAATAAGCGGAGGTTTAGCGCGCCTTTTCTCGTGAGCGAAGTGAGTTTTTTTCGTTATAGTTCGCTGTCGCTCACGTGAAGGGCTCGCTTGCGCTCACGTGAAGGGATCGCTTGCGCTCACGTGAAGGGCTCGCTTGCGCTCACATGAAGGGCTTGCTGCGCAAGCGAGAAGGGTTCGCTTGCGCTCGCTTTTTTTGCGTTAGTCTAAGCGAATGGTTTTACCGGGCTCGGGTACAATGATATTGCTTTGCGGCAGCTTGTTGCTCAACTCTGCATGCATGGAGGCGGTGGCCTCGGGGTCGCCGTGTACGAGAACGACAGTCTTGGGGGCGAGGGTGCAGGCGTAGTTAATGAGGGCCGCACGCGTTGCGTGGCCGGAGAAGTCGAAGGTTTCGATGCGGCAGCGCAGGGGGTAGCCTTGGCCTTTGCCGTTGGGTTTCACAATATCGCCGTGGTTGGTGGCTTTGATGCGGCCGGCGGGGGAGTCGGGGTCGCTGTAGCCTACAAAGAGGATGGCATCTTTGGGGTGCGGCAGCACTTGCGAGGCCATGTTGTAAGAGACGGTGTGCTCGCTCATCATGCCGCTGGATACCAGGTAGATATTGCCGGGGCTGACTACCAGCGGGCCTTTGCCTTGTTTGGGCAGGCCGTGGGTTTCTACATTGTCTTTGAGCTTGTAGCCGGGGGTGAGGCGTGGTGTGCTATCGCTGAGTTTGTCGTATATCAGCGTAATTTTGGAGCTGAGGCCGCCGAAGTAAACCGGTACATCGGGGATGAGCCCTTTTTCTTTGAATTTGCCCAGCTCGCAGAGCAGCTCTTGGCTCTTGCCGAGGGCAAATACGGGTATGAGCACGGCGCCGCCGTCTTCCAGTACCTCGCGGATAGCAGTAGCAAAGCGCAGCAGCTCTTTTTCGCGGGTGTAGTCAGAGGCGCGTTCGGTGCAACCGTGGGTGCATTCCATGATGAGAATATCCACCCCTTCCTGTGGAAAATCTGCGCCGCCGATGAGGGTTTGGTTGTCGAACTGCACGTCGCCTGTGTAAAAGACGGTGGTGCCGGAGACGCTCTCGAGCATGACGCCGCAAGAGCCGAGGATGTGCCCGGCATCGTACAGGGTTGCAAGCACATTGCCATTATACCCGGTGCGGAAGGCTTCATTGTACGGGCGGCCTATCCAAGCGCGGGACAAGCGCTCCAGCTCGCCGTGTGTGTAGAAGGGGTATTCTGCAATACCCTCTGCCACGCGCTTGCCGGTCATCACGTTGACGGAGTTGTGCAGCATGGCATCGCCCACTTTCACGGTGCCTTCCGTCATGATAACCTCTGCATTGGGGTATTCATCTTGGAATACGGGCAGGGTGCCTATGTGGTCTAAGTGAGAGTGTGTAATGAAGATACAGTCGGGGTCTGCCGCGCCGATGAGTTTGTAGTCGGGCTTGGCCTCGTTGCCGTCTTTTTTAGGATGCATCCCTGCATCCAACACGATGCGAGAGCCCTCCAGGTCCAACAGATAGCTGTTGGCGCCGATTTCGTCTGCTCCCGTCAGATTGGTAAATGTAATCATGTCTTCTTTTTATTATTCGGGGAGGCATTCATCCTCAACAATTTGAGCCAAGGTTTGGCGCTTGCGGATGATGTGCCATTGCTCGCCGTCTACCAGCACTTCTGCTGCAAGCGGGCGTGAGTTATAGTTGGAGGCCATGCTGAACCCATAGGCGCCGGCGCTCATTTCTGCCAAGATTTCGCCGGGTTTTACGTCTGCAATTTCGCGGTTTTGGGCTTGGAAGTCGCCACTCTCGCAGATGGGGCCTACGATATCGGCAATGATGGTGTCATTGTGGTGTTCCTTAACAGGCCAAATCTCATGGTAGCCTTCGTAGAGCGCGGGGCGGATGATGTCGTTCATGCCGGCATCTATCATCTTGAAGGTTTTGGCTTCTCCCTTTTTCTCGTACAGGCAAGTGGTAAGCATGCAGGCGGCATTGCCGACCAAACGGCGGCCCGGCTCAACCAAAATCTTGAGCCCCAAGGGTTGCAGAAGCGGTATGATGGCATCTGCGTAGCTCTTGAAGGTTATTTGCTCCGGGTGCTTAGCCCACCACTCCGGCGAGCCGGACTCTAAGCAGCCATCGTACACAATGCCGATACCGCCGCCGATGCTCCAGAACTCGATGTTGTAAAGCTCTTTGAACTTTTTAGCCACGGGGGCTACTTTTTCGATGGCCTTGACAAAGGGTGCAACATCCGTAAGCTGAGAGCCTATGTGCATTTGCAAACCCCGTATGTAGAGGTGGGGCATTTCTGCCGCAATGGTAGCATACAGCTCTTCGATGCGGGAGAAGTCTACACCAAACTTGTTTTCATTAGTGCCGGTGGTAATGTACTTGTGCGTGTTAGCCTCCACATTGGGGTTAACGCGCACGGCCACGGGGGCTTTAACGCCCATTTCACCGGCTATGCGGTTAATTTCTCGCAGCTCGTTCTCGCTCTCGCAGTTGAAGCAATAGATGTTCAGACTGAGTGCGTAGCGAATCTCTGCTTCCGTTTTGCCGACACCGGCGTAGGTGCAAAGGGTGGGGTCGCCACCGGCGTTGACAACGCGCCACAGTTCACCGCCGGAAACAATGTCGAACCCCACGCCTTGTTTGGCCATCAGGTTAAGAATCGCCTTGTTGGAGCATGCTTTTACAGCGTATGCAATATGGGCATTCAGCGGGGCAAGAACCTGTTGCAGCTCTGCCAAATCATCCATAATGGTTTTGCGGCTGTATACAAAGGTGGGGGTGCCGACAGTGGCGGCAATGTCTGCCAGATTGACCTCCTCACAGTGCAGGGCGCCGTTTTTGTATGCGAAGGTATGCATAAATGTGGTGATTACTCGTTTGTGTTGTTTTCTAAATTCGGGTTTACGTGCTCGGTGTCGTCATCTATAATGGCTGCTACCCAGTAAAGGTCTTTAGAGTTTTCTAAGGCCAACTTAATGAGAACGGAAATCGGCACTGCCAAGAACATGCCCACGGGCCCCCATACCCAGCCCCACAGCAATACGGAAAGCAATACAACAGATGTTGCAATGCCGAACTGTTTGCCGAGGAATATGGGCTCTATGCCGTTGCCTATCATGAAGTTGATGGCCAAGTATCCACCGGTTATGACTAAAGCATCACCCCAGCCGCCGAAGAGCAAGGCTACCAGAATGGGCGGTACGGCTGCCACGATTGAGCCAATGGTAGGTATGTAGTTGAGCACGTAGGCTACTACACCCCAAAGGAAGGCAAAGGGTACATTCATTGCGGCGCACAAGCCCCATGCCAACAAACCTGTGCATGCACTGGCTATGGTTTTGATGAACAGATAACGCTGAATGCCTCTCAGTGCCGTGAAAATCTGTTTCTTGCCTTTTACACTGTTGGGTAAAGCCTGTAAGTTTTTAATAAATAAGGGGGCTTCACCCAGCAAAAACGTCATGAGCACGAGGATGAGCGTAGTGATAGACATGAACGAAATGGCACTGGCTCCCACGGTTTGAGACAGGGTGAATAGGCGATCCAAGCCCACATATTCTTGCGGGGCGCTTATGACGTGCTGAGCTTCTGCGCCCAAGCCCCAATTGTCCAGCCAATGGACTATTTCATTAAGTTTTTCTTGAGTTTTGGTGATGACCTCGCCCTGAAGGGTGCGCGCCATATCGGCAGCCAAGAATCGTATGAGCGTACCGATGGCAAAAAGAATACCCGCATTGACGATTAATGTGCATATGACGGCTAACCAATGCGGAAAGTGAGCGCGCTTACGTAATAAATCCGTGACGGAGTAGCTGATAATAGCCAAGAACGCAGCCAACATAATCGGTATTAAAAGATCTCGCAATTCTCTTAAACCGATAAGGATAACAATGGCTGCGGCAAGCATAACCAGTATGCGTGTTCCATTGGCGTTTCCGGATTTTCCCTCCGGTTGTTTCAGCTGTGTGTCATCAAGCTCAGTCATACGCGCCGATTTTACCTGTTTTGCTCTGATATTTCAAGCTTTAATACCGCCATAGTCAATCATTTATTTTAGGCTTCGGCTCTGTTAAAATTTAATGTTGATAAGGATGTTTATCTCGCGCCTTTCGAAGCGCGGGACTTCAGTCCCGCCATTTTTTGGAGCCTCGCCGCATGGCGAGGCGGCATATGGTAGCCCGGGGGTCCGTCTTCGGGCATTCGCCCTACGCCGAGACAAGAAAGCCACGCATTATGTCACCCCTCGCCGGGGCTCAAAAATTCCGCTCGCTAACGCGAGCCGGCTCCCCGATAAACTCCGATTTATTAAGCGAAATGTATATCAGAGTGCAGTTTTTTACAATGAAGAAAAGCCCCTTTGCCGTTGTGGGCAAAGGGACTTTTGAAAGGTAAGCCGTCAGTTTGTTCAGGCGTTGTACATCTTGGTGTAGTACTCGTCTGCCATGCGGTCGGAGTTGAACGCGGGGGAGATGTCCTCCATGGCATTGAATACGCGGTCAATCCAACCGTCCTTGTTGTCGTAGTACAGGGGAAGCACCTTGGATTCCAATATGTTGTAGAAGTTGTCGCGGTCGGAGCGGTCGCGGGCCTCGGGGGCCAGACCGGGCTTGGCCTCGGGGATCATGAAGCAGTTTTCGCCGTCGCGAGCAAACTCGCGCACCCAGCCATCGTTGGTGGAGATGGTGAGAGAGCCGTTCATGGCGGCAGACATACCGGAGGTGCCGGAAGCCTCGCGTGTTACCACGGGGTTATTCAGCCAGATATCGGAGCCGTTCTTGAGCATGCGGCTGAGCCCGAGTTCGTAACCGGTAAGCACGGCGCAGCGCGGGTATTTATCACTCAACTTATTGAGCTTGTTGAAGATGTCTACTGCAGCAAAGTCGGTGGGGTAGGGCTTACCGGCCCAAATCATCTGCACGGGGCGGTTGGTGCGTTGCAGCATGCGCTCAAACATAACCGGGTTCTCGGTAATGAGTGCAGGGCGCTTGTAGGCAGCAAAGCGGCGAGCCCATACGATGGTAAGCGTGTCTTGGTCAAACAGATGCCCGGTTTGCTCACCTACCATGCGGAACAGCTCTTTCTTGAGGGCACGTTTGCGGTTGACAAAGGCTCTCTTATCGCGTGCAGCAAAGGCTTCTGCCAACTCTGCGTCCTGCCAGTAGTTCAGGTTCTGCGCATTGGTAACATGGGTGATGGGGCAAATATCTGTGTAACCCTGCCACATTTGGCGAGATACCTCGCCGTGCAGCTCAGATACACCGTTGGCGATGTGAGATAATCTCAGGGCTGCTAATGTGTAGTTGAATGTTTGCTCATTCGGGTCCAGCTTCAGCATGCTGCGTACTTGGTCCAGAGACAGACCATCGAAGAAGGAGAAATTAGACATCAGGTTGATGTCCATCTTCTCATTGCCTGCTTCTTCAGGTGTATGCGTGGTGAAAACAAAACGCTTGCGGACTTCTTCTACATTGCCGCCGTTGCGTGCCAGCATGTTGAATGCAGCGCCAATGGCGTGGGCCTCGTTCATGTGGTAAATTTCGGGCTCTACGCCCAGCTCTTCAAACAAACGAGCCCCGCCTTGACCCAATACGATGTACTGGGAGATACGGGTCATGGGGTTAGAGTCATACAAGCGCTGGGTGATGGAGCGGCTGATGGCATCGTTCTCCGGCAAATCGGTGCTCAGGAAGAACATGGGGGCTGTGCCGAAGGTCTCCGGGCGCAGGTAGTAAGCCTTTACCCATACGGGGGCATTGCAAATGTGGATGAGGAACTTGATGTTGTGGTCTTCCAAGAAGCTGTACTCTTTGCGGCGGTATTGTACGGCCATTGACCCATCTTCGGCTCGTATTTGGTTATAGTAGCCGTATGACCAGAGGATGCCTACGCCGACAAGATTTTGTCTCAGTGCACCGGCAGAGCGCATGTGAGAGCCGGCCAAGTAACCCAGGCCGCCGGAGTAAATCTTGAACACGTTGTCTATGGCGTACTCCATGCAGAAGTAGGCTACGGACTTACTGTACTTGGGGTCTATCTCGTACGGGTGTGCGTACTGAGCCGGAAGAAAAGAGGAGGTGCTCATCTTTTTGATTGTATTATGTGTATTATGGTGAAGATTGTGATGCCCGCACGGCGTATTGTTAATACGCAGTAGCGGATACTCATCATTCTTATACACCAACTCTGCGATACAGAAAAGAAAAAAATGCCGTGGTGACGCAAATCAACCTGATTTCAGTATTTCCGGCGTCTTATTTCGCTTGAGCGGAAAAGCGGTGGGCGGAACCGAGCGAATCGATATGTTGTACCATTTCAAACAGGTTCATTTCTTTTACCGACTTTTGTTCTGCAAAATTGAGAAAATCTTCTAATGCGGCAGATAATAAGATGGTACGGTTAGGGCATGCCAAGTTGTTCATGGCTGTTTTTAAGCGCTTCAGCTGGGCTTCTGCGCAACGGAATGTAATGGATTGCAGCTTCATAGCGCACCCAGATTATCATGCCCACGGTTTTCTTCAAGCGATGTTGTATGTAAATACCCTAATTCGCATAGAAATTGTATGGAATAAGTGATAATCTGATGTCGCCATGAAAACATTACGCAATATTACACGGTTCACGTATGAGTTCACATCATTCCAAGGCTGGCGGGTAACACTCTGCCGCAACCAGATGCATTTTACCCGCTATTTTTCTGATAAGCAGTATGGCGGTGAAGCAGAGTCATTGGCGGCGGCTATGGAAACGCGGGAAAAAGTGCTGGCGGCTTTACGCCGTTACCCGCACAACCCGGAGCTTGCTTTCTCTGAATGCAGAGAGGAGGTCAATGAAGGGCTGTATCCGCGGGGGCTGCGCCCGCGTAAATCTCAATGTGTTGGCTAATGGCGTCGCATCAGAGAATCAGCATGCAATCCCCGTATGAAAAGAAACGGTAGCGTTGCTCTACAGCTTGCCGGTAGGCCTCCATAATCAACTCTTTACCGGCAAAGGCACATACCAGCATGATGAGGGTACTTTGCGGCAGGTGGAAGTTGGTGAGCAGCCCGCCTACTACCTTGTACTCATAACCCGGGTAGATGAAAATGTCTGTCTCTCCGCTGCACGGCTGCAGGGGGCGGCCATAGCGGGTTGCCAAGGTTTCCAAAACGCGTACGCTGGTGGTGCCCACGGCGATTACTCTGCGGGCTTGCTCTACCGCGGTAGCCGTATCGCCGGGCAGGGTAAAGCTTTCGCGGTGCATGTGGTGGTCTTCTATGAACTCCGCTTTTACGGGGCGGAACGTGCCCACACCCACATGCAGGGTGACAAAGCTGTGCGGTACGGCTGCCAGAATCTCGGGGGTAAAGTGCAGGCCCGCCGTGGGGGCTGCAATGGCGCCCTCATGCTCGGCATAAACAGTTTGGTATCGTTCTTTATCCGCGGGCTCGCTCTCGCGGTTCATGTAGTGCGGCAGGGCAAGTCTGCCGTACACCTCGGGGTCAATGAACTTATCCCAGCGGATGTAGCGGTAGCCCTCATCATCAATGGATTCTACCGTGCCGGTGGCATCGCCCACTTGTACGGTGCGCCCCACCTTCATTTTTTTGCCGGGGCGTACCATGCACTTCCATACCAGCTCTTGGGCAAGGCCGGCACGCACTAATTCAATGGAGCCATCGTTACTGAAATAGCGCGCCGGTACCACTTTGGTGTTGTTGAGCACAAAGTGGTCACCGGGCTGCACGTATTCGAGAATATCGCTAAAGTGGCGGTGCTCGATGAGCCCTGTATCGCGGTGTACCACCAACATGCGGCTCGCTGCGCGGTCCGGCAGCGGGCGGTCGGCTATCAGCTCTTCCGGCAGATGATAATCAAAATCTACGGTGCGCATGTTGGTGGCTATGTTTATGTTAAAAATCAGCAGGGAAAGATGCTGATGCGGCGCAGTACCTCATCGCGGCCCAACACCTGCATAATGACATCGATGCCGGGGCCGGCGTGCGAGCCGGTAAGTGCCATGCGCAGCGGGAACATCATGGCGCCCACTTTCACGCCGTTGGCCTTAGCCAGCGGTTTGATGACTTGGAATGCTGCCTCGCCGCTCCACTCCTCGATGCCGTTAAAGGCCTCTACCAAGTGGTTGAGCATTTCGCGGGCGTTGTCTTGCAACTTGGCCATGCTCTCTTGCTCGTATTCCAGCACTTGTACCCATTTTACCCATGCGGGCACCTCGCTGAGCAACTGCACCTTGGTTTGTACAGAGGGCAGCGCCTCGCGCAGTTGTGCCGTGTCTTGCAAACCTGCGGCCGTGCAGAACGGCATGGCAAGCTCGCAGAAGCGGGCGGGCTCCAGCTTCATGATGTGCTGCTGGTTCATCCACTTGCACTTGGTGATGTCGAACTTGGCGGCGGCGCGGTTCACGTTTTCCAGAGAGAAGAGGTCGATAAGCTGCTCTTTGGTGAATACCTCTTCATCGCTCTTGCTGCTCCAGCCGAGCAGGGCAATGAAGTTGATGACGGCATCGGGCAAGAAGCCTTCCTCCGGGTAGTTGCCCAGCTGGGCGCCTACGTCGCGCTTGCTCATCTTGGAGCCGTCCGGGTTTTGAATCAGCGGTATGTGGGCATACACGGGCGGCTCTACACCAAAGGCGTCAAACAATTGTAAATGCTTGAAGGTGTTCATGATGTGGTCTTCACCACGTATCACGTGAGATATCTTCATCTCGATGTCATCCACCACATTGACCAAGTGGAAGATGTAGGAACCATCGGTGCGCTTTACCACCATGTCGGGGGTGTTGTCCTCATTGGTGTAGTCTACGGAGATATCGCCGCACACCAAGTCATGCAGGGTCATAACACCGTCTCTCTTGAAACGGAAGCGCCATACGGTACCCTCGCTGGTGCCGGGTATCTCATCGCCGTTCTTATCACGCTTGTTGGGGGCAGGGCACTCGTATACGCGGCCCATCTCTACCAATTTGTTGAAGTAGCGGTCGTAAATATCTTTGCGTTGGCTCTGGAAGTACGGTTCGCAGGGGCCGCCTTTGCCCTCGCCCTCATCCCAATCAAGCCCCAACCAGCTCATGCCGGTGAAAATGGCTTTCATGGCGTCTTCTACATGACGCTCTTGGTCCGTGTCTTCTATGCGAAGAATGAAGGTGCCGCCCATTTTGCGGGCGAAAAGATAATTGAATAAAGCGGTGCGGGCACCACCGATGTGCAGATAGCCGGTGGGCGACGGTGCGAAGCGTGTACGTATAGCCGTTGACATGCGCGCCTTATACACCCATTCCCCCGTTTTTGCAAGTCTAAAATCACCCTTACAACCTATAATTTGGGCACTTGCTGAAACTAATGGCTCTGTTTAAGGCAGTGTTTGTTGCTAATAAGCAGATTCTGGGGGGGCTCAAAGCTTTATAATTGTTTTGCTGCGGTATAGCCCGAAGCAGATGAGCCAAGCGACGATGAAGTAGGCCATGGCATTAGCCGTGACTTGCCATGGTTTTGAGAAAAGTACCTGAATGGTACCCCCGAAAAAGCGTTCCGTGAGTTGTCCGAATTCGATAATGTTGGTAAAGAGGTAGATGAAGAGGGCATTGCAGCCTATAACCTTAAAAGGCCATGCCCAGAAGGAGAACTTGCACACGTCAATAATGAGATGAAAAACAACCATGAGTAGAGCCCCGATGCCGCCGCAAAGCAACACAAAACAAGGTGTCCATATGTTTTTTATGCATGGCCCTAACAACCCTGCAACAATAGCCAGACCTCCCCCTAGGGACAGTATCAGGAGCCGGCGTGCTGCTCCGTCTGCCGGGCTGAATACTCGCCCGCTGAGGTAGCCGGCCAGTGCCAGTGCCGTGGCAGAAAGTATGCAGAGCGGCCCCTCGGGGTCAATGCAGCCGTAATACAATTTGCCCGGGCAAATGGCTGCATCCACCTTGGCATTAAAGCAGCCTGTCGGGGTCATGTCTCCCCCAAAGAATTGCATTAAGAAGACCGAGGCAAGAATCAGAGCCGCAATCGTTGCAACTGCCCAAGTTTTGCGGGCTGCCAATACCAGAGTACCCGCAAGGGCCCCGCTGATGCCGATGAGCCCCAGCACCGAGGCGCATCGGATTTTGTCTGCATCCCACAGCAGGGGGCCATTAACCAATATACCCAGCAAAACCAATATAAGGGCACGGCTCCACATATGCAGCAATAATTTGCCGTTACCGGCACCCAAACTCATGCGTTTGCGTATAGAAAAGTTCAGTGATATGCCTGAAAGATAGACGAAGAGCGGGAAGATGAGGTCATGCATCCGCAAGCCTTCCCATTCAGCGTGCAACATCTGTTGGCGAACACTTGCCCAGAATGGAGTGGGGCTTATATAGTATATGCCCCACAGTGCAGTGCCCAGCCCGATAATGAGGGCAGTATTGAGCCCTTTCAGAGCATCCAAAGATTGCAAACGCTGATTTGTTGTAGCCATGATTCGTCACATGATGTTGCTGCCCAGTGTGAGGGCAAGTAAGAAAAGAATGAGGTGCAGAGAGGCCAGCCCCAACAGCATGTTCATGCGTTTATCTGCCGGGGTTTTTGAAATCTTGAGTATAATAAAGCCGCCGCAGAGTATTGCTGCCAGCCAGCAAAGATTCCAGCTCACATCCGGTACAAAGACTGCCGTTTGTTTGAGGGTGGCATACGGGGCAATAAGGAAGGCTAGTGCCAGCCCTCGAGCCCTTTTGTCACCCAGGCGTACGGCCAATGTGCGCTTGCCGGTGGTGGCGTCTTCTTTACGGTCTCTTATGTTGTTAATCTCTATAAGCAAGCAAGAGAGCAACCCACATTGCATACCAACGATGAAGGCAGCCCCGTACACAAAGAGGAAGAAGGTGTTGTACTCAAACCCTATTTGCACGTAGACGGTGCCCATAACGGCAATCAGCCCGAAGAAGAGCAGTACGAAGAGCTCGCCCAGCCCTTTGTAGGCAAGTGGGTAGGGACCGCCGGTATAACAATAGGCGCACAGCATGCTCGGTATGCCGATGGCGATGATGGGCCACCCCTGCGCCTGTATTAAGGGGATGGAAAAGCCTGCTGCTGCTGCCAAAAAGACACAACCTGCTATTTTGACCGCACGGGAGGACATTGCACCACTGGCCGTAATGCGGCGCGGGCCTTGGCGCTTAGCTGTATCCGCCTTTTTGTCGGAATCCAGAGAGTCATTGAACAGGTTACAGGCAATTTGGATGCACACGGCGCTCAGTACAGTAAAGACAGCAAGCGACCAATTGAGGCTTAACGGTTGCCATTGCGGTAATTCAGCGGGGTTGACGTGTTGGTATTTCCACACAATCATGCAACCGGCCCATACGGCAACAATGCCGGCGGGCAGGGTTTTGGGGCGTGCTGCCAAGAATATGGATTTGATGGTGTTCATTGTTTACGTGGATATTTGCGGCGGCCTCCCTGCGCTTTGCGAAAAGGCTCAAAAAGGGCATCCAGTCCGCTGTTTTTGATGAGTAAAGTTTGCTCCATGAGCCGCCCGAGTTTGCCTTTGGGCCACCCGCGTTGCCAAAACCAATCCAGGTACTCTGTGGGTAAATCCATCAGGGGGCACCCATCGGGCGGAAATTTGGCCGGGCCATACATGCCATAGGGCATGTGCATGGCTGCAATTTCTGCCAGCAGGGCTCGCAGGTCATCAGCGCTCGGTATGGCGGCATTTTGCATCAGTGTTTGATGCTCCAGCTGATTTGTTCTCCGGCGTACATGGGCACCACTTGCTGCCCGTAACTGCGGTAAGAAGCCGGCACCGGCATGGGGGTGTCTTGCAAGGTGACGCGTTTCCTGATGGGGGTGAGCCCATGGATGCGGCAGGCATTGCCGCTGACAAATCCTTGCAGTTTATCAAGTGCGCCGTGCTGTGCGAAAATCTCTGCCAACTTGGGCAGCGCCAAGGGGGCTGTAAACACGCCTGCCGCGCAGCCGCAGGCCTCTTTTTTGCAACGGGGGTGCGGGGCGGAATCACTGCCGAACATGAGACGCGGGTGTCCGCCGATGGCGGCTTGTAACAATGCGTCGCGGTCGTGCGGGCGCTTGGCTATGGGTTTGCAGAACAAGTGGGGTTGCAGGGCACCTCCTGCTACGTCATCCAGCGTAATGATGAGGTGTTGCAGGGTGACGGTGGCGCACAGGTTTTCGTATTCATCCAACAAATCCAACGCAGCTGCGGTGGTGATGTGCTCCATGCAAATGCACAGTTTGGGGAATTGCTGTGCCAAGTGTTTGTACACGCCCAAGAACTCGGCCTCGCGGTCCATCACAAAACCGTGGCTTTCGCCGTGAATGAGCAGGGGGATGCCCATTTCTTCCATCATTTTAAGCGTGCTCTCTGCCTCTGCCAAGTTGGCAACGCCGCCCTCGCTGTTGGTGGTAATGCCTGCGGGGTAGAGCTTGTAGCCGAAGAACCCGGGTGTTTCTTTTGCCAGTTGCAGTTGTTGCTCGCTTTGTTTGGTAAAAAAGAGAGTCATGTAGCGGGTGAAGTCCGTATTCCCCATGGCGGCGTCAATACGCTCCCCGTATGCTACCATGGCGCCCGGTTGGGTGACCGGGGGTACCAGATTCGGCATGATGACTGCCCCCGCAAAATCTGCCGACAGCGGGGCTACCAGTTTGAGCATGTCACCGTCTCTCAGGTGCAGGTGCATATCCAGCGGGGATTCCAGCGTGATTTCCATGCGCTTATTTTATCAGATAATCAATTTTTTGCAAGCCGTAATCAACTATGAGCTTGCTTGCTGTACAAAAATGAGATATAACAGAGCCGTATGAAAAAGATTACCCATGTTATGTTATGTACCCTTGCATCGTTGCTGGTGAGTACCGCTGCAGCAGATAATTTTTATGGCCCACACGGTAATAATGTAGGCCGTGCAGAGACGGACAGCAACGGCAACACCCGTTATTATGACCGCAGTGGCAGATACATTGGCCGCGCAGAGAAAAGCGGCAGCAGTACCCGCTATTACGATAGCCGAGGCTCTTACGCCGGGCGCGCCGACTCCTCCGGTAACAGTACCCGCTATTACGACAGCCGCGGTTCGTACTCCGGCCGTGCCGAGCAATCCGGTAACAGTACGCGTTATTACGATAGCCGTGGCTCATACTCCGGCCGCTCCGAAAAATCCGGTAATAATACGCGTTATTACGACCGCAATGGCTCGTACTCCGGCTCAAAACAGCACTGATGCCTCTGTTCTTGTTTTTCTTGATATTCTCTGCTGCTCTTCGGTCTCTCGTTGGGCAGCAGTTTTTTAGGCAGATGAAGTAGGGGGCTTAAAAATCAATGGCTTTTGGGGATATATCCCATTATATGCTTGACTATCGCGATTGATGCATGTATTCTTGCGCGCATGAATCTGAAGCAAATGTTGGCCTTGGCATGTATGCCTGCTATGTTGAGTGTTGCCCCGGCGGTAGATGTTGTGCTTTCCGGTGGTGTGGCGCTGAAATCGTGGGAGAAATTGCGTGGGCCGAATGCGCATGATAACTGGTGGGCAAACTTTATCCGCGGGGCTACGGTGCGTATTGATAAGCTTCAGAAAGAGACGCCCGATGCCAAAATTGTTTGGATTGTATTTCGCCCTGCCTACATTAGCCGCGGTAAGGAAGATGGCAAAGATTACATGAGCATGATTCGCGAGCTGGCCACCAAACGCAAGCTTAAAATTGTATTTGTTGATACCGCAGAGCAAGCATACAAGGCTATCAATAAAGCCGGCAAGGGTAAAGAGAAGATTACCTCCTTCTATTATTTCGGTCATTCTAACGCCCATGCGTTCATGTTGGATTACAGCAGTGACATTATCGGCGCGTCATCTCAATGGATGCATGAGTCTGATTTGGCTGCCAAATTAGACAAAACATCATTTGCCCCCAATGCAGAATGCCGAAGTTTCGGTTGCTATACCGGTAACAGCATGTCTGCTACATGGTACAAAGCCCTCGGTATTCCCCTTTGGGGTAATACCTCGTTTACCCGTTATCAACCCGTAGGTTGGGGTGAGCTGCCCGAAGGCGGTAGCAAATGGGTGAATGGTAGCGCCGAATGATGACGGCGCTTGCTTGATTATTGCTGCTCGCCGGGCGGGGGTAACTTATTGAGCATATCCTCAATCGTCTTGAGCCGTGAGGCCCATACTTGGTTGCTCTTTTCGTTGGGTGATAACACATCCAAGAATACTTTTGCTTCTTGCAGCCACATTCTTGCAGCGTTTACATCACCCATGTCCAGCGCATGTGTGGCAGATTCTCCCAAGGCATCTGCATACATGTATTTGAATAAGGGATTATTGGGGGATTGCTGTAATAATTTGTGGATGATTTCTCTATACTCTGCAAATTCAGCAGTTGCTTTAGCCTTTTCTTTTTCTTGTTGGCTGTGTACCATTGCTTTTGTCCTGATGATGCCGGCGCGAATTTGCGCGTAATCCGCATTGTTCGGGGCTGTTTCTATTAAGCCGTTGATGCGGTCAAGCGCTTCTTTGCAGTATCGTTCAGATATTTGGTACTCGTTTTTACGCATGGCTATATCTGCCAAGTGGGCAAGGGCTCTGCATTGGTGGAATGGGTATTCTGCATTATCCCTGTCCATAGATTCCAGCTGCTTGGCGATTTTGATGCATTCTTCAAATGCAGTCTGCGCTAAGGTGTTGTACTTTTCTGTTTGGGCGGTATCTGTTTCAGCCAAGGCTTGTCTGTTATTCATGATGCCTATGGTGTAGTAAGCCGTAGAAAGGTCTTGCCGGAAAGACAGCCTGTGCGGGGAGGCATCTGCCAATGCGTAGAGAATCTCTTTGCTTTCCGTAAGCAGACTTTCTGCGGTGCTGAAGTCATTCAAATCCATATACAGCGTGGCCAAGCTTATTTGTGCAATGGCCAAACCTTTGCGCGAAGCCTCGTGCAAGGGGTAGTTTGTGACTAATTGGCGGTACAAATTAATCATTTCAACCAAGGCTTGGCGGCGTTGCTCCATATTACCGCTGTTGACGGCCAGTTGCGCGGCGGTGCCCATGGCTTCGCCTTGGGCGCAGAGATAGTCCGGGTTATGGGGAGCCTCTGCGCATATTTCTTTGGTGAGGGCGAGTGCGCGCTCCGACAGGTTGCGCGCTTCTTGAATCATGTTGCGGCGGCGGGCGATTTCTGCGCGGTTGCGAAGATTGTTCGCCAATTCGTAACGAGTGCGCAACGATGAAGCGTCTGTTTGAATGAGGCTTTCAAGCAGTTCTGCCGCTTTGCGATATGCTTCTGTTGCCTCTTCGAGTTTGCCTTGCTGAACAAAAACGGCGCCCATGTTTTGCCACGCCGTAGCCATGGATTGCTGCAGGCGGGCATCATCTGCTACGGGCAGCCCTTCCATTGAATCTAAGTAATTTTTAAGATGCGTGCCGAGCTTTCTTTGCAGCCGCGTAGAGCCGGGGAGGTCTGACAGAGCGGTGTTGAAATCGTGCATCAACTCTTCTGTAAACTTCAGCCCGTTGAGGTACATCTTCTGCGTTTGACTTTTTTCTCGCCATGCGATGATGCTGAGACTGCCCAGTGCTATGATGATTGCGATGGCCACGGCCATATAGATACGCATTTGTACCATGAACTTGCGTGGCGGTGGCACAATGCCTGATTCCGTACACAAGCGCCAGGTGGACGCATCTTGCCAACGCTCTTGCGGGTCCAGACTCAGCGCGCGGTCAATGGACTGCAAAAAGTACGGTTCATAGTGCAGCTGCAGGTCTTTACGCCCGGCAAGCGGTCGGTATGGGTCGGGGGTGGCATGTACTCGCATGTCTGCCCTGGGGGGCAACAGGCGGGTGATGATGTAATAGAAACAAGCACCCAAGGCATAGAGGTCTGTGCCGGCACTCAATCTGCTGCTCATCTCTTCATCACTTTTGGAGGTACATTGCTCGGGGGCGCAGAAGTCGGGGGTGTAGATGTTATTGAACACCTTGCCGCTTTGTAGTTGACGCGCAGAGCCGAAGTCCAGCAGGATGGGGCGGCTTTCCTCGTTAACGATAATGTTCTCGGGTTTAATATCGCGGTGTACGATATTATGCTGCTCCAGATATTCGAGCGTGAAGAGAAGCGCGCGCAACTGCTGCTTTACTTTTCTTGCTTCTTCCGCTTTTTTCTCATTGTCAAGGGTAGGCTGCTCCGGTATTTGAAGTTGGGTGCCTTCAACATACGGCATGGCATAGTAGGCGGTGCCATTGGCTTCAAATGCTGTGAGAATAGGCACAATACCCGGGTGCTGCAAGCCCATGAGAATGCTCACTTCCTCCATGAACTCTGCCATGGTGGTGCGAAACTCCTCTTCTTTTTCCGGACTGCTGCTCATTACAGAGCAGCCATCGGGCATGCGGGTTGCCATTCCCTCCGGCATGTGTTCTTTAATCACAACGGTGCTGCCGTCATTGTTGTTTTTTGCTCGGTAGGTGATGCCGAACCCTCCTTTACCCAGTTTGGAGATAATGGTGAACTCTCCCACTATGGCACCCGGGGGCAGGGGAATGCGGGTACTGTGCTGCTCTTCTTTAGGGGACGCCGCCGGCTCCGGTGGGACTATGGGCGGATGCAGGGAAATGACCGGCGGCTTCGGGGCTGCAAGTGGGGAGGTTACTGCTGGTGGTGGTGGTGGATTCATGCCAGTGATTTCCGGAGTTTTAGGGTGCTTCCTTCTATGGGGTCTGTACAGTAAATGCTATCATCCAGCGGGAGCTGGGGTAGATGCTCCAGCGGGTTAAAACGGGGTGTTTTATAGTGGATGGTGATTTCTGCGCTTTCTTCGTTGCAACAAAATTGAATGCTGACCGGCGCATCCTCGGGGATGGCGCTTACGATGCTTGATACCGCATTGCACAGCTCTGCAATGGCAATGGGCGAGGCGAATACGGATTCCAACATCGTATTCATCGCTGTATCGAGCCCGGCAAGCTTTTCGGCATCTGTAGATTGCAGGGCGAATGTCCTCTTATGCAGCCATTTACCTTTGAATTCAACAGCCAGTAGCGTGGAGTCCGTGGCTTGTTCTTTGTTGCCCGTGAATCGCCGCAGATCTACCTGTATATGGCGTATGAGCTCTGTGACACTCTCTGCTTCATGGCGTAGTGAGGCTTGCAGCCCGGCCATGCCGAATGTTGCCCCCGTTGCATTGCCTGCTTTGAGAATGCCCTGCGAATATAAAAGTATACGTTCTCCCGGTTGTAATTGTATGATGCATTCTCTGTAAATAGATTGGGCGTGTGCGCCGAGCACGGTGCCCGAGCGCATGGGGAGCATGGCAAAGCCGCCTTTTTCTGTGCTTCTGAGCGCTTGAGGAGTACCGGCATTGATGAATCTGAGCACGCCGGAATTAATGTTGAGACGTGCCAAGTACAGAGAAAGTCTCGTTTTGGTAATGTTGTTTTCGCAAAGCGTGCGGTTGGCTTGGGTCATCAACTCTGCCGGTGCCAAGCCCGTTGCTGCCAGTGTGCGTATGAGCGAGATGGCCCGCATCATGAACAGTGCACCGGGTATGCCTTCGGTTGATACATCTCCCAGCATGAAACAGAGGTGTTCTGCATCTGCCATGAAAAAGTCATAGAAGTCGCCGCTTACGTTCTGGGTTTGAATGCGTGTGGCGTATATGTCAAATGCTTTTTGTTCGGGAAATGCCGGGAATGTGCTTGGCAATACGGTGCTTTGTACCGTGCGGGCAATGGCGTATTCTTTTTGAAGTCGGGCTCTGCGTTGCTCCATGTAGGTGCGCAGAGAATCTACCATAGTGTTGATGCCGGTGGAGAGTCTTGTGAACTCGGGTGTGTCTTGCACATGCACCCTCTCATCTTTATAGCCTTCCGTTATACGTTGCAGTGAGTAGTTGATGCGAGACAACCCGTTGAGTACTAATTTTTGCAACAGTACCCATACCAGCAGGAACATTACGATGAACAGCCATATATTGCTGATAAAAAGCTGTTGTATGGAACGCATGCTGATGCGGTTAATTTCTTCTGCCGGTAAAAGACCTATGATGCGGATATCGTTTTTCTTGATGACATAGGCGTAAAAATCCGTATCACCTATGGTTGTTTGCACAGTTTGGTCGATGGGCAGTGAGAGTAGATCCGATGTTCGGTAGCCAAGTTCACTGCCGTTCATCAGTGCCCCACCGCGAAAAGCGATGATGTGGCCGCTTTTTCCGAGTTTGAAACGGTTTGCCAGTGCAGTAAAGGCAATGTTGCTGCGTACTGCCTGTTCATGCGCAAACCTGAAGCCCAATTGTATTACCCCCGGGGCATCTCTGCGAGATACGCCTGCATATTGAATCACTTCTCCATTATATGCATTTTGGCGTGGGCGCTGTATCATCTCTTCTCCGTTGCCGCCTATACATTTGAGAAACTCTCGGCCCTGGTCATGAGAATTAAGGTCAAAACCTACAAGCTCTGCCGGTGCTGCGGCAATGACAATCCCTTGCTCGTTTGTGACACACAGCTGGTCTGCCCCTATCTCATTGCAGATCTTTTGCAAGGCCTCTGCATTTGTGATGACCTCCGGTTGTAATTTGATAATCTCTGCAACGGCTCGGGTTCGGTTAAGGGTGCTTTCGTTGTTGATTTCCACCACATGCGCCATGTTATCATTGCTGTAGCTGATAAGCTCTGCCAAGTCATTCAGGCGCGTGTGTAAAATTTGTTCTGCTCGCCCTTTTACCTGCTTGTCAAATTGCAGATAGGCCAAGAGGCCTGTAACAACGAATGTTGCACAAACCAGCAGTAATAGCCATGTGAGAAACTTTTTTCTCATACCCCGTTTTTGCAGTTGTCATTATATCATGCATTTTTTGTTTTCGCAAGCTTCATTTTCCCTTTCATTGCATAAAAAAATCCCCCTCTTAGCATGGCAGAGAGGGGGGATTCTTGAAAAACAGTTGGCGGTTTTGCTTATTTTTTAGCCGTTTTTCTATGGCTTTGCTGCTGCTCGAGAGATGCATACATCTTACGGCAGTGGCTGTAACCGCGGCGGTCGGACAGCTTTTGCATGCTTAGCTCAGAGGAGCCCCACTGGATGACCTGAATCTCCACGATGCGACGCCCCCATTGGTGCATTAACTCCGAGGAGGGTTGGTAAATGTCGATTGTGCCTGTATCTACCAAGGCGCTGCCGTAATCGTCCACTACGTAAATGTAGGGCTGGCCCTTAATCTTGAAACGCGTACCTAACGGATAGACAGACCAATCGGCCGCAGCGCTGCGCACCTGATCCGTGTATTTAAGCGAGGTGCCGATAGCATTGCGCGGCCCATAAGCCACGTGGTCACTCTCTGTGTGGGTGTAGGCGGTTGTGCGTACCACTCGGTTTCTTTGTGAGGGGTGGTAAAACGGCATGCCATGCTTATCTCTGCCCAGTTTGGGCAATTTGGGATTGGGCTTGGCTGAAGGGGACGGTGCAGCGGGCATGATGAAGCCCTTGCTGACACTCCGCGAAGCGGCTTCTGCGCCCGGGGCACAGAACACAGCCGCTGCAAGCAGCGTAACGACGCTTGTAATAAGTGTTTTAGCTGTTTTCTTCATTTGAATGCAGTGAAAATAGTGGCAATGCATAGCATTGCGTCCGTTAATGATGTAAAGGCGCGATGAGCATACCATAAACAGTTTGCCTTGGCAAGCCTTTTTCCCGCACCGTTAGGTTGCATGTGCGCCGAAATAGCGGAGGAATCAGATGCTTATCTGTGTTTAATGCCCTTATCTTGCGTTGGTTGCGATGTTTAATAAAATTAAAGATTCCTTAAATAAAAACTTTTTTATAACGGGAAGGGAGTCATGTGCCAGCCCTTATAATTTTGTTTGTAAAAGTTGAATATTATTGTTGCTTTATCGGGCATGACACGCTCTGCGTGGTTGAGGTAATATTGGGACTTTTCCGGTTGTTTTTCTTCATCATACAGCAGGGCCAAGTAGATAAAGGCGAAGGGGTCATTGAGGGTGGTAGCATCTTCCAAATGCATGATGGCATTGTTAATGTTTTTTTCTACGCCCAGCCCGCGATAATGAGCATAGCCCAGCAAGGCTTTGGCATGGGCATATTTGCGAGATGCAGCAGCTTGTATGAGCTTGAGTCCATTATTCATATCTTGCTTGGTGCCGGTGCCTTCGAGCATCATGAACCCTTGTGCTGCAAGCAATAACGGGTTGCCGCTCAAGACTGCCCCGGTAGAAATATGGCGGTAGGCTTTGTGGGCATCTTTGGGTTGCCCGTTTTTTCCGTTTAAATACATTTGGGCAAGCTGCATGCGTGCCTCGTTTTGGCCCAAGATGGTGGCCATTTTAAGCATTTTTACACCGCTTTCAACGTCTTTGACGGCTCCTACATTAATTTCAAGTTTAACCGGAGGGTCTATCATGTACATGCCCATGCGGTATAAGGCATCGGGGTTGCGGGCTTTTACCGCCAAGGCAAGCAATTTGAAGCTTTTAGCCAAATCCATGTTGAGGAAAAGCTCAGAGAGTTCGAAAAGTGCGTATGGGTTGCCTTTTTCTGCCGACTGTACCAACAAATTGATGAGAGCCGCATCATTCGGTGCGTTAAGGCTCATGTGGCGAGAAATGTGGTGATTGCCGCGTTCTATTTCGGCCTTAACCTCAGGGCGCTGTAAGTCTTCATATTTTTCTAGGCGTCCGGTCATCAGCAACCATTCAAATCTCGGTTCAAAGCAGCCGCTGCTACATGCTTGCATCAATAGTTTTTCTGCTGCGGCCTCATTTTTAGAGGTGCCTATGCCTTTATTCAGGCATTTGCTGTATGCTACAATAGCCGGTACATATTTGCGGTCAGACGCTTTCTTTAATTGAGTGACGGCCGTAAGCGTTTCCTGTGCCCGGTAGCGTTCTTCCGGCACATTTGTCAAATGCTTAAGTGCAATGAATAACATGGCGGCAGGTTCGCCTTCGTTTGCTGCTCTCTGCATCCATTGCTCAATGCTGAATTCGTCTCCCGTTGCGTCAAAGATGATGAATAACGCCAGGCTGAGGTCGAAACTGTTCTGCTGAGTGAGTTCTCTGAGTTTAGCTATAAACTTTTGGTAATCTGCCTCATATTGAGACGGAAAATCAGTGGTTACAGCCGTTTTTTGCTGTGTTGTTTTTTGGGGTCTGTTTTTTTTCTTGCCGGGGGCAGCCTGAGCAAGTGGGGTTGCAAGGATGCTGACCCCGATGAGGGTTGAAAGAATGCTTTTGATATGCATTGTTTTATATAGGGTGGGATTGGGTAGTTTTATAATTTGATGTTGAAGGGGGTGACAACCCAGCCGTTCTCATCGTTCTTGAGTTCTTCAAACTTGGTAAGCGCTGCATTGCCGAAGGCCCGCTGAGCGTGGTCCAGGTAGTATTGAACTCTCTTGGGGTCCGGTTCTATGCCGGCGCCGCCTTTTTCATAAATGTAAGCCAAGAAGATAAAGCTGATCTCCAGCCCACGTCGGGTTGCTAATGATTCTAAAAGGTAAACGGTTTCTGAACCATTTTTCGTAACGCCGCCGATACCGTTATAGTAAACATTGGCCAGCATAAAGACCGCATGCGGAAAACCGGTGCGGGCGGCTTTTGCTATAAGCGCCAAGCCTTGTTCCTTGTCTTGTTTAACCCCGGCTCCGGTCAACAACATAAAACCTTTAGCTGTTACATACCCTACGTCCGGGACAACGGTTTCTCCGATTTCAACGTGGCGGTATGCTTTGGTTTCATCTTTAGGCACATCGAATAAACCGTGAAAATAGATATGAGAAAGGATGGCCTGTGCACGGGTATTACCCATCATAGACGCAATTTTGAGCATGTAGATGCCCGCAGCAGGGTCTTTTTTCAAACCTATGCATTCTTCAAGCTCTTTGTTGCCGCTTATCATGTATTCTCCCAGTATGGTTAGGGCCATAGGCTGGTGGAGCTCTGCCGCTTGTTTCAAATAATAGTAGCTGACTTTCGGGTTTTTCAGTTGCAACAGTATGGCAGAGAGCTCATACATGGCCGTGGCATTTCCCATGCGTGCGGCTTCCGTCAGTGTGAGAAGCGAGATGAACGCATCCGGCGCCTTTTGACTGAGGTAATACACAACGTGGTGGTTTCCTCTTGCTATTTCTGCCTTTACTTCCGGGCGCTCTTTATCCTCAAACGTCAGCAAACGGTCTGTCTGCAAGAGCCATGAAAAGCGGGTCTCATAATTGCCGCTTTGGCAGGCTTTCATGATGAATTGGTTAGCCTTAACTTCATCTTTGGGTATGTTGGAGCCGGTTCTTAAAATGTTACTGTAAGTTATCATCGCCGGTGTGTAACCGGCATCAGCCGCTTTTTTTACCATGGCGATTGCCGCTTTAACCTTGGCCGCATGTTGCTGATTTTGCGGCACAAAATTTAAGGACGTACTGCTCAGGTAAAGCATTGCTACGGGGTTGCCCTCATTTGCGGCTCGTTGCATCCAAGCGTCAACGCAGAGTTCATCGCCCGTTGCATCTATGGCTATGACAATTGCCGGCACTATATCCGGGCTATTGGCTGCAGCTATGCTTTCAAGCTTTTTTACGAATTGCTTATAAGCGGCTTCGTGTTGAGCCGGTGCTGAAGCTTCAGTTGCTGTGCTCGTTGCGGCGAGGCAGAACGGTACTGCATTCAGTATCAGGAGGGAATGTATGAGGTGAAGATGCTTCATGGCCGAAATCTGCGTGTTCTGTTTTTCTATTCTATTCTCTATCTTTTTGCCTTGCAAGCGCAAAATATGTCTTTTTACATAAGCCCTTCAGCTATTTCGTCTGCTACGAGTTTTCCCTTGAGGGTAAGAATCAGTGTGCCGTTTGGTGTGCGGTATGCAAGTCCTTCCGTGTGTAACATGTTGATAAAGGCCTCATCTTGTTTTCTGATAAACTCGGTCGGCAATCCTTCATCTGTACGCAATTGCAGCCCCAATAATTCTGTGCGCCTTGTTTCGGGGGTGAGCTGTTCTCGCTCAGCCTCAGAGAGTTTACCCGTTTTGAGGGCTGCTGTGTATGCTGCCGTGTTTTCTGTGTTACGGTAGCGTGTGTTGTTGACCGTGCCACATGCGCCCGGCCCCAAGCCATAGTAATCTTCCCCGCGCCAACAGGCTAAATTGTGGTGAGATACCGCACCTCCTTTGGCATAGTTGGAGATTTCGTAGTGGCGGTAGCCTGCCGTGGTCAGCAGCTCATCTGCCATGGTGAACATGGCTACGTCTGTTTCTTCATCGCCGGCCTCTGCACCGTAGGCGTCGAAAAATGCCGTGTCTTCCTCATAAGTGATGTTGTAGGTGGAAACGTGATCCGGCTGCAGTGCTATGGCTTCTTGCAGGGTGTGGCGCCATTGTTCCGTTGTTTGTCCGGGCAATGAGAACATGAGGTCTAAGTTTACTTGGGGCATGCCTGCTTCTCTCAGCATGCGCACACTTTGCTCAATTTGGGCCGGGCTGTGTTCTCTGCCCAATAATTTCAAAAGCTCCGGCTCAAAGCTTTGCGCCCCAAGTGAAACTCGTGTAATGCCGAGCTTTACCCATTGCTCTACCTTGGCCGGGGTGAAAGTGGCGGGGTTCGTTTCGAAGCTCCATTCTTCTATACCTGAAAAATCAATGTGTTCTTTAAGCCCGTTGATGAGGGTGTTCAGGTGGGTAGGGGAGAGCATGCTGGGTGTGCCACCCCCAAAGTATAAGGTATGTGGGCGGTAGCCTTGCGGTAAGCGTATCTTTGCTTCTGCTATCACCCCATCTACGTATCCGCGTATATCCGTGTTGCCTATTCGGTGCTTATAAAAGGCGCAGTACGGGCATATCTTGTTGCAAAAGGGTACGTGTATGTACAGGTGCATATGTGTTCTGTGAAGCAAAACGGGAGCCGGTTTTTGGCCGGCCCCCGGTAGAAGTTTTTTTCGTTTATGTACTTGCTTTACAGCTCGGCTGCTGCGGGCTTGTCAAGGAAGTACTTGGCATCCGGGTGCTTCTGCAGGTAAGAAGCAGCTACGTCTGCTGTTACGGGGCCATTGATGGCCTTGTTCACGATGGAGGCCTTCTTCTCGCCCCATGCCATCAAACGCAGTTTCTTAGCGTCCATGATGGTGGCCACACCCATGGTGATGGCGTAGCAGGGTACGTTCTCAAAGCCGCCGAATGCAGGTGCTGCGTCGGTCTTGGTCAAGTCGTCCAAGTGTACCTGGCGGGTGCGGGTGGTGTCATCGGAGCCCGGCTCATTGAAGCCGATGTGGCCCGTGCGACCAATGCCCAGAATCTGGAGGTCCAGACCACCGCAGGCCTTAATCTTGTCCTCGTAGGCTTGGCAGTGTGCTGCAATGTCCTCTTGTGCCACAGTGCCGCTGGGAAGGTTGATGTTCTCGGCGGGAATGTCAATGTGGTTGAACAGGTTGGTGTGCATGAAGTACCAGTAGGACTCCACGTGCTCACGGGGCAGACCGTAGTACTCATCCAAGTTGAAGGTGGTTACATTCTTGAAAGAAAGTCCCTCTTCCTTGTGCAGACGTATAAGCTCTGCATAGAAGCCGAGGGGGGATGCGCCGGTAGCCAAACCGAGCACAACACCCTTGCCCTCTGCAGCGCGGCTGCGAATGAGCTCTGCTACTTCTGCTGCCAATTTCTTGACAGCGTCCTGCTGTGTTTCGAAAACTTCGTATGTCATGGTAGTCATATTCTATACCATACCCCCGTAAAATCAACCCTAAAATCACAAAATTGAAAAAAATTATGAAAATTTGAAAATTTTGCTTGCAATATCCGTTCGAACATGCTAAGCTGCCCCCGCACACAGCACCTGCCGCTGTAGCTCAGGGGTAGAGCAACGCATTCGTAATGCGTGGGTCGTCAGTTCAAATCTGACCAGCGGCTGCCTCTCGGCGCTACAACAAGGTGTGAGTGCTTTCAGACATTGTGCCTCCTTAGCTCAGTTGGTAGAGCAGCTGACTCTTAATCAGTTTGTCCGCGGTTCGAGCCCGCGAGGGGGTACCAGTCTGAAAGCTCTCTCAAGTGCGCAAATAAAGCCTCCTTAGCTCAGTTGGTAGAGCAGCTGACTCTTAATCAGTTTGTCCGCGGTTCGAGCCCGCGAGGGGGTACTTAAAAGGCGAATCGGTTGTCCGGTTCGCTTTTTTGGTACGTCAGGCATGACACGTAACTGGGGTGAAAGTCCCCAATGAGCCGCTGACAGGGCGGAATCAAATAGCCAAAGGCAACTGCGTTACAGTAATGTGGGGTGGGGAGGAAGCCGGAGGCGAAACACAGACAGGATGAACAAGAACCGAATACAAGGCCAAAGTGCACGATGTGAGGCAGCCATGGATGCTCACGCCCGATACTCTGTCAAGAGTGCGCATGGTAAATTCGGCTTGCACTGTGTGAAAGCTGCGTGCCTTATCCTGAGAGGCCCGGTGTTTTGCCGCAGCAGACGGCTACGAGCGCAGCGATGCGTGAGGATGGAACAACGGGAGTCAGCAGAGGTCATAGTACCCGCCCTCCTGCGGGGAAGGACCGAATCCAAACCCGACAATTCAGCCGGATACCCATGAACACGGAGCAGCAGAGCCAAGGCGTCGCATATCAACCTGAGTTTGATTTCTCTACTCAGGAGGAATGGGCGCGCCCACTTGGAGGCGGTGAGGGTGCGATTCCCACAGCTGCGCCAACGCGGGAGCAGCAAGTGTTTACGGCGTGGAAGGAGGAACTGAACTGGGACGAACGCCTGCTGGAGCGCATAGCCGACCCCGGCAATCTCCGCAGGGCATACCGGAAGGTAAAGAGCAATGGAGGGGCTGCGGGAGTCGATGGAATGAACATCGATGACGCAGCCAAATGGTTCAGAGCACATCCGGGAGAACTGAGACAAAGCCTGTTACAGGGCAGCTACCAACCGCAGGACGTGAGGGGAAAGAGCATCCCCAAACCTAACGGAGGGGAGCGAAAGCTGGGCATACCGACGGTCATCGACCGTATCGTCCAGCAAGCCTTTGTGCAGGTACTCACCCCCATACTCGACCCGAAGATGAGCGAGTCGAGCTATGGATTCCGACCGAATCGAAGTGCCCATGATGCCTTGCGCAGCGCAAGCACATACGCACAGGAAGGCCGCCGCATGGTGGTAGACCTGGACTTGGAAAAGTTTTTCGACAAGGTGAACCACGACGTGCTCATGGCACGCCTGAAGAGGAAGATATCGGACAAGCGACTGCTCTACTACATCCGCCAAATGCTCAAGGCGGGGGTGATAGACGAGCGGGGCATAAGACACGAGCGAGAAGAGGGAACGCCGCAGGGCGGCCCCCTCTCTCCGCTGCTGGCAAATGTGCTGCTGGATGATTTTGACAAGGAACTGGAAAGACGCGGACACAAGTTTTGCCGATACGCGGATGACTGCATCATCATGGTGAGAACCATAGCGGCAGCCCGCCGGGTATTAGCAAGCGTGACTCGCTATCTTGAAGAGAATCTGAAACTCAAAGTCAACCGAGAGAAAAGCAAGATAGTCAGCGCAGCGGAATGCCCCTACCTTGGTTACATCATAGGAGCAGCAGGAGTACTACGAGTGGCAAAAGAGAAGGTGGTAAAATTCAAGGAGCGAATCCGCGAACTCACCCGCCGAAATCGAAGCCGTCGACTCGGAGACACGATAGAGGAACTCAACGCCTACATACGCGGCTGGGGCAATTATTACAAACTGGCAGCGATGAAAAAGACGGCGGAGAGGATGGATGAATGGATAAGACGCAAGATAAGGGTAATCAAACTCAAACAATGCAAACACGTCTATACCATAGCCTGTTTCCTGCGAGATGAAGGGGTCAGAGAAGACCAAGCCTTTATGGTAGCAGGGTCAGGGAAGGGCTGGTGGCGACTCTCCAAGACGAGAGAAAGTCACCGAGCCATGGGGAAAGAGTGGTTCAGGAAAATGGGGTTAGTCTCATTGCAGAGCGTCGTCTGTAATGGTTAGGAAACCGCCGTATGCCAGAAAAGGCACGTACGGTGGTGTGTGAGGGGGCGAAAGCCCCCTACACGATTACGTCAGGCATGACACGTAACTGGGGTGAGAGTCCCCAATGAGCCGCTGACAGGGCGGAATCAAATAGCCAAAGGCAACTGCGTCACAGTAATG
>JAZNGY010000111.1:0-18142 GCA_045576695.1 Akkermansia sp.
CCGGGAAAAGATAATGCCTTATGGTGGGCTTTCAGCTGATGAATATTTATATAAGAGCTTGTAAATTCAATAACTTTGTAAATTGTAAATGGTAAATTGTCAATCTGAAGAAAGTGTCATAATCCTAATGCGTTTGCCCTGTAACGCCCCTGCCTGCCGCCTTATTTTTTCTTGGGTTGGCGTAACACTTTGTACATGGCGCGCCCCAAAGAAGCATGGTGGTTTAGGGGTAAATCTGTCTCATACGCCCAAATCATAACGCCACCGAACCCGTTATCCTTAGCCCAGCGGCATTTTTCAGAAATGAGTTTGCGGCCATTGAATGAGTGCATGGCGCCATCGCTACCATCTTTCTTTTTAGCGCGGAAGGTATTGACATCTGCCTTGAGATTGGGGTACCAACTGTAGATTTGAGAATAGCCGTACTGGTCTGTCAGTTTACCTTGCTCGTTACTGTAAAAGGGCAATCCCAGCACCACTTTTACCTTGGGCATTTTGAGTTTGTTCACACAAATATTGGCTTCTTTCTGATAGCGCTCCATAGAGGCATGCTGCGCCGCTTGAGAGCCGTAAGACATGGTGACAATGAAATCTATTTGGTCTGTTACCTGCAAGGTGGGAATGCGGTAATTGACAGATGCCGCTATACTGATAGAAACACCACTACCGGCCAGTTCCTCACGCAACTCTGCCAAAAACAGAGCAAACCGGTTCCATTGGTTGGCATTTTCGGGGTATTCCCAATCTAAATCTATGCCCTGATACCCGCGTTCAATGACCCATTTTGCCATATTGCGGGCCAATTTACGGCGCACAGCGGGTTTGGTGTTAATGGCGGTTATTTGCTTATCAATAAACCCGAATCCGGCGATAAGGCGGGCGCGAGAACCGGCTTCTTTATGCAAGCGTTTAATTTCAGCTAAGGCTTCGTCTACTGTTTTTTTACTATCACCGCCACCGGCCCATTGGTAGGTAATTTCGCCTTTGTTTGAAATGCTGTAAGCAAAGTGGATAAGGTCGGTAAACAAATTAAAATGCTCGGGGGTAAGGTGTACGGCTTTTTCAGACTTTCCCCAGCCTTTCACCCAACGTGGGCGGTAGTAAGGAACAATACGGTGCGGGAATGGGTATACGCGCCCAACGACACGCTCTTGCAGCCCTTGGGCCATTTTGAGCTCGGGTTTTACCACACTGCCATCGGCCATTATAATCTCCGTACAAAGGGCATCCACCTTGGAGTTACGCTTAACAGTGGACGGCAAATCGTAGCTGACCCACAGATAAAGGGGCTTGTTACCTAATTCTATCTCAGTATCAAAGCGGACGGTGCCGTGCACATTTTTCTTCACAGCCTTTTGCTGTACGGGGTTTTGAGTATGGGTGGTAAACATATTTCTGTTACCCGAGCTGCTGAGGCGGGCAACCTTAATTTTACACCCGGATGCGGTTTCTCCCGTATTGATTTTAACCGCTTTTATTTTTTCGCCCGCTGAGCCGCATACTTTAAGTTGCAACACGGGCTGATTCTCTAAGCCCGGGTAAAACACGCTGTGCGTGTGCCTGGCCTCGGCCGTAGCAGCTTGTATAAATGCAGCGCAATTAACAATAGTAATGAGAGCAACAGCTAACCATTTCATGATTTACACCTAACATAAATCATGCTGATTTTCAAGCAATTTTTACCATGCAGCATGAAATCGCATGCCCTATTTCATACTGCATGGCGCAAGCTGTCAATTACTTATCTTTTTTCCTGAGGGGAACAGCGTGATAAGGCTCGGGTTTGGTTCCTTTAAACTTGGGATTCATGGAGGCAATGTGTTCATTGCTGATGAAGAAGGTAAAGGAGCCACCCGTTGCGGTATCATCGGCATCCAAAATATGATCAAACACGCATACACCGGTATTACCGGGGGTTTCGGGTGCCACAAACAACCCAATGGCCATAGTGGGGCGATTGAGCCCCTCTCGGTTTTTAATCTTATATGTAATGGTGTTTTGCCCACGCTTGAGGCCACCGGAGATAACGTCTGCGCGGCGCTCATCATCAAACTCGTGCACGGATACCCCATTAATCGTCATTTCGATATTGCGGCCGGGACAATCAACAAAGACTTTACCGATAAGCTCGGGGGCACGGCAGGCCAAGGGGACAGCGGGAACATGGTCATACGGCAAGAAACCATCTTGTTCTTTCAACAGCTCCAAATCTTTTCTGTAAAGACGCTTGCGCACATCAGGAAGTTGTGTAAGGTCAAAAAAGCGAGTTTGGTCAAGTTTCCATTTACCTTGTTCCAGCACAAATTCAAGCACAAAGGCATTTTCTCTGGGCTGGCCATCGCCCAACTGCAACTTGCCCACATAGGTGCAAGCCATTGTTGCGCCTTTGCATCCTAACAGAGCTCCAACGAAAACAAAGTTATCCAGATTGGGAGCCTCTTGTGTGTAGCGGAAGAAATCTCTGGGGAACTGCCCGCGTTGAGAGATAATCAAGTTGCGCACTTTCATTTGACGAGAACGGCAGGTGCTGGCACGCCATGCCTGCTCATTCCCGCGTATCATACTCAATCTCCAAGTGTTATACACGGTTTCAGCCACTTCTCGAGCTTTCTTCTGGTCAGGCACAATGATGTCGGCCTTGTCGGCCGGCGGCGTTGCCTGCGCAGCCTTTTTCTGCGTCTCTCGGCGTTTTAACTCGGCCTCAATGGCAGAGGGAGTAGCGGCACTCACTACGCTACCGAACAAAACCGCAGAAGCGGCTAAATGAAAAAAAATGGCTCTCATAACTGTTGATAACATACATCAGACTTGCTTTTTTGGCAAGAAAATAGCATACTGATTGCAGGTTATGACGTCATTTCAACGCAAAGCACGCACAGCAGCAGAGGCAAGATGCCGCAGGATGCTTGAAAAAGCACCATCTGTGGTGTGGAAGCGTTTCAGCGATGGCGTAGAACTCAACGCTTACATTATAGCCCCACCGGGCCATACGCCGGATTCCATTGCGCCATCGGTCATGTTCTTTTTCGGCGGCATGTGGGCATTAGATTTTAACGAAGATTTCGTATCATGGGCCATGCACTTGGCCAGTAGGGGCATTGTATGCATATTGCCCGAATACCGCACCCATGCCAAATTTGATGTAACGGCAGAAGATATTGTGACTGATGGGCTCGATGCGTGGCGATGGATTCGCCACAACGCTGCCAACTTGGGGCTGGACCAAGAGCAAATCTCACTTGCCGGGGCAGATGCCGGGGCTCTGCTCGCCCTTAACGCCGCCATGCAACCCATGATTGAAAAACGCAAATGGTGGAAAATAGGCAGCAAAGATGTTCCCCCCGTTATGCCTGCAAGTGTAGCCATTTTCCGAGGCGTGGTAGACACAGAGGCTCCCGAGGCAAAAATACTCAACATTAAGACAGAATCGAATACAACCAACAGCATTAACCCATGCGCGCTGTTGCGGCGGTACTTACCGCCCTTATTTTGCGCACACGGTATGGCAGACCCGCTGCTGGATTACGGCATGAGAGAATGGTTCTGCGAACAGTGGAAGGCGCTGGACAATGAAGCAGAGATTGTACTGAGCCCGACAAGCGACCACACCCTTACACATTTTGACGTGAACCCGGCAGCATTTGAACAAATACTGCTGGCGTGGGAAAACTTTATGGCAGAGCAAGGTATTTGGCCGGAGACCGTGATTGAGGACCGTGCGCTGATGTGGTAAACGCAGAAATACCGAACCGCTTAATTTTTCAGGGCACGAGAATCACTGCGCTTACGCAGCAATTGGCGCATATCTTTATCTTGTTGAGTAATATGGCGCGCATATTGAGTGCGCTCTTTTTTACCGATAGAAAGAATGACCCAATCCTCCACAAAATTGAGGGAGAAATATTCGCCACTGAATACCGTACGCTGAGCATAGGTAGCGTGAGAGCGTTCTCCCTGCTCAGCAAACTCACGCAGGTAAGCGCGCACCTGCTCTTTTTCGCTCTCGCGCAGGGTTACAGGCTTGGCAGAGGAGGCAGCATCTGCCTTAGTTTTTAACAAGCGCGGAGATACAACGGACAATGTGCAGTTATCCCCCGGCAAATCCTCCCATGCAGGCATACTCTGTTGCACACAACAACTGAGCCCCACCATGGCAAGAACAGACAATAAACTCTTCTTCATGCGCAGTATTATAACTTAACAGTAAAAAAAGTAAACTACAATTTTTTCTTGCCAAACGCCGGCCATACATATAGACTGACCGCATGAAAGCATTATTTTGCATGTTATTAGGCTTGATGGGGGGCACCTTAACAGCTACGGCGCAAACACCAGCACCGGCAGCACACCCCCCCTCAACCGAAGAACTGATGGCCATTACAAAAGACAACCGCAGCAGATTGCTGATTGTCACCGCCTTGGTGGGCAATACCCCCATGCGTATGCTTCTGGATACCGGAGCCACGCACACTATTTTGCACAAAAAAAGTGTGGCTAAAATCAAAAAAGGCATATACAAGATTGATACCTCGATGATTAAGTTTGAGGGCAACGTTGCCCAACGCCCCGAAATGGTTGTGGGTAACTTGCAGGTGGGGCCGGTCCTTTCCCCACAGCACCCCTTGGTTGTGCTGGATTTGGCTGCCGTGCGCAGCATGATGGAGGAAGAAATAGACGGCATTGTGGGTATGGATATTTTGGGGGCAGTACCCTTTACCTTTGATTTTAAAAGCGGGGAGTTTTATTGGGGAATAACGGAGGGGGTGGCGCTGACACCGCTGCGCGGCAACATGGAGCGCGGCGGGCGTATGATAGTGCATGCCTTTTGCGGTGGCAAAGAAATCAAAATGTTGCTGGATACCGGCAGCGCCGTGACTCGAGTGAATGCCCCGGATTGGGCCCCGGGAGAGGGAGCAGAAATCATGGTTCAATTAGGCAACGTGAACGACACGCAAAAGGTACGCATGGCAGAAGGCGCCGCCGGTGATTTAGAAATTGCAAAGGGTGTTATTCTTAAGGGTGTTACCCCGCTTTTAGATGACCCCGGACACTCTGTGTTGCTAGGGGTAGATGCACTTAAAGACAGCGTACTGATTCACCTGCCCACCCCGAACTCTCCCTACGGTAAGTTCTTCATTGCCCAATAAGCAACGCCATTACAGGCATATAAGCTCGCCTGTGGAAAACACCTGCAAGCGCTCTCCCATGAGGGGCTTGAGGATTCCGCAGGCGAAATCCCCCGTGCAGTGGCCGGTATAATAGCGGGTAGGTTGTTGCAGTAAGATAGCAGCGGCTTCTCTGAGGCGAGGCTCATCATCAGCGGCACAGCATGTCATGAAATGAAAACCGCCGATGAGAACATCCGGGCGGAAGTGCTGTGCTATATTTAGTACACCACGGTGAGAACAACCGCTGATGAGAACCCGCAGTCCATTCTCCTCTACCATCAGATATTGCTCATGCCGAAAATCATCTGCCAGGGTGGTACCATCTATGATGGCGGTCATGCCCCTGCCCTCGGCAGGATATGGGGTAGGCATGTGCCAAGCATGGTGCAACACCACACCGGGGGCCAGCGCGTAAGAGTCTTCCGCTGCCACCCGCACACGATTGCTCAAAAGTGAGGGAATGCCTATATTTTTACCGTTGGCATTGAAATGCGGGTCAAAGGCATGTTGACTCACCCACACGGGGGCATGGCTGTTGAGCTGTAGAAAATGGTGCAAACCGCCGCCGTGGTCGTAATGCCCGTGAGATAATACGCAAACATCCACCATATGCAAATCTACACCGAGTCTCTCTGCATTAGAGGCAAAGGCAGCAGAAGCCCCGGTATCAAAGAGGATTCGCTGCCCGCATGCCTCTATCAGCAAGCTGAGGCCATGCTCTGCCGACAAATCGGCGCGGTGGCTCGTATTTTCTACCAACACATGTATCTTCATAGCACTTACAAATAACGGTAACGTTTACGATAATACAGCACAAAAAACAGGGAAACGGCAAGCGCCCCTACCTCTGCCACAGACACCGCCCACCATATGCCCTCCATACCGAACAATAAAGGTAAGCAGAACACGGCTGCAGCTTGAAAGACAAATGTGCGCAGCAATGATATGGCGGCAGATACCAAGCCGTTATTCATGGCCGTAAATAAGCCGGAGGCAAATATATTGTAGCCCATGAGTGCAAATGCTAAACCATACACCCAAAAAGCATGGTGTGTTAGCTGAGCAAGGTCATTGTTATACCCCACAAACAGGATGGCAATGGGGTACGCAAACACCACGGCAGCCAAGGCTAACGAGGCGCCACAGGTGCCAACAATAGCAACACTTTTACGAAAAAGGTTGCGCAGTTCCGCATGATTCTCAGCCCCGTGATGATAAGCTAGCAAAGGAGTGCTCCCCATATCGTACCCGATAAAGATAGCAACAAAAAAGAACGCCACATACATAACCACACCGTACGCAGCCACGCCATCCTCACCAAAGTATTTGATGAGCTGGTAATTGTACAGCATACCCACCAAAGCGGCAGAAATACTGCTCACCAGCTCAGAGGCGCCATTAGTGCAGGCCTGCAACATGGGGCGATACTGTATGCGTGTACGGCGAAAACGCAGCAAACTGTGGTTGGGCAGCAAAAAATACACCACAGGCACCATACCCGCAACTATTTGGCTGATACCCGTAGCCACAGCAGCGCCGGCCACGCCCCAACCCAACCAAGCCATAAACACGGCATCCAATACAATGTTAGTAACACCGCCCGCCACACTCAACCAAAAGGCAAGCTTGGGTTTCTCTGCCGTGATCAGCAATGATTGAAAAGTCCACTGCAATATACAACACGGCAAAAATGCCAGCATAATACGCCCGTACATCAGGGCATCGGGCTCCAACTCTGCCGTACAGCCCAACACATAGCATATCTGTGGCAACAATAAACAACCGACTCCACCCATCAACGCGCCAAATACGCTTGCCAGCAACACTATCTGGGTAAAATAGCGCTTAGCTCGTTTTTCTGCCCCCTGCCCCAATGTTTTAGCGACCAACGCCGTCCCCCCGGTGCCGAACATGGAGCCCACCCCCGCCATCAGAATCACCACCGGGAACACAAAGTTTACCGCAGCAAAAGCTGTTTTGCCCACAAAATGAGACACAAACAAGCCGTCCACCATTGTATATACCGATGTCAGCAACATCATTGCAATCGGCGGCAATACAAAGGTAAATAACTTACGATACGTAAAGTGGTCTGACAACTGAACGGCCATGGCCGTCTATTCTAACATAAAATGCTTTTATGTCAACACGCAACCGTATGTATACCAAACGGGCAGAAGCATAACTGTTTCTGCCCGTTGATTGTTCAGAACTATACAATTACGCCTGTAATAACGCCATCAATTTATCTGCATGCAGCTGCGCTTTTTGCTTAATTTCTTCAAGCATTTGCGGGTCTTGGCGCATTTGGTAAGAAACACCGCCGGTGTGAATGGAACCGGCATATTCCATACCGGTGAACCCACAAGCAGCACGTACAAACTCAAAGAAACCGTCAAAACTCATCATCTCTGCAGGCGCGCCGGTGGTGTAAGAAATAATGAGCTTTTTACCACGCAGTTTGTCGCCGGTAGAGCCATGAGAGAATCCATGCAGGAAGGTCTGCTCCATCCAACGGTGCATGATGGAGGGGAAAGAAAACCAAAATACGGGGAACTGAAGCACGATAACATCTGCCCACTTCAGGTTCTCTTGCTCCGCTTCAACATCAATGTTAAAGTCGGGATACAAGCGATCCAAATACACGGTTCGGCAGGCAGGGATTGCGGCCTCAAGTGCCTCAAGAATGGTACGGTTGGCAACTGAGTCTGATGTCGTATTGGTATGGCCGGATACTATGAGTATGTTTTTCATATTGCAACGTATTAATGAATGTTCTCATTATGGCTGACAGAAACTATTTTTCAAGAAATAATTTCGGCATCACGCTTTTACCAACCATTGCGCCAAGGCATATCCCACCGTAAAACACAACACACCACCCAACATGGTGATGAGCATATAACTACCCGCGGTGAGATAGGCCCCCGCCTTAAGCAGCTCGGTGTTCTCCCACGCAAATGCGGCTAAGGTGGAATACCCACCACATAGACCTGCGGTGAGCCCCGCTTTAATGCTGGGAGACTTCACCAGCCCCTCATTAAACAAGCCGCAAAAAATCCCCATTACCAAGCACCCCACAAAGTTGATCAACAATGTGTGCCATGGCATATGCGGAGGTGCCACTTGACAGTGGCTGCTGACAAACACGCCCGTCACATACCGTAATGTACCACCTGCAAAGCATCCGCACCCTATGCATAGTAAAGTTTTGAGAGAAATAGCCATCTGCGCGGGGGGATTTTACTGCATCGCTATGCAGTTGGCAAGTAAAACCAGCTAATCTAACCTAATGTTTTTACATTTTTAAGGACAAAAAACGCAGTACCGAAAGAAAAAACACTGTTATTATGTAAACAACATGTCAATTTATATAATTTCTATTACTTTTGTATACTTTTATGCTTGTCAAGGCCGTTTCGATGCGTATAATGAACGCAAACACCGCAACCTCGCCATGACCACCTACTTCATACTCGACCGACACAGCAACACATGGAGTGACAATCACTACCCGTTGAGCAACATTTTAGCCACCCCCGGCATAACGGAAGGGCATATTTTGGCCAACGCCCGAACCCAGCAAACACTTACGGTTGCACAGGCTCTCACCCTGTCACAAACAAGCGCTAAAGCAGCGAGCAAGCCCATATCAGCCAGGCCGGCAACCGGCAAACTGCCGGCAGTTGGTACCACGGCGAGCCAAAGCAAAGCACAAAACAAACCGGGCGCTTACATGTCGCTGTCCGCCATTCCCAAAAGAGCGGACAGAAAATACAAGGTAATAAGCCAGAATGACAACCTTTTTAACGGACAATTCAGCGCCCAGAAACTCAACAACATACTCAACCACCACGCGCAACAGGGGTGGCGGGTCATCAACTGTACCACGGCACCGACATACGATGCGCAAGGTTACGAGCGACTCGAGCTGCTGATTCTGTTAGAAAAAGCTGCTGACTGAAGATTCTATACTTCACAACAAGCGGCTGCTGTGATAATATGGAAGGCATGACCGCACGAGCACTCATCTGCCTGACAGCAGCCGTCACTTTATTTTGCACCCCGCCGCCCGCAGCGGCAACCCCTGAGCGTACCACGCAGGAGGCAACAAAGTCAGCGCACCCGTTTTTCCGAGAAGAGCTCTACCCGAGATGGTCAGAGATGACCCCCTTGCAACTGGAGGAAGACCTTAGGGAAGCGACTATGCGCACGATTACCCGTCGTTCTGAGCTTGAAAAGGTAACACCGGCAACAGCCACTTTTGAAAACACCTTCGGCGCCCTGAGCCGTGCGACCGAAGAGGCTGAGCAAGTGAAAATGTACGCGCAACACCTCTACTTCACCGATACTGAGTACGAACAGATTGCCGATACATACGCAAGCAACTCCGGGGTGATACAGGAAGCTCGCTATCAACTTCTGCACTCGCCACGCATTCAAAACACACTACAACAATGGGCCAAAACGCCGCAAGCTGCAGCATTGCCCCCTACCTTACGCTATCTAATCGAGCTTCAGCAGGAGAAACTTACTCCGGCAACGGATGATAAACAAAATAAGCAGCTTCATAAAAAAGAGGCAGAACTGCGAAGCCTCATTCTCCAATACGCATCCAACGTACGCCATGTTACCAATACATGGTATTACGTATTTAATAACCGAAACCAATTGGACGGAGTTCCACCCGGTACCGTTGCGGCCATGGAATCCGCCGCCCGACAACGAGGGTTCGGCACAACAGAGCAACCGGCATGGCTCTTCACCTTACAAATGCGCAGTATTGCAGACGTACTCAAATACTGCCGCGTAGAAGAGACCCGAAAAAAATGCTGGCAAGGGGTTAACTCCCCCGGCAATACTCGCAGCTATGACAACGGCCCCATTGTGTTGCGCATTATCCAACTGAGGCAAGAAATCGCTAAGTTGAACGGCTTCAATAGCCATGCAGACAGCCAAATGAAACACAGCCTCATGGGCAGTGGGAAAAAAGCATTAGCTTTCATTGATGGCATGCTCCAAAAAATTCAACCGCAAATACAAGAGCTGAACCAAGCTACGCTGAACCAAGCATCTCAGCAATGCGGTAAAACAATTACAGCTATCAACCCGTGGGATTTGCATTATTACATGGCAGAGGCAACTCACACCCTCAACAAATTCTCCCTGCAAGAGATACGCCCGTATCTGGAATATGAGCACACGCTGCCGGCCACGTTTAAATATTTTGGGGAGCTGTATGGACTGAGGATTCAGGAAGTACCTACAGCATATGTAAAGGGCGGCCAAGTATGCCATGAAGGCTATGCAGAAATATGGCACCCGGATGTGCGAGTATTTGCGGTATACGATGCAGACACCGGCAAACACTACGGTTCATTTTATTTGGACGCATACTCCCGAGACGGCAGAAAATACAGCACAAGCACGCAACTCATCAGCCACGGCACGGCGGGAGAAAATGGGCAAGAGGGGTTCCCCCCGCTTGTCGTCATGATGCTCGAGCTCCACAAACCGGCGCCCGGCAACACTCAACTGCTCAGCCACTTGGAGCTACGTATGCTATTCCACGAGCTCGGGCATGTATTCCATCTTTTGTTAGGCAAAGGCGAGTACAAGGAATTATCAGCCCTATATGTAGCCAGAGATTTCATTGAGTTACCGGCACAATTACAAGAGTTGAGGGCTTGGGAGGCCGACACCCTCTGCGCCATAGGGCGCCACTACCTCACCGGGGCCCATATGCCGAGAGAACTCGCTCTCAAAGTTGCAACGGCTCGGCATGACTCCGAATACATCAGCTATTTAAGACAGCAGCTACTGATATCCAAGCTGGATTTAGAGATGCATACCCATTACGATGAAAAGTTTAAGGGTAAAAACCCGGACCTCGCGACAGCGGAAATCCTGGCACCATACAGCATACCCACAACGGTTGCGGCACCATCCGTATTGCGAAATTTCCCCCATTGTATAGAAGGATATGATGCACGTTACTACGCCTACATTTTAGCAGAAGTAATGGCAGCAGATATTCACGAAGAATTCAAACGCCATGGTCTGAATAATTCTGCAACGGGGTGGAGCTTCCGCAAGGCGCTTCTTGAGCCCGGCAACAGCCGCCCGGCCGCAGCGCTTTACCGTGCATTTATGGGTAGAGACGTAAGCACCGATGCGTTTTTTCTACATTTGAAAAATTAAATTAATAAAGATTCCTCATGAGCCGTATATCTGACGCGGATTTTTCTTTATCTCTGCGCTGATTGTGGTACGATAGTGACAAGAATAACATACTGCTTACATACCATGGACATATTCAACGTCTCTCGCTCCTCCTTCATGTCGGGCATATGCATCGGCATTGCCGGTTTCGGTTTTCTGTCTCTTAAGGCAGATGGCAATTACTTGGCCGGATGCTGCATTTTTGCTTTTGCACTTATCGCCGTAGTCAACTACAAACTGGCACTCTATACGGGCACGGCAGGGTTCATCCGCAAGAATGAGATTGCCTACTTGGGGCTGGTATTATTGGGCAACATTGTAGGCTGCGCCACATTATCGTTGCTGACACGCCTCTCACCCATGCCTATACAAGCCACCGCCCAACAGCTGTTAGAGGGGCGTTTGGCGATGGGTTTTGTTAATGGGTCTCTGCTGTCGATAGCCTGCGGTTTCATCATGACCACAGCCGTTACCTTTGCAAGAAAAGGCAACATGCTGCCCCTGCTCTTCGGTGTGCCGCTCTTTATTGTATGCGGGTTCCCCCACTGCATTGCAGATGCCTTCTTCTACAGCTGTGTGCCGCTTGACTTCTGGGGGGCTCATCTTGGGGATATTCTCATCTTCTACGTTTCTATCGTCATCGGCAACTTTATCGGCTGCAATTTCTACCGTGGAGTCATGGGTAGCAATCCCTGATTGCGGTATCTAAAACGCACCAATTTTCCCGACACACACCCGCCACCAAATTATGGAACACGCCTTAGTAATAGCGCTTACATTAGCCTTGGTATTAGGAATCACGGCACATAAGCTGAAGCTATCACCGCTGGTGGGTTATTTAATAGCAGGCATGCTTGCAGCGCAGCCTTGGTGGGGGGCACCGGTGGATAGCCATATAGTAGAAGGTTTTTCTCACCTCGGTGTCATATTGCTGCTGTTCGGCGTGGGGCTGCAATTTCACTTAAAGGATTTGCTGGCCGTGCAAAAGGTTGCAGTACCGGGTGCCTTGGTATGCATGGCGGTATCCACCTTGGCAGGGGCACTGGTGTTCCACCTATTCGGCGGTGGGCCAAACTGGGTAAGCAGCATTATGTTCGGCCTTTGTATTTGCGTGTCGAGTACGGTTGTGCTCACCCGCGTACTGGGCGACAACAAACTTTTGCAAACACCCACGGGCCACACCGCCATGGGTTGGTTGGTGGTAGAAGACATTTTTACCATATTGATGCTGGTACTTTTGCCTGTAATCATCAGTGGGCAAGAGCTTTTACCGGCCATAGGCAGCGCCGCCGTCAAATTAACACTTTTGGTGGTTTGCATTGCCTTTGTGGGGCGTAAAATCATAAAAAGAGTACTCACCTACGTCTCGAAAAGTGCCTCCAGTGAGTTGTTCATCTTAGCCGTGCTGGTGTTTGCCTTGGGATTTGCCGTACTGGCAGCCAAAGGATTTGATGCCAGTATGGAGTTCGGGGCATTTTTGTCGGGCATGGTAGTAGGGCAAAGTAAGTTTGCCAGCCGCGCCGCCAGTGATGCCTTGCCTATGAAAGAAGCCTTTGCCGTGCTTTTTTTCGTATCCGTCGGTATGGGCTTTGACATAGGTGGCATGATGGCACACTGGCAACTCACCATCTTTACCTGCATAGTCGCCTTTTTAATTAAGCCACTAGCAGCATTGATTGTCATTACCCTGTTAGGCAAGCCCATCAGAATGGCACTTAAAACGGCGGGAGCTTTATCCCAAATCGGTGAATTTTCCTTTATTTTGGCAACGCTGATTGCAACCCGATACCACATGTTGCCGGAATACGCCGCCAATGTAATCACCGGGGTAGCCATTATCACCATCACACTCAACGCCGCTCTGTATCGCTTCATACCTAAGTTGGCCAATCACTTGGAGAAAAAAGAGATAGGCCGTCACCCCAAGGTAAAAGGAACAGTGCAACCGCCTGCCATTGATAAACACCGTATTATTGTGGTGGGTTACGGCCCGTGCGGACAAATCATGACGGATATCTTGCTCAAGTATGATTTAGAGGTAGTTGTGTTGGAGATGAACATAGAGACCGTCAACAAGCTGGAAAAGCTGGGGATTCCGGCCCTACTGGGCGATGCTCGCAGGCGCAGTATACTGCGCATGGCCGGGGCAGAACAAGCCAAGGCCATTGTCATCACGGCAGCAGCGGCCCCCTCTCACGATATTGCGGAGAGTGCGCACGAGGTTAACCCTGCCATCAATGTGATGGCTCACACCACTTATATCAACACAGCGAAATTACTGAGACGCCAAGGCGCTGAAACTGTATTCAGCGGCGAAGAAGAGGTTGCTTTGGCTATGGCCTCGCATACGCTCAGAACACTGGGCGCAACGGAAGAACAAGTGGCACGAGAACGCCATGAAAACCGCCGCCGCTTGGCCGGTAAATATGCGGATGAAATCCCCAGCGGGGTGTAACGCTGCCCGTTACAGATACAAAAAAGCTCGGCAAGTATCGCCTGCCGAGCTTTTTTGTATACTCAAGAATGATTAGTCTGCCCAGGTAAGCACAACCTTACCGGACTTACCGGAGTTCATCACATTGAAGCCCTCAACAAAGTCTGTGTAATGCATGCGGTGGGTGATGATGGGGGAAACATCCAAGCCGGAGCGCAGCATGGCATCCATCTTCTGCCAGGTAGCATACATCTCGCGGCCGTAGATACCCTTCATCTTAAGGCCCTTCCATACAAATGTATTCCAATCGATACCGGAGCCACCGGGCTGAATACCCAGCAGAGAGATATTGGCACCGTAGGCTGAGTGGTTGATAATATCCTTAAGACAGGCCGGAGCACCGCTCATCTCAAGGCATACGCCATAGCCCTCTGCAATGCCGAGGTCTTCGCGGGCAGCGGCAATGGAGTCACCACTGATAACGTTAACCGTGCGGTCTGCCCCCATGGTCTTGGCCAGGCCAAGCTTATAATCGCTCACATCAGTAATGGTAACTGTGCGGGCCCCTGCCTTTTTGCATACGGCAGCTGCCATAGAACCAATCAGGCCGGCACCGGTAATCAGTACGTCCTCACCCACCAAATCCCATGAAAGAGCGGTATGAGTTGCATTACCCAAGGGGTCAAGAATGGAGGCAATCTCCATGGGCATGTCTTTGTGAATGCGAATCACGTTAGACTGCGGGATGGAAAGATACTCTGCAAAGCAACCGGGGCGGTTAACCCCCACCCCCTTGGTGTTGGGGCACAGGTGGAACATGCCTCGGCGGCAGTTGCGGCAGTGGCCACATACAATATGCCCCTCACCGGAAACCACCTCACCCGGCTTAAACTCTGTTACGGCAGAGCCTACGCTCTCGATAACACCGCAGAACTCATGCCCTACATGCATACCGACAGGTATCGTCTGCTGTGCCCAGGCATCCCAGTTCCAGATATGCAAATCCGTACCGCAAATGGCAGTGCGGTAAATCTTAATCAGAACATCGTTGGGGCCGACTTCAGGCATCGGCACATCCATCAGTTCGAGTCCTTTATCAGCTTTTGTTTTAACGAGAGCTTTCATGGGCGAAAATACTACTCCTCTTCCCCCTGCTTGGCAAGCCTAATTTTGTTCATATCCGGCTTTTTTTGCTTTCGATAATCCGATTAAACGAAGGCCACATTCCCCCAGCGGAAAAGGCGTGGATAAAAATTGATTTCAGAAGTGAAAGAATCCCTTTTTTCTTGCGATTTCTCAAGTAATATGCTAGATTTGTAATCGCATGGGAGCATTTGCACATCGGTTAAGACTGGGCTGGAGAGGGGTTCGCAACTTTATATCTCAAGGGATGATTGACCCGCTCCCCGTACGGCACGCGTTGAAAGGCTACACGCCACAAAAGGCAGGGCGCGACATGAAAGCCGCGCTGGATGTAGCATTGGTAGGCTTGCCGCAGGGCATGGCATTTGCTGCCATGGCGGGGCTGGACAGCATCTACGGCATCATGGCAGCAACGGTGGGCACATTCATCGCCCCGTTATTTACACGTTGTAGTTTGACGGTCAGTGGGCCCAGCAACGCCACAGCCTTTATGTTGGCAAGCTTTTTTCTGGCATCATCGCCTCACATACAAGCCAACCCCGGCATATTCGTGCCGTTGATAGTCTTTTTAGCGGGCATAACCTGCGTAATAGGAGCCTTTGTAAAGGCAACGGAAATGCTGCAATTTGTGAGTCGGAGCGTGTTGGTGGGTTATATCACCGGTGCGGCAACACTCATCATCGCATCTCAGTTACGTTATGTTTTGGGTATTAACGATGTAAATGCCGGTAGCTCTTTTTTCACCATGAGTGCGGCCATTATCAACAACCTACACATGGTACAATGGCAGCCGATTGTACTGGGAGTGTTGTCATTTATGATGTTTATTCCTCTCAAAAAACATTTTAAATTTTTGCCGACTTTTGCCATCATCCTTTTAACAATGAGCATACTTAATGCACTGTTGTGCATGCCGTGGAGCGGAGCTGCATTTACAGATGTACGCATGCTCAAAGATTTTACAATGAGCGATTTAACGTGTAGGCCACCGGACCTCACGGCAATAGCGGGCAGTTTTGCGGAGCTATTCCCCGTTGTTATAGGTATCGCCTTTTTGTCTACCCTGGAGCAAACGGTGATGAGCAAGACTATTTCAGCTAAGACCGGAGAGCCCGTCAACCTGAACCAAGATACCTTTGCCGTGGGTATGGCCAACATCGGCTCGGCATTTACAACATCTCTGCCTTGCTCGGCCTCACTTACGCGCTCTATGCTTAACTACACGGCCGGGGCGGCATCTCGTTTTTCGGGGATTTATTGCGGGGTAATGTGTTTGGGTATAACCTTCATGTTGGCATGTTTCCCGTTGATTTCAAAGATACCGCATAGCGTGCTGGCAGCCTTGGTATTGGCAAATGCGGTATCCTTGTATGACCGCAAATTGCTGCGCATCTGTTTCCGCTCCACCCCGGGAGATGCAGCTGTACTGGTCATCACCTTTATTGCGGCACTATTACTGCCACTGCATGTGGCAATCTTCGTAGGCGTCATTATCTCGGTTTCCATCTTCTTGCGCAAAGCAGCCAAACCGGAGCTGGTAGAATATACATTTGATGATAAAGGCACCTTGCTGGAAGTAAACGAAAATGCCGTCCGATTGCCGCAAATCTCTATTGTACACGTAGAGGGAGACCTCTTCTTCGGCGCGGCAGATCTCTTCCGCAAACAAGTAGCTCGTATTGCAGAAGACCCCACACTGGCGGTCATTGTGTTACGCATGCGCAATGCGCGTAATCTGGATGCAACCTCCGTATGCGCTCTGGAAGAGCTTATCAAGTTCACTCGCGAAAAAGGGCGCCATCTCATCATATCCGGCGCAGGACGAGAAGTATACCGCATTCTCAAAAAAAGCGGCGTACTACGCGTATTGCAAGAGAATTGCGGAGAGGGAGAAAGTAACATTTTCTTGTTCGAGCCCAAAAACCCGAACATCTCTACCCGCTATGCCCTCAAACGGGCTCAGAAGTTACTGGGTGCTCAACAGGTTGATATCTCCATTTACACCACAGAAACAGCTAAACAGGCATAATGCAGATGCAGCGGGAGCATTACAGAGATTTTTCGCAAGCATTGGTTCATTGGTTCCGTGAAAACGGTAAAGATTATCCGTGGAGACGCACCACAGATCCGTGGGCAATTCTGGTGAGCGAAATCATGTTGCAGCAAACCACTATCCCCACCGTGTTGGGAAGATATGAGGCTTGGATGCAGCAATTTCCTACTCCGGCTGCGTTGGCAGAAGCAGACGAAGCAACTGCCCTACGCTCATGGGAAGGCTTGGGCTATTACCGTCGGGTACGCGCCTTGAAAGATGCCGCGAGCATCATAACAGAACAATATGGGGGAGTATTCCCCACGGAAAAATCTGCTATACGCGCCTTACCCGGCATAGGTGACTATACCGTAGGAGCCGTATTGAGTTTTGCCTACAACCGCCCTGCTCCGCTGGTAGACGCCAATGTGTCTCGCGTGTTTGCCAGAGTATTCAATGACAGCACCCCCGTTGATTCTCCGGCCGGCAGAAAAAAGCACTGGTTGCTTGCGGCGGAACTTGTGGACAGAGAAAACCCAAGAGCCTATAATTCTGCACTGATGGAGCTGGGACAAAGCATTTGCACAGCAGATAAGCCCACATGTCTGATTTGCCCGGTCAGGGATTTGTGTACGGCTGTCGCCCCTTCAGAGCTCCCTATTAAGCTTCCCAAAAAAGAAATCTGCCACATAGAGCACCACGACCTGTGGTGTGTAACGGAGCAAGGGCTGTTGATGGAAAAACAGCCAAACGGCAAACGCCACGAGGGCCTGTATAGATTGCCGCAAAGGCCACAAAACGAAGTAGATAAGAAGGCCCTGCTATCAACCCAAAAATACAGTGTTACTCGTTACAAAGTAACCCGCTATCTCTATGCAGCCCCATCTGCATTACCAAAAGGCACAGAAGAGTTCATCCCATTCTCTCAACTGCCGCATACGCCCATGGCCTCGCCGGATAGAAAGCTTATTAACCAAATGCTTTGCAAGGCTTGAAAACCATATCGTGTAGGGGGCTTTCGCCCCCTCACACACCACCGTACGTGCCATTTATGGCATACGGCGGTTTCCAATCAGCGTTTGAGGAGTTGATAAAACGAGATATATCCCTCTGCCCGCAGCCATGCGTTATCCATGCAGATAT
>JAZNGY010000112.1:0-2202 GCA_045576695.1 Akkermansia sp.
TAAAATCAATAACGGAATAATTCATCCGCTTTTTCATTTTGCGGCGGCTATTCTGTCACCGCCGTTTTCAACGGGGTTCCATTCAACTTGTATCACTACCGGTGGTTCCGCTCGCCCGCTGTCGCGGGCTCCCTGCACCACCGGCTAAGCTTCTTATCGCCCCGCTATCACGGGGCTCCAAGATTCCGCTCGCTTACGGCTCGCGTCTTCGCCCTGCGGACTACGCCGAGGCATGCGCCATCTGCTCGCTAAATTTCCATTTGTGGGGCTATATCAAACTTAAAATCAGGCACGCACACGCGCCGCAAGCTATATCTCGCGAGCGCAGCGCGCCTAACTTCATACTTTAAACATCAAAAATCAAACATTCAACATTTAAAGCTCATGCCCGCGCATAGCACCGGCCGCGCGGAGGAGTTCGGCGCAGTCGTTGTGACCGGTATCAACAGCAGCATCAAGGGCTGTGGACCCCCAGGAATTTTTTTGGTTAACGTCAATACCGGGCTGCACCAACAAGATTTTGATGATTTCTGCGCGACCCGACAAGGCTGCACTGTAAAGCGCCGCATTTGGATTAGCACCTTTCTCGAGCAGCAGCTGCACAATGTCCGTATACCCTCTACCTGCTGCCTCTTCTATGCCCACATCCGGATTGGCACCGCGCTCAAGCATCAGCTGCACAATATCCATATGCCTTTCCCTAGCAGCGTAATAAAGCCCTATATTGTAGTTGTTTGCACCGAGCTCGAGCATCAGCAGCACGATGTCTATATGCCCGCCCTCTGCAGCCATCTCAAGCCCCAAGTTGTAGTCGCTTGCACCTTTTTCGAGCAGCAGCTGCACGATATCCATGTACCCTCTACTGGCGGCACCTTTAACCCCTTCATCCGGGTTGGCACCTTTCTCAAGCATCAGCTGTACGATGTCCGTATACCCACCCTCAGCAGCGTAATAAAGCCCTATATTGTAGTCATTTGCACCGTTCTCGAGCATCAGCTGCACGACATCCATACGCCCACCCTCAGCAGCGCCCCAAAGCCCATCGTTCGGGTCTGCACCATTCTCGAGCATCAGCTGTACGATTTCCGTATACCCACCCCTAGAAGCGTAATAAAGCCCCGGGTTGTAGTCGTTTACACCTTTTTCGAGCATCAGCTGCACGATGTCCATATGCCCGCCCCTGGCTGCACCCCATAGCCCTTCATTAGGGTCTGCACCTTTTTCGAGCATCAGCTGTACGATTTCCATATGGCCACCCCATGCAGCACCGGCAAGCCCATCGTTGTAGTTCGTGGCACCTTTCTCAAGCATCAGCTGTACGATGTCCATATGCCCGCCCCTGGCTGCACCTGCCAGCCCTGCATTAGGATCGGCACCTTTCTCCAGCATCAGCTGCACAATATCCATATGCCCGCCCCTGGCTGCACCTTCAAGCCCCCAATAATAATCATCCACGCCTTGGTCGAACAGTGATTGAATAATATCCATGCGCCCCAGCCAAGCAGCATATTGTATCCCCGAATTAGGATTCATGCCCATCTCAAGGCATTGCAAAACCAAATCCGTACGCCCGGCATCATAAGCACCATCGCAAAACGCTTCAAGAAGGCCTCTGACTTTCAGTTTCTGCAAATCGAGAGTTTTGCCTTCATACCCATCTTCATTGGCACACAGCTCCTCGAGCTCAATCCCCCCATAATTTTGTTCTGACTCATCGGTAGGCAGTACGGCTAATTGAGACACCTCGGCTGACGAGGTGCTTGGCTCCTCAACAACCTGCTCGGGTGCAGATTCCGTTACCGCAGCAACAGCGGCGGTATTATCGGGTGCCGGGGTAGCTGCCTCATCCTTGCAAGAGGTGAGCATACCCGGAAGAGAAAGAAGTATGAGTGTGCGTTTCATATTGTTTTTGTATCTGTATTTGACAATAGAGAGAGAGGAAAATTCAAAAATCCATCACGCAAGAAAGAGAATAACACATTTTTTCATACGTATCAAGCTGTATTTGAGGAACGCTCTGTTAATTTTTTTGATTGATAAATTTGAGGTTGGCGGGGTTTTACATACGCCTGCCTCGGCGAAGCGCCAATAGGCGCGAAGACAGGAACGCAGTAAGCCGAATTCCTAAGCCCCGTGATAGCGGGGCGATAGATGATGAGCCCCGGGTGCAGCCGCGTCAGCGGCGGAACCCGGGGTAAGATG
>JAZNGY010000113.1:0-2326 GCA_045576695.1 Akkermansia sp.
CAATGCTGCGTTCAACGTGGGTTCCGGCAATGCCGCTACGGCAGCAAGTATTTCGGCTGTGGCAGAGTTTGCATGGCAGGAGAATGGCGCTGAGCGTCTGACCGACACCATCAACACGACTCTTCTCAACGATATTATCCGGCTGGCCACGGATGTTCCCGAAGCCGCAGCCGGGGAATATCCCGCGCCGGATCTGGTGGCCACTAAGTCATGGGTGAACAGCAAACAAGCCACCGCTGATACCTCTGGCTTCGTCATATTGGGAACTGATGAGACGATTTCCGGCAAGCAAGTGCGCCCGGTAGGCAAAGCCGCCAACGGCGGTCTGGCGGTCGATGTTTCCGGTGCTTCTGCATACGAGATTGCCGTGGCTAATGGCTTTATTGGCACGGAAGCCGCATGGCTTGAGTCGCTCAAAGGGGAGCGTGGAGCCAAGGGAGAACAGGGTGAGCAAGGAATTCAAGGTGAACAGGGAGAGCCGGGAGAAGTGACCCCGGCTGACGTAGATGCAGCCGTCCATAAAGCGCTCTATGAGGAACAGTACGAGACACATACATCTGCTGTGGGCACTACCGATATCAATTGCCGATGGGCTCAGCTCAGTCTGGCTCATTGTCCCCCGGGAGGTAATCTCAAATCTGTAACCATTCCTTGTCGTGCTACCGGCAATTCCGATATGACAACCACTGCTGCCTATCTGGGCATTTTTGAAGAGAACGCTTCCGGAAACTTCGTTCACATCGCAACTTCCGTCAATACTGTGGAGCAAAAGGTCGGTCAGGATAGCGTCTGGCAATTTGAGGAAACTGTTCTGAGTGGAACAAAAATCCGACTCTGTCTGATGGCCAGCCGTACCAGCACCGCCCTCAACACCTCCCTTGTACTGAGTGGCAGGGGGGTGAACAAAGATACGGATGGCTGCTACTTGATAAACACGAGTGGTAGTAATGAAAACTACCTCATAGCCGCCACATTTACGCTGGGTATTCCCGGCGCATTATTCACCCCGGCTTCTCACGAAACCGATACCCAATCACACTTGAGTGCAGAAGACCGTGCATTTTTCAACGAACTTCTCGCCAACAAGGAAGCCTTGCTGGCGCTCTTAAACACCTAACCCCTCACAACATATTATGACCAATTCATTTGTAACAGGCGGCATCGTGGTCGCCAATGCCTTAGCGGTAGTGACGCTGGCCACAGCTGAACTCAATCCGTTCATCGAATACATCCAGAATGGCGCCTCTGTGGGGGCCATCATGGGTATCTTCCTCTGGCGCGAAATGAAGCGAGCCGAACGCTATGAACACCTCTACGACCAAGAGCGCAAGCTGCGACTCGAAGCCGAGAACAAGTGTGCGAATTGTCCGTTCGTCAAGCGAGCTAATGAGGAGTTCATCGATAAGCGTGCCGATGACTCGAAATAGTATCGTAAAGCATTGAGAATAAGTGCAGAAAAATAAAGAAAAACCTTGCATCTTGTGCTGAGTTTGCTATACTTTCACCATAGACAAAAGCACTAAGTAGCAATGAATAACGAGTACGCAGACAAGCTGGAAGCCTACGGCATCAACCCCGCCAACTACGATGAATACGAGCTGGAGGAAATCGCCGACACCCTGAACACCTACGAGGAGAACAAGGCGCAAGCCGACAGCTACCTCAAGGAGTTGGAAGCCGGGGAAGAATCCGACAACGGCTACTACGAGTTCCTACAGGGGATGGCCGACCGCGAAATCATCAGCCTGTATGAAAATTACGGCATCGTGACCAACATCAAAATTGAGGGCTGGGAACCCGCCTCCCGCTGAGGGAGGCGGACATTAACCTTTTACAACCATGAGCAGTACATCTATCGAAAGAGGAGACATAGTCCGCATAAAGCCCGAGTGGCTTAATCCCGGAGAGTCAGGCGAGATGCAGTATGTGGTACTGAAAGAATACGATGAAAGGCGAATCCTCATTCAAGCACTCGGCACCGGGCTCCCGCTGGCACCTACCGAGGCTGTGGAGAAGAGCATGGTCTACACCTGTGGTCACGTCACACTTAACAACTAACCGACACTAACCCATGAACGTATACATCGAAGCACACTTCAAGCAGGTAAAGGAGAACGAGTACAAACGAGTCGAGGTCAAGATTGACGAAGACCTCATCCCCTGGGGCGTACACAAGTTCCTTGAACGCCGCTATGGAGAAATATCTGAGCTGAGCTTCCATTTCACAAGGGAAGCTGAGGAGTAAAGCGCAACCCATCGCATCCATCCAGCCTGACGGCAGATGGGTGCTTTTCTTTTGTCTTAATGACTGCGTTATTGTTTTGAG
>JAZNGY010000114.1:0-4306 GCA_045576695.1 Akkermansia sp.
GGAACGCAGTGTCTACGCTACAAAATCGCGCAAAAAATGGATTGACCGACCACACTGTCTTATGCTATAAAACACATGCACTCATCCGGACAAAAACAAGAAGAAAAGGCTTGTCCGTGTCAAAAGGAGGGTGTCAGCATACTTCCTGCAACCCGTTATGAGTCGAGCTGAATTTCGGGGTGATTTTCAGAAATGATATCAATTTTCATAAGTTGTTTACACACAACGTATCAGAGTCGATAAAAATCACAGTCACAAAAAGGCTATAAAATACGGTCTCAACCAACAAGGTTGCGACCGTTTTTCTCTTGCTCTCCTTGATTCTTTTTTGTAAAATGCGCTTTGACGTATGAGCAGTGAGCTTTCAGAGAATCACATTATCCCGGGAGAACTCCTCTTTTACACTTCGCCGGATGGTAAGGTAAAAATGGAGATCCGAGTGGAAGGAGAGACCATATGGATGTCTCAACAGATGATGGCAGAGCTATTTCAGACAACAAAGCAGAATATCAGCCTTCATGTGGCAAATATTCTGCAATGCAATGAGCTGCAAGAGGCAGGAACGGTCAAGGAAAACTTGACCGTTCGCTTGGAGGGCAGTCGACAGGTGCAGAGAAAGGTGAAGTTTTACAATCTGGACTGGATTATCTCCGTGGGCTATCGTGTCAACAGTGTACGCGGTACACAATTCCGCATCTGGGCTACGCAACAGCTCAGCGAACTCATGCGCAAGGGGTTTGTATTGGACAGAGAGAGATTGAAAAATCCACCGATTAAAGGGGCAACGGCTCTGCCCGATTATTTCGATGACCTGCTGGAGCAGATACGCGATATTCGCGCCAGCGAGCGGCGCATGTACCTGAGGATTCGCGATATATTCGCACTTTCGGCTGATTACACACCGAATAATAAGGAGGCAAATATTTTCTTTAGCGCCATACAGAACAAATTGCACTATGCCATTCACGGGCATACTGCCGCAGAGCTTATCATGTTGAGAGCCGATGCTGCTCAGCCGAATATGGGGCTGACTTCATGGCAGAGGGAACGCGTATTAGCCACGGATGTCGGCACTGCTAAAAATTACCTGCGCAACGAAGAAATTGAATCTTTTAATCGCCTCACCTCAATGTGTCTGGATTTTGTGGAAGACCAGGCTAAGCAGCGCAAGCAGGTTTTTATGAAAGATTGGGAAAAGGCCATCGATGGGTTATTGACTCTCACAGGTAGACATGTTTTGCAGGGTAAAGGACATTGTTCGATGGCAGACGCCCGGGAGTGCGCTCAGGAGCAGTATCGGCTTTTCTGTGAACGCCGCCGCGAGGCTGCAGAACATCTTGCTGAACTCGAATTGCAGAAGACTTTAGAAACCGAGGTTGCCAACCTAAGATCCGCCAATAAACGTTGAGGTGTTTGTTAAGAAATAACTTTCAACGTTATACCGAGTTTTTTTGCAGACATGTTAAATGACGGATATCGCGGAAACAGAAAAAATAATATGCAAAAAAAATTATTAGAAATATTTCCATTGTATCCTATACCGAATGTAGTGAACCTCATGAGAGGCCATGGATTAGAAGAATGGGATGACACTCTCCCTCTTGTTGGCAAAGATTGGGTTACCGTTTCGAAAGATACTGCATACATGGAGCATCATTATACTTTCCCGTGTTGGTTAATGCCGGAAGCCTATCTGTACTATCTACCGTCCGTAATATTATATACGTACAGATACGCCGAAGAAAACATTTCCATCCCGGAAGTTTGTTACCACATGATTAGCGTAATGAAGGATACAGTGTTAGGAGTAGATTTTGCTAAGTTATCCGCCACGCAAATGCAGGTTATAGAAGAGTGGTTCGCGTATGTGAAGCACATTGAACAAACGGAACTAGATTCTATTAAGTGACTTCAAAAGAAAGAGGAGAGAATATTCTCTCCTCTTTCCAATGAATCATCAGCCATGGCCGATGAGTTCATAAATTACATCAATAAGAATGTGAGGACGTAATGTTAACGTATTTTATAAAGTTTTGATAACAAATATTTTCTAAAACTTCCTGCAACCCGTTATGAGTCGAGCCAAATTCCGGGGTAATTTTCAGAAAATGGAACCAATTTTTATAAGACGTTTATACACGACGCATTAGAGTTGCTAAAAATCACAGTCACAAAAAGGCTATCAAATACCTCCGATACGCAAGTGTCGGAGTTTTTTGCTTGTGCTCATTCCACAATGTTGAACGAAGGCCACAAAGCGCCATCGGCTAATATCGGCTAATTTACAGCTAAATTAGTCGATAAAAACAAGCATATAGAAGTTTGTTCTGTTTGATTATAAAGGCATATTAATTTATTTCAACATTATCACACAAAACATAATCTTAATTTATCGGCTAATTTTAAATAAGATTAGCCGATAAATATTGACCTTTATGGCCGATGTGGTAAAATAAAGCCATGAAACGGAGAAAAGCAGTACCATTATTGACAGAACTCGCCCAAGAGAGCACATGCAATATTCTGGAAATAATGAAAGCAGCAAAACAGGAGGCGCTCAACATGGAGCGTTACCTAAGCTGGCAAGAATTGCAATACCGAAAAGCACCGGAAGGCTTAACAACTGCACAGTGGTGGTTTGGGATTAAATTACACCGTGCACAAGCAAGACAAAGCATCCCCTTATATTCAGCGAAAGGGCGTGCATTCAGCTTTGCACCGACACAATGCATACAACAATATCTGCACTTAATAGACCGAAAAGGAGGCAACATGGTATTGACCGATGCCAATGAGATATTTTGTGACAGAGAGAGAGACAAATATCTGCTGACCTCACTGGAGGAAGAAGCCATCATGTCGAGCATGATGGAAGGTGCCGTTGTAACCAGGTCCGAAGCGCAGCAGATGATACGCGACAACAGGCTTCCCCAAAATGAACACGAGCGCATGGTGATAAATAACTATCTCACCATGAAAATGATACTGGAGAATAAGGATAAACCGCTCACCCCGGCGTTTATTCTTTCTCTGCACCACAGCATGGTGGAAGGGACATTGAAGAGCCCGGAAAAAGCAGGTGTTCTACGCTCAGCAGAAGACAAGGTGTACATAGAAGACGTACGCACGGGTGATATCATACACATGCCCCCTGTGGCAAGCGAAATTCCCGAGCGTTTGGAAGCCCTCTGCCGTTTTGCTAACGGGGAAGATGAGAGTGAGTATTATATTCACCCTGTTATCAGAGCCATTATCTTACATTTTCAATTAGCGTACGACCACCCCTTTGTGGATGGTAACGGCAGAACTGCACGCGCGCTCTTTTATTGGTGCATGCTGAAAGCCGGCTACTGGTTGTTTGAATTCATTTCCATCTCGCGAGAAATATTCAACCATCCTCGCTCCTATTATGAGGCCTTCCTCAACACCGAAGAAGACGAAAATGATTTAAACTATTTTATCATCAACCAGTTAAAAACCATATTAAACTCGATTAATGGCCTCATGGTGCATGTGCGGCAAAAGAAGCAGGCGAAAGACTCATTTAAGCAAACACTTGAAAGGGGATTCCCCCTCCTCAATCACCGACAACAACAAGTATTGATCCATTTCATACACCACCCGGACACGTACACATCCGTTACCGCACACTGCCATACGTACGATGTTGTACGCCAAACGGCACGCACAGACTTGAACAAGCTTGAAAAACTGGGGTTCCTGTACTCGGAAAATATCTCGCGTGAATTCATTTACAGGCCCAAACCGAATTTGGAAAATTTAATCCAAAAAGCCGCCACAAAATTAACCGATAACGGATAATTTTCATAAAAAGGGCTGCAAAACCCCAAGTATGCTTACCAATTTTTGCGGAACTCGATGTGTTTCACCCCTAATTGCATTAAGTAGGATGCAAATTCTTCGTCTCCTCTGTCTAGGTAGAAGTTCAAGATATTCACCTTACCGTCGTAGGCAGTAGCATGGATGTCAACACCGTGATTAATGAGCATTCTCATGATATTCTTGATTCTGACATCATGTTCTCCATGATTCCAAACCTCATAAGCTCCCCAATCGTGTAGGGGGCTTTCGCCCCCTCACACACCACCGTACGTGCCATAAATGGCACGTACGGTGGTGTGTGATTGGTTCCGGAACTAATGTTCCTGCCGCAACTCTTTTATCTCTCCTCGCCGGATACCCTGTCAACTCCTCCGCACTGTTACGTGGATTCGGACTTGCACCGCTTTCCATCTTTCAGTCGAGGCTTCGTACATTTCAGTACTTCTTGGCTCTGCTGCTATAG
>JAZNGY010000115.1:0-6404 GCA_045576695.1 Akkermansia sp.
CAGTCGGGATTTCCCCTCGAACTTCCTTTTCCACGGTTCGTTACCTCCCCGCAGTTGTTCTTCAGGTCTGGGATTCCGCATCATCGCGGCTCCGCGCGGACTTTCACCGCAGTGCGCATATCGCGTCGGTCGTACTGAAGAATCCGCCTCGCTGCTGACGCACCGAGGCGGATAGTGAAGAACGGGGCGGGGAGGCGCCCCGTAGATGGAGGGATGGGGTTGCCCTTCAGGCGCACGGACTGGCCGCCGACGGGAAGAATTGTATGGCGACGTCTTATCTTCTCCTGCGGCGGCGGGCAGCCAAGGCGGCAAGGGCCAAAAGGCTCAGGGTGGCGGTGGTGGGTTCTGGCACGGTGATGTAGAGCATGGTATCTGCAACCTCTACGCCGTAGATACCCAAAATATCATCGGCAGTAAGCCAAAGGTGATTCAGGGCGTTTCCATTGAAGTCCAGCAGAGTCCATGCGGGGGTGTCGAATGAGACTAAGCCCGGGTTGCCGGATTCATAAAGGAATTGGCCGGTGCCGGTAATCTGCAAAGCAGCAAAGGCAGCGCCGGAGGAATGGGCTGTGGCAAGGAAGGTGGGGGATACCAGTTGAAGGACAACACCGTTTCCGCTTACGTTGACATCTTGCAGCTGGGAGATATAAGCATGGTACACGGGCACAGAGTCCGCGTAGGAGAGGTGAGCCCCGTGCAGGGTTAGCTCTATGGTGGTATCAGCGCCGGTGAAGATGTTTTCAGTGGCTGAGACGGGGGCTACTACAGAGAAGTCGGGGGCGGCTTCAATGTGCTGCATGGGCTCAGCGCCTGCAGTGGGGGTACCTTTCAGCACGCTGTTGAAATCTACATACACATCTGTCTCTATGCTGAGGGAGACTGCTTTTTTCAGTTCGATAACAGAGGAGGAGACAGTGGCATGGTGCAGGTTATGGGTGCCGGCGGAGTATGCGGTAAGGTGAACTTTGTCTATGGTAGAGGTAGAGCCGGCAGCCCCCCCGAGGGTGGCGGTGGCGGCGTTCATCTCGGTGGTAGCCGTGGTGATGATGCCGGTGGAGTCCGCATAACGGTTCGTGGCAGACATGATGACGCCTGCCGCGGCGGCATCCTCAAGAGAAGCCGGGGCAAAACCGCCGGCAGCACGTGCGGTTTTCTGCGTACCGCCGAGCAAGAGCGCACCACCGTTGCTAAGGGATAAGTGGTCAAGATACTGGGATGAGGCCGAATCCACAAACTGGAGGGCGGCGTTTTGCCCGTCAACCAGCACATCCATATTGTTTGCGGTGCCGTTGTGTATGACTTGCAGAACAGTGTTGCCCAGCACGGTGATATTACCGGTCATGGCGTTGTGGTTGCGGATAACCGCATAGCCCAGCTCGGAGCCTACGGTGCCGGTGTAGCCCAAGCCGTCTGCACGCAGGGTGGCAGTGCCGGCTTCTTGAGCGGCGGCGCTGATGAGCTCGTTGTTGAAGGTGAGATTCACATCCGTACCCGCCATGATGCCCAGCAGCTGCATGACGTGGCTATGATTGTAGTTGCCGAAGACATCATTATCGGCGTTGATGTATGCATCGGGTGTGTAGTTGTGCGTGTTGAAGGTAACGGTGGCGCCGTTTTCGATATCCAATACAACGGGGATTTCGACTTCTTTACCGTTAACGGTTTCTTTGCGCACGTCGTTGGTCATCCAATCATTAAAACCGGTGATGGTGGCGCCATTGGCAAAGATGATGTATTTTTCCGGGGCGACCTCTTGCGTGGTAATGGTTTCGCCACCCACAACAACTTCTTCCAAGCGTTTGGGGATACCCGGGGCAATACCGGCAAAGGCATCTACGGCGGGGGTGCTATCGATAGCCAAGATGCCGCCTTCACCCACAACGAGGGAGTGGGGATAGGCCGTGTAGCTGACAGAGCCGACGATCAGGTGGTCTGCATCAGAGGTGAAAATAGAGCGTGCCACCAAGGCTTTATCTACCACGAAGTAACCGTCTTTCACCGTCAGAGTATCAAGCCAAGCACTGTTGACGGACTGGGTGATATTACCTTCTTTAAGCACATTGAGCGTACCGGCAGAACCGGCGCGGCCATAATGGTGATGAACCTCGCCAATGCCGGTAGGAGAACCGGTGTAGTCCACCGTTTTCTGAAAATCGCCGAAGCCCAGCACACCATCGTAATCACCTGCCATGGTACCGAGGATCTGCAGAATAACGGTTTTATCCTCACTCATACTGAGCACGGAAGAATTGATAGCGGCGCCGTTGATGCCGCTGCCGTGCAGCGCATTGACCTGAGCAATCTGAGTAGCGGTAGCAAGAGAGGAGGAAGAGCCACCCAGGGCATCGAACGCGAGCACGGTGCGCTCTGTACCGTTTTCTACGGAGAGGTCAATGGTGGTATTGAGCCAGTTACCGCCATCTGCATCTTGCGCTTTGTTGACGGTCATGATTTCCATCTGCACCTTACCACCGTCAAGGTTATTGGTAGCATTGCCATCCCACAGGTCTGTGTATACATCACTGCCGACCAGGTTACCGTCCATACGCACGGTACCGGCAAATCCCGTGGGGTTGAGCACCTTGAACACGGCATAGCTATATTGGCCCTCTTCCATAGAGTGGCCGTAAAGAGTCACAACGGTATCAATGGAGCCAGTCAAGTGGGTGAGCACCATTTTCTTGTTGTAAGAGTTGGATAAGCGGGCATCTACCAAGTTGACGTGCTCCGGGTTGGAAGGGTCCGCATAAACAGAGATTCTTACGGGATTAGACACTACGGTCGTTTGCATCTGCTCTCCGGTAAAAGCGTGCAGCGAGGCAAACTCTGAGCTGTTATCAGCAAAATCGCCTTGCAAGACAGCACCGTTTACAATATCGATAGAGCCGGTACCCAACGCGTTTTGATGCTGCATAACGATGCGGCCACCCTCTAATACGGTACCGCCTGTAAAGCTGTTGTCAGTAGCGATTACCGCAGTACCGTTACCCATTTTGCGCAGGCCTGTGGTACCGCCGAGGAAAGCTTCATCCAATTCTGAGCTATTGGCCTCATCTATGTACCCGGAGCCATAGAAATAGTAGTTGGTGGCATCATAGGTGTTGCTTCCATCCAAGTTATAGTTTGCGCCGATTACGATGGAGGCCGGAGCCACGCGACCCTCAATCTGCACTTTTTGATAGCCCAAGGCAGAGTTTTCCACACCGTCAATACGGAAGGCGTCTTCCCCGCTCTGCACCGCGTTACCGGCATGCAACGGGGCGGAGACATTCACGGTTTGGAGGCTGGTCAAAGAGTGTACACCATCCCACGCCTCGGGCTGGTACAGGTTGCCGAAGAGAACCAGCAAGCCGTTTTCGAATACCAGGTTTTCCTTCCAGCGGGCATCCGGTATATCGTTATCATCTGCATTTGCCTTGGGGGTATGCTGCCAGATGTAGTTGGCCTCCGTACCTTCATAACTGCCGGAGAGCATACCGGACCACGTGCGGCGAGGGTCGCCCACCACGTTCATGGCAAGATACTCGCGACCGTTTTCTGAGACGATGGCCAGCTCGCCGTAATAACCTGAGCCCAACGTAATGGTGCGGCCGGTGATAAATGCGGACGGGTTTGAGGCATCTTGATTCACAACAATATCATTAGCAGATGCCAGATAATAGGTCAACTCCGGGTCGTACTGTGCAGAGAGGTTGACATTGTTGAAATTGAGCGTAATATCGGTAGTATTCCACAACGTGAGCGTGCCGGTAACATCCAGCAAGGTATTGGCATAATTATCTTTTGTGGCGGGCATCACGCTGTTGATATTGAAAACAAGATCTGTACCGGAGCCGAAATCAGCAAGAGTAAGGCTACCTTCCACATGAGCCGTTGTGGGCAAAGTGCCTCTGCCGGGCTGTTTGGTAGAGCTTACCTCCAAATAACCGCCCCCGATGGTAAGCAAGCTGTTGGTTTGCATGGATTCCGGCACGGCAACACCGTTAGCAGCCGTAGCCCCGCCGATGGACTCCCAAGTGTTGCCGGAGGAAATCGTACCGGTAACCCCCAAGCGCAAGAAAGAATTGCCGGCAAGTTTCAAGCCACCGTTGACAGAAAGGTTATTAAAGCCCAACACGCCATCTTGCACGGTAAGATTCATCAAATTGGCGGTATGAATATATTGGGTAGAGGCACCGCGTTTTTCCAAACTGAGTTGTTCTACACCCAAGGAACCGGCACCGGGATTGGAGGGCTCCGGCACAACGACGTCCTGCTTGGTCACGTTACCCTTAATCTGCACACTGGGGGCATGAATATAGGCTTGGCCGGAGGTAACATAAGAGTGAGCAAACCCCATAGACCCGGAAAAGACGTGAACGGCGTCGCTGTTATCCTCCAAAACCAGGTTTGTATAACCATCTGTCACCACGCGCACATGCCAACGCTCATTTTTTTGGCCGTAATTACCTTCCATGTATGAGGTAACCAACGCGTAATGGCCCTGATTGGTGTGGTTGTACAAAAAGGCTTCGTTATGGAAGGAGGCCTCCAATGCCTTGACGGTGACTTGAGAGCTTTCGCTGAGCAGCAAAATGTTGTCGGAGGTGATACCGTAGCCTTGGTTGCCGCCTTGGTTGGAGTTATGACCGGGGGTACGACCTGTATTGCGGTCGCGTGTAAGATTAAGAGTGGCCTCTTCAAACACATTGTCTACCAATGTTAATTGAATAGCACCACCAACATGCTTATTTTTATCTACCACCACCTCTTTCGTATCCGTGGGGCGATAATTAAATTCGTTTTTCAGGAACACAGTGCCTGTAAAACGGCCCGGCTCTGCACCATTAACCGTGACGGCGTCTTTCTCACTTACTTCTATGGCCGATACGTAGTTAAAGGTAATATCCTTTTCTTCCTCCGTGGTAGGCTTCACCATGTAAGAATAACCATAAAGAGAAAGCTCGCCGCTGCCGGTGATACCGCCGGACAAGGAGAGGGTGCGCCAGTCTGCAGCAATTCTGTTGGTGGGGGTAGAAGCTCCTGAAATAAACTCACCGTAGGATGCTATACCCGAGGTAATCTTGGTGTTGCCGTGGACCTCGAGCGTGTTTTTAACAGAAGGCGTACGGAAGGAGTGGTCATTTGAATGATAATTCACAATCAGGGTTGTATCCCCCGGCGCAAAAACAATATTGCCGGTACCGGCGGCGTCATCGCACCCCAAGTAGAGGGATGCACCGTCCCCCAACGTAATACCACCGCTAAACGTGTTGGCGGTAGCAAGTATCAATGTAGAAGAGCCCTCGTTGACAAGGGATGTTTTTTGAATGGTGTTGCCGGCGGCATCTGTATGGTCTGCAATTTTACCTTCGCCCACAAAAGCGTAGCCGTATTTCAATTCATCGGTACCGTTATCGGCGCCGGAATCTACCGTAATCAACCCCGGAGCAACGGTACCGGACAAAACGATATCGCCACCGGCAGCAGTATCATTGAAAATTACCGGTGTGCCATCTACATACACTGCAGAGTTCTGCCAGGGGGAGTCCGTGCTTTCCCCCTGCCCCGTCCAACTGCTGACCCCATTGCCTACCCAAACAAGAGGATTGGCAGCGGCCGGTTCGACTCCCAAGGATAGCATATCCATGGTAAACACATTTTGAGTTGGGGTATATACCGTGCTCGTATCGCTCTCTTCTTCTGTTGCTGCAACCTCCGCAGCCACCGGCTCTGCAGACATTGCCGCAGAACAAATGGTAAAGGGCACAACGAATAAAAGAGCTAAAAGCTTGCGGTAAAGCGTAGGAGAGAGTTTCAGTTTCATAGGTTGATTATTTTGAGACAGGCGCAAACACACCATGAGCTACCCCTACCGAAAAGGGATTAGCTACGGTGTCAATATGCAGCTGTTGTCTCATGTTGTTCATACATTAATAGCACTTTCTTCAGAATAACAAATATTACCCGTGCCGTCAACCCCAAAGCACACATTCCGACAATGATGACACCAAAACCTCAAATTCGTTAAACCCACATTGCATTTTAACGCATTACGAAGCTTCATTTTTCTAAAACATACATATTTTTTTCATAAACATAAACGTCAAAAACAAATATTTCACCCAAAACGCATGTTTAATGTTGGATTTTTGATGTTTAAAGTGATATATATACAAGCATCGTCGAGGGTGGCGGGTGGGCTGGGGGAAGATGCTTTTTCTTTGTTTTTATACTCGCTTGCGCTCGTAGTGAAGAGCGGCTGATGCCGCAGAGAAGAACGACCGGTGCCGTAGATCGTGTAGGGGGCTTTCGCCCCCTCACACACCACCGTACGTGCCATTTATGGCATACGGCGGTTTCCAATCAGCGTTTGAGGAGTTGATAAAACGAGATATATCCCTCTGCCCGCAGCCATGCGTTAT
>JAZNGY010000116.1:0-43751 GCA_045576695.1 Akkermansia sp.
CCTTCTTTTTGCCTCATATCTTATTCTTTCTCTGATGAGCGGCGGAAGAGTGTCACCGAGTATAGAATCTATCTCGGCAAGCGCGTATACCGTCTCCGCGCTGAAAAGATCGACCGCCCTTACCGTTCCGCTGACGCTGCCCACCTTTTCCTTCGTCACGTGCGCGGGAAATGCCCACGTATATTCATCAAGCACCGCCCATATTGCGTCAAAAAGAGTGGGAAGCCATTTTTCGTCACCCAAGTCGGATCGTAGCCATGTCGTTCTGTGAGCCAAGGAGTTGATTTATGACATTGTCTTCCTAAGACCGCTTGGCCTCCGACTTCCTTTTCCTTCCCTCTCTTTATCCTCTCCGATGCTCCACCCGGAAGGTTGTATCCGGTGGCGAGTTTTTCAACTCAGCCTCAGCATCTCAGAAAGTCAGTAAACTTGAAAACTGCCTCGCTCGGCTTGCTTCGCGTTTCTCGTTCGAGCCGCTCAGCCTTTCGAGCTACACCGTGTCGGTGTGCCGAGAATCTTACCAGAATCGACACCGAACGTCAAGCCAATTTTTCTAAAAATTTTCACTTTTTTGTCACATTTTTCATAAACCCTTGAAAATACAACGCAAAAATTTTGCATTTTTCTACACAAAAAAGCGTATTTTCTGAAAACGAGCAGAAAATGCGCAATAAAAGTGAAGTTTCGGAGCAAAAAACTCGACACTTTGATAGCCACAACAGAGTGCCCACATGACCGGAGAGAGCAAACTCACTCATAATGCAAGGTTAATTATCATTTTCACGTATATTTCACTTGACAACATCAAAGGCAGAGAATAGAATTCAGTGCTTTCGCAACTGCAAAGCTATCAATGTATACGCAACATACACCACTAGAATTATGCTTAAAAAAATGACCCACGTGCTTGCTGTTCTCTGCCTCGGTGCAACACCGGCAGCCATAGCCGGCCCCATATCAGACAACGCCAATCAAGGCGTTGTGTTAAATGTGCTTGATGAGCTTGAGATTCAATACAGCGAAGAAGAAGATGGCAGTATTGTTTTCGGTGTTGATAGCGAGTTTATCATCGCTATCAACGCCGACAAAGAAAGAGAAACACTCTCTCTCATTGCATTTAAAAGCATGGAAATCCCCGCACAGAACCGCGCTGCTGCGCTCGACATCATAAACAATCTCAACGAAGAATACGGCATGAAGTTCTGGCTTGACCAAGACGGCAATTTGTACAGCCAAATTGTTTTTGATACAATCGATATGACCGTCAGCAAGAAGTGTGTTGCGGCTTCGATCCGCCGCATTTTTGCAGGCATTGAGATTGCCACTGAGCAGCTGAGCTCGCTCGCTAACTAAGATTATACCCTACACCTTCCCTAACGGAGCCCCCGCCTCAGCGGTTGGCTCCGTTTTTTGTTGCGATTGCTGCGCCAATAGTTTTTTTGAGCATTTGCGCGCAATTTGAGAATTTCTACCCTAAAATCGAGAGCTAACCCAACGATTTAATGTATCTTTTTGAGATTTCTACTTGACAACACCACCCGTTTGAGATATTTAAATAGATGTTAGATATAATTATTATCACCAAACATCATGAAACGATACATTATCTCTCAATTAGCAACAATTCTGGCAATTCCGGCTCTACTGGGTTCTATAAGCAAAGGGGTGGAAGTAGAGGCAGAAGGGCGCGCCGCGGGCGATGCGCCATCTGCCCGCACACAAGCCCTTACAGATGCCCTGCGCGAGGCCGTGCGAACAGGTGCAGGTGTAGATTTGGTCAGCGAATCAGCCATGGAGAACTACGAATTGACGCTGGACCGCACGTTCACCAAAGCGCGCGGGTATGTCAAGAAGTACGAGGTACTTTCCTCCGGTTTGAGCGACGATGGCTTTTACACCGTCACCATCAAGGCAGACGTGGGGGAAGGCCCCATAGCCGCCAATGACACCATGACCTTCCAAATGATGGCAAAAGAGCACGAGAGCCCGCGAGTAGCCATCATGATAGAAGAAGAAATTGAGGGGGTAAAAAACGGCACACTGGGCGGTGACTGGTTACGCAATCATTTGAGCCAATGCGGTTTGCAAGTAGTAGACTTAGAAAATGCGCAGGGGCAAGGAGGCATGCTGTCCAAGCGAGCGCAAACATTGGGCAGAAAAACGGAAGGCGAGCTGCGCAGCCAAGGGCTCGTATCGAGCTGCGATTATATCATCGAAGGTAAAATCATAGGCAGCGCAGAAGGCACGCAGTCTTACTACGGCAGCAAACCCGGCAAAAAATACTCCTTGGGCTTTGATGTTAAAGTAAGAGATGCAGCCACCGGCAGCCTCGTACTGACGGAAAACTTCCAATCTCGAGACATTGTGATACGCAATGTATCCTCCGACACGGCAGCGGCACGCGAGGCCGTACGTCAATTCATGGAGGGCAATAAACACAAGGAAAATACGGATGCGGGCTGGATGCTCATACGCCGTATATTCTCTCACTGGGCGGCAGAAATGGATTTGGGCGCCACAATTAAGCTGGAATTCGTAGGGTTGGATTTGGCAAGCGCAGACAAACTGAAAGCCGAGTTGGAAAAGCAAACAGCCATCGGCTCTGTATGGGTACGCAGCATAGATGCCGCGGGCGTCTCCGTGGTAGAGTGCGAATCTCGCCTCAATTCCGCAGATTTGGCAAAAGTCATCAATGCCGTATTGCCGGGGTATGGGCTTGACCGCTCCGAGAAACGCTATCTCTCCTTCCGCCCGGGGGCAGCACCGGCAGAATCCACACCTGCGGCAGCACCGGAGGCCGTGGCAACAGAAACAGAAGCAAGCAGCCCGTGGCTCATGATAGGCGGTATCATTGCCGCAGTGGGCGTTGCGCTTGGGCTGCTCTGCCTCAAACTCATCAAAAAGAAAAAATAACTTAACTCTCAACACAGCATAAAAACATGAACACAAGATACCTTATAGCATCAATACCGGCTGCTATAGTATGCAGCACCGTCATCTGCTCTTGCGGTGTACAAATCCAATTAGAATCCGCAATGCCGGCAGAAGTAAACTTCGGCAGAGACTCATATATCATGTTTCAATCATACGCAGGCTCGGAAGAAGGAGAAAGCATCAGAGACTACCTCTGGAAACTAATGGAGAAGGATGGCTATTATAATCCTTGCGGACGAGGGTACACTTCTGCAAAAGCTGTTCTCCAGATAAGAGCATATATCACCTCAGAAGATCACAAAACACAAAATGGCACCTATACCACTTACGAATTACACGCCACAGTAACCATAGGCAATGCGTACAGCAGGTCTTTCAGAACAAGAGTATACAAAGACACCTCCGGCAACCTTGCCACCGATAGCGAATGCTATTATATTGCTCAAGAAGTGCTGGAAGACATCACCCCGCAAAGCTACACATATTACGAGAGGGTAAAGGGTAATGATGAAAACCCCTATGTGGAGCAAGCTGCCGAGCAATGCGCAGCCGGCAACTGGAACGAAGGCAAAGCCTTAGCACTGAAAGCCATTGAACAAAAACCGGATGAAGCAGAGGCCTACTTCCTGCTGGGGCTTTATGAGCGCAATAATATGAATTACCCCAAATCCAACCAATACTTTCAAAAGGCCTACGAAATTGACCAAGACAGCAAATACAGCGAGGCCATTGAGAACAACGCCACCCTCAAAAAGAACGAAGACGCCGTCAGACAACAACTCAACAATTAACCCAAACAATATAATATAACCATGAAAATCAAAGCACACATGATCCTTGCCCTGCTCTCCCCCGTACTGGTACACCTGCCGGTAGCAGAGGCCGCCCCCAGCGTCAGCATCAAGAAGGGAGCCGACAGCACCCTGCCGGAAATCTGGAAGAAAGTACCCACAGCCAAGAGATTACAATACGTACGCGCCGCAGAGCTTGATGCCACCCGCATACTGGCAGAGCGCATTATGGGTATCTCTCTGGATGGTGAAACAACCGTTAAAGACCTTGCCGCGGCAGATGACAAGGTAAAAGGCGCGCTTTCTACCACGCTCAAAGGTGTTAAAACAGTCGGCAAGCCCGTATACCACGAAGACGGGCGCGTAGAAGTTATCAGGGCCGTCAAGATGCGCACCTTGGTAGAATCCATCAACCAATCGCTCAGCAAAGGCAACACAGCCGTAAGCCGCGAATACCTTACGGAAGAAATTGACGCATTGGGCAACGCCGCCATCCCGAACTCTGACGGGCATGCCCGAGTGATGGCCAAACGCGCTGCAGAGCTTGATGTATACCGCCGCTTGGCAGAGCGTGTTGCCGGCGTTCAGATTACAAGTGACTCCTCAATGAAAGATTTTGTGGTAGAGAATGACGACATCAGGGCCGCCTTCAGCAACTTGGTTAAGTCTGCAGAAATCACCGGCATCACATACTTGGATGACAACTCTGCGGAAGTAACGGCCAGCATGAAGGTGGGTCCCTTGGTGCGCATGATTACCAAAACCGTAGACAAAAACGGCAAGGTGCTCAAAGTATCTGAGAAGACGGAGCAACTGATTATTGAAGAAACCGGGGCAGGCGCACCGCCCTCCAGCGGAGAAGAGAGCGCCCCGGCCGCCACGGCCCCCAGCTCTACGGAAATCGACATGATTATCAGCTCTGCCATTGAGTCTGATACCGTACTCTGATTTTATTCCACCCACACACAACGGCAGCAGATGAAACACGCATTCATACTTACCGCCGTGCTGTGCATCAGCGGGCTTTGCGCCTGTAACAGCGCAGAGCCCGCCCAAGAGGCCACAGTACCCACCACGCCGGCCGTTACTACCCCCGCGGTAACTACCCCGGCACCTGCAAAAACCACCACGGTGAGCAACAAAGCTAAAGATAAGGTTAAGGCTAAAACAAAAAAAGACGCTCCCCCACAACAACAAATAGAAAAGAAAACCCAGCAAACCATCTCCACCGAAATGATGGTTAGCTGAATAACACCCCCGGCACATCATGAGAATCAAAGCATTATCTCTTCTTTTACTGGCAAGCCTTACGGGCAGCCTCAGCGCTGCCCCCAAAGAAGACCCCTTCCGCACACTTGCTGAATCACTGGCAGAGCAACTGCCGGAAAGCAAAAAGCCCATTCGCTTGGGTGTAGGTAATTTTGTGTATGCCGACACGCCGATGATGTCCTCGCTCTCTGCCGTTATTCGCGAAGAGCTGGAAATCGCGCTCCCGAAAACGAAGAAGGTGCGAGTCATCACCCGCTCCAATCTGGCAGATTTAGAAATGGAAGGCGACTTCCAGGCCAGTGATTTGGTAGAGCCCGGCACAACCGTCGATAAAATATCGGTGGAGGGCATAGAAGGCTTGGTGCGCGGGCGTTTTGTTACGGACGGCCGCACCGTTACCCTCTACACGGAAATCGCCTGGCTTGAAAACGGCAGCATCACCAAAGACAAAGTAAGCTGGCCCATCAATGCCGTGGCCGGCAAAGTATGGCCGGATAAATCCCCGAGCGAAGCGGCAGATATGATCGAGCCGCAAAACGCAGAGGCCTCTATGGAGGGGATTGAAGAAGTGGCAGATGCCAACTTGCTCAACATCAAGCAAGATTTCGACATCGACCTGCGCACGGTAGACGGGGAAAGATGCTACAAGGAGGGGGATACCATCGCCTTCCGCGTACGCGCCCCCCGGACATGCCATATTGCCGTTATCTGCCACCAGAGCGATGGCACCTCTGTGGTGCTTTTCCCGAACAAATGGCATAAAGACACCCTCATACCCGCCAACAAATGGGTAGAAGTACCGGGGACGCTCAAAGCCGGCTTCGAGATCGAGATTGCGGAGCCCTTCGGCTCCGATGTGGTACAGGTTATTGCCTGCACCAACTCCAACGCCCTGCACAAAGAAATCAAGGGCATGGCATCTGCCGCCACAGAAGATGAACCATACGGGGTTATGACTCGCGGTATGGTCGTTAAAAAGGTCAAAAAGGCCAGTGCGGCAGACGTTTCAAAGAAAACCCTCTGGAGCGAAAAACACATCATCGTCTCCACCTATCCTGCCGAATAATACCACCGGCCCTCGCCCCGGCATCAGTTACAGCCCACTCTCCCTCCACTGCGCACAAGGGCCCCGAACTGATGCACGGGGTGGGGTGCTCCATTCTCTCTGCCCTTCCCTACCTCACTTACCCCACTTTTCTCATCATGAATACACCCCGCATTATCAGCTTATGTTCCGCCCTGGCTTTCTTGGTTTCGTGCGGTCAAGAAGATAACACCGCCGCAGCAAAAGAAACGGCACCACAGCCTGCCCAGCCCCAAGCAAGCCCCACGCCACCAACCACAGAGGCCCCCACCCCGCAAACCGCCCCCGAGTCACAGCCCCCTACCCCGGCCGATACCATTGACCCCGAAGCCACCGAGGAGAAGCCCGCCCAAGCACCAAATGACACCGATGTACGCACCCGCGGTATGAAAGTCAAAAAAAGTGCCACTACCCCGGCGATAGAGCATGATGAAGAGGCGGAAGCCGAGCCTACCCAACCGGCAGCAGAGCGATACAACAACGGCGAGGGAGCCCCCGCAGATACCAAACAAGCCATCAAATGGTACAAAGAGTTTGCAGATGCCGGCATTGCAGATGCTCAATACAAACTGGCAGAATGCTACTACAACACCCGCTCAGAGCCCTTCAATTTTGTAAAAGCGGTGGAGCAATACCGCGCAGCCGCCCAACAAGGGCACACAGATGCATGCAGAAAACTTGCCCAATGCTATCAAATGGGTATCGGCACAGAAGCCTCTGAAGAAGAAGCCCAAAAATGGCGTTCCGCTGCGGGTGATACACCGGCGGAGCCCAACCAAGAAGAAAGCGCTGATGACATGTAACCATTTTATCTCTGTATTAAATTTTAAATTAAACATATCAATATGAACATACAACAACTCTTACTCATTGGCTTATCGGGTATATTACTGACACCTCCGGCAGATGGCGGGGTCAGAGACTTGGACAGAAAATACGGCACAAAAAAAACGGCCAGGAAAAGCACCTCAAGTAACAAAAAAGTCTCTGTACACAAAAATAAGCCCGTAAAAAATAATGAAACACCATCTTCTCATACGGAAAATGAAAGCTATGCACGAGCATATCGCCTCCCCTTGCATAACAATGAAGACGTTGACTTACCGGAGTGGGTTAAAATAGAGTTTGCAGACATCAATGCAGAACTGCGCGACAAACTCTCCCCGATTGACTACTTGGAAATCCTTAAGGGTGAGTACTTTCTTTTCTCTAAATACCCCACGCGCCAACAATACCAAAGAAACTATAAAAACGACGGCTACCCTCCTCCATGTAGAGAAATTGCCACATGTAAGAAAAAGCTGCGTGAAATTCTGCAAACCCCGGAAAACACTCAAGTATTCACACGAGCCTACGTACAAAAAGACAGACAAGAAGGCATCTATTTCCGTAAACACCTCAGATACATTGCCGACAAGGAACTCTTCACTCATGACAGAGGTGTCATAACCAATACTCCGGGAGAAACAGATTCAGATGCAACCATACTGACATGCTGGGATCCGCGCACTGCACGAGAAATTAGCACCTTCTGCGTGCCAACATTTTCCAGATATTGCGCCGGATGCACCAAAATGCCGGACGGCAACTACGCTTACTATCTACACTACACCCCGGCAGAAGTAGACGCTCAAGACTGGAGTGGAAACGTCTTCGGCACCTACCTTTGGATTCCGGAAAACAGCAATTTCCAGCGTTTGCTCGCAGTTGATTGGAACACCATAAATACCACCAAAACATTCAGCACCGAACACCCCGGCAATATTTACAAAAACACGAAACTCCGCCCGGGTGTATTTAATAGCGAAGAAGTACCCGAGGGGTGGTTCAAAAGCAGGGAGTCAGGAATGAAAGAATTAGGGAATGCATTTCCCGGTAAATTGAATGACCGAGGAGAGATAGAACGCGCCATCTACACGACCGGACACAGTGAAGGCTCAATGCTCATACTTACCCACACATTTGACCGCATGGGGCTCACCCCCGCGGCAAACAGCTACAGCTACGGAATCAATCTTGATACATTGGAAACACAAAAAACACGCGCAACTGATGCTTCAGAAATAGAAAATGCGAACAATGACTTGATGCAACGCCTGCACTACAGCTTAAATCCTCCACCCAACGGTAGCTACGACGACGATTGCAATCTGCTGGAACCCGGCTATCTGGAACGAGGCACAGGGAGTCAAGGTTATGCACCCTTTGCTCTCATGGAGGGGCATTTCGGAGAAGGCTCAGACTTAGCAGGGGGTATTATCGGGATTCTCTCACCGAACAATGAAGCGTACTTGTACAAGTGGGACTCTCTCATAAAGGGAGAGAGCGGTGCCCTGTTACCATATCATACCTGCATAGTAAAGGGCAACAGTGAATACGGCGCCAACAACCTCATTGAAGACGTTCAAAGTTCTGAACCATTTGTGCGCCATCACTCTATTAAACTCAGCGATGATGGAAATAAAGCAGAAGTCATCATCGTCTCCGAATGGAGCAACGGGCGAGCATATACCACGGTATTTGACTTAGACACAACAGACTATAGCTATACTGTAAAACACCGTTTCGAATCCCCCCAGAAATACCTTTGTCCGGTATGGGTATCTGAAAAACAATGGTTCTTAGAACCGGTAAGCGATGTCTGTTACCACATCAACAAAGTCGATGAGGCGGGAAAACTTGACAGAATAGCAGACCTATACGTAGACCCGAAACAAGGCTACGCCATTGTTTTACCGAACGGGCACTATGCCGGTTCACCTCAATGTGAAAGATTCTTAGCATTCCGCGAAGGCGAAAAAACAGTTTCGCTAGAGACTCTTGCCCCGTGGAAAAACCGTCCGGCAGAGGTATTAGAAGCACTCGGCGGAAACGAAGATGATATAGCGGCTTTGCGAGAAACAACTAAGAGATGGCTTCGCAAGCTCCACATGGCGGACAACATAAACAGTGAAGCCCCATCACTTCATTCTTTACCATCGGCACGGGTTGAATTACCACAACTATACAGCAATACCCCGATGCTGACCTGCAATGTGCATCTGAAAGCATCACCAAACAAAGCACTTACTGCAGTAGAAGTATACGCAGAAGGTAAGCAGATTCCGCAAGAGTGGGACAATACGTTGATGCTGCTCCCCGGAGAAGAAAAAACAGTTACCGTTCTAATACCATTGGCAGTTGGACAAAACTGGCTGGAAATTCGCCCCGTTGACTCCATGGGAATAGCCGGTGATAACACTAAATTCCGCGTTCTCCGCGAAGATGTTACTCAACCGTCAGAACTGTACATGGTAGCACTGGGTGTATCTGATTACGAGTATGATAACGAGGACATGAGTGACCTCCGCTATGCGGTGAAAGATGCTCAAGACATCACGGAGAGCTTCAGAAAACATGCCAATGGAAGGGCTCATACCCTAATACTTTCGGATAAAGAGGTGTTTGATATTACAGTACTGCAAAAAGTAAAGGAATTTTTTGCAGGAAGCAAAATGAATGACCGCGTTATTCTGTACGTAGCCGGACATGGTTTTTTGGATGAGAATCATGATTATCGATACGCAGCAGCCGGGTTCGATGCAGAGCGTATGGAAGAGACCAGTATTTCCATGGCTGCACTGGTAGATACCCTCAAGTCTGCGCCTGCTAGAAAAGGATTGCTCTTGTTAGACACCTGCCATAGTGGCACACTCGGAGAAGCAGGAGAAGAAGCTCTGGCTCAAAACAATCCACAGCATACGGATACATCTCGAACTAAGCAAACTCGTGGCATGAAGCTGCGTAAAACAGGAACAGTCCTTAAAACAGAACGGCAAACAAAGCGATACATCGAAGATATATTCACCATGGACAGAGCCTACCGAGGCATCAACATTATTGCCGGTGCCGGCGGTGCAGAACTGGCACAAGAAGGTGATGAATGGAATAATGGCGTCTTTACTGTCAGCATCATACAAACTTTAGAAAACTTTGATGAGGCAGACACCAACGCAGATGCCACCTTATCCGTAGAAGAACTTCAAAATCATATTCTTCCTATGGTTCAAAAGTACACCAAGGGTCAACAAAAACCGACTATTGTGGCAGCAGAAGATAATCACATGGATATCATTCCGGCACATATGCCTTGGTTAACCGAAGTGAGACAACGTATGAACAACTACGATATCTCAGACGAACAAAAAAATAATGATTGGCAAAAAGTACGTGAATGGGTAAAAAGTGGTTGCAACAGTAAAGATGCCACAGAACTCATCCATACCTTGGGTGGATATAACATGCCAACGGATATCTTCACCTCACTCTTGCATAAGGGAGCAGATGCAGATTTTGCCTTACGTTATGCAGTAAAATCAGGTAATATTGCCAATATGGAACAAGCATTTGCCATGGGAGCGAGTGCAGCAACGGCAACAGAGTGTTTAACTGTCAACCTTCAATACAAAGTATTGCTCTGTCTGCAACGCCATGGTGCAGATATCAAAGCTAAAGGGAAGGAGCTGTTATTCAAAAACTATTACTGGTTCAATTCAGAGCAAAGAGCACAAGAGAGTTACCAATACATAAAATTGATACTCGATGCAGGAGTAGACGTCAACACTCAAGATAGTAATGGTAATACCATACTGCACCAAGTAATGATGGTTGCCGGGAAAAACGCTGTTCCCGTTATCGATATGTTACTGGTGAAAGGAGCTAACATCAATATTCGCAACAACATGGGCAAACGCCCACAAGAACCCGGTGACAGCAACTATACATACCTGCAACAACGTGCTCAGCAATTACGGAGCACTCCCAACGAGGCTAACCTCAACCACGGTGGCGCTAACCGCACGCAGTTGCAGCAATACTTAACCTCTATACAGAACTACACCCCGTCCAATGCCGACATGAAGCTTTACAAGAAGCGCCTGACCATGCTGCTGCCGATGATTATCAACGGCGAGGATGTGAACGTGACCACAGCAGAAACCAAGGGTAACACAGCTCTACACTATGCTGCGGGCATGGGGTATTATGATTTGGTGGTATGGCTTGTCGATAACGGTGCGGAAATCAACCGCCGCACCAACAAAGGCAAAACGCCGTTGGATTGCGTGGGCAACGACCCCAACAATGCCACACGCCGATTCCTGATAAGCCGTGGTGCGGTTAAATCAAACTGATACCCGGCCACGCTAAATCTGTTACGTATCGGCATGGGTGCCGAGGTAAAACAAACAAGACGGGCGGCATACCGCTAATAAAGGCCATTGCCGCCCGAGAAAAGCAAAACAACATATCGCCCCCCCGTCAGGGGGGGCACCCGGCTCAGAAATCCCAACGAACACCGGAAGATAACTGCCAACCGGTGAAACCCTTGTTACCGGCAGCATCTGTACCGTGAGAATTGATATACTCGGCACCCAACATCACTTTGAGAGCATGCGGGTTTTCCGGGCTCACATAGTAGTTTGCACCGAAATAGAGGCCGTGTTGCAGGTCGCAAGTACCGGAGGACGCACCGTTAGTCGTGTAATAACGGCTATCGGACGCTACAGCATTGCTACCGGCAGCAAGCTGATAGCGCACTACAGCCTCCCAATGCGGGGATAAGCGGTAGGAGGGCATCAACACCAGGCCATAGACGTTTTCACCACCGGGGTCGGCATCGTACACATTAAAGCCTGCCATAGCCTCTGCCATAAAGGATAAATCATTTTCTTGAGCCTCCCAAGTAATGGCAAGAACATCCTGAGCACCGGGGCCGGCGTACTCCGTACCGGGGTGTTGCGCGCCCTGGTCGCGTGTGCTGTGCATATAATCAAAAGTCAAGCGACTTTTTTTACCGGTTGCATAGCCAAGAGACGCCCCCAGCAAGAAGCCGTCATCGCTGTTAAAGGAGGGCTCCAGCCAAGTATTAGAATCTCGCTGACCATTAGCCCACACACCGACATTCCAAAGCAGGCTTGCTTTTTTATCTGCTCGGGCAACAGAAAGTCCGTAAAGCTTTTCTGCCTTAAGTTGGTTTACAATAGCAGAGCGCTCCAGCGTAATCAATTTAGCACTGGAGGTGCGGTATTCGCCCATATATGCCGGCTTATGTTTACCAAGGTTCACCACCACAGGGTCAAATTGACCGGCAATATAAATTTCATCTACAGAAGAAGAGGTGGAGGAGCGGTGCCACTGACCATTCTCATACTTATAGCGGCTATCCAAGCCGCCTATATTCCACACACCTTTTAAGGTAAAATGATCAAAGACCCTAGCCTGTGCACCGATGCGAAAGCGGCGCCACTCGTTGTTATCACGTTTATCTCGGCCATCGGCAGCACACTTAACGCGGTCTGTACCACCGGCAGGGTCCACATAAGCCCCTTGGAACTGGCCACGGAACTTCAGGGATAACTCCTGCACATACGGATTAGGGGCTCCATCTCTCTCGGCATTAAAAAGAGTGAAACTATCTTTTGCCCAATCACCGAAATCAAATTGGTTATGATCCTGAGCCTGAGCCATCATACCGGCTCCCATAGAAAGAGCCACCATCATCATGATTTGTTTGTTCATGTTTTATTTTTTTGTTAATGTCGGTATATCTGTTGACTGCCGACACCTATACTAAACACCAAATCGATTCCATTTTCAAGATTTGCACCGTGAGGATTCGGTCACATTGAATATGGCGTTTTAGACACAATTGCAAACTGCAGAAAAAGAAAAGCCTGTACACGTGGGAACTATTAGAGAAAATTGAAATATTCATCCCGTAAATTTTAATTTATCGGGCAGATGGCGCGCCGAATTCCAGAGCCCCGATTAGGGGCGATAAGAAGCTTAGCCGGTGGTGCAGGGAGCCCGCGACAGCGGGCGAGCGGAACCACCGGTAGTGATACAAGATGAATGGAACCCCGTTGAAAACGGCGGTGACAGAATAGCCGCCGCGAAATGAAAAAGAGGATGAATTATTCCGTTATTGATTTTATGAAATTATATTGATGCTTAATGTTTTGATGGTCGTAAATCATAAAGCCACGCTTTTCTGTCGCCGCCGTTTTCAACGGGGCTCCTATTTTTTATCTATCTGAACCGGAGGTTTTGTTCGCCCGCTCTCGCGGGCTCACTGCACGCTCCGGCTAAGATTCTTTCCGCCCCTCGCCGGGGCTCAAAAATTCCGCTCGCATACGCGAGCCAGCTCCCCACTAAACTCCGATTTAAGAGGCTATTAACTACCAACCGAAAGCATTAATATAGCCCAAAAAGAATATCGGCATTAATGGAGAATTGACACCAATCCATTATTTTGTTATAGTTGAGAGAGTATGAGACACAACATTTTGATGAGCATCATGGCATGTGCCCTTGCCTTTACCGGCATGGGCGCCGAGGTAAAACAGCTGCCGGAGCCCGACAAAACAGGCGGCATGCCGCTGATGGAGGCCATTGCCGCCCGCCAAACAGGCCGCAATTATAACCCCGAGCACAAGGTGGACGACCAAACCCTCAGCGAGATACTGTGGGTGGCATGGGGCATGAACGAGCGTGGCACACGCACCATACCCACGGCCCGCAACAAGCAGAATATGGAGCTGTATGTGCTCACCCCCGAGGGCACTTGGCGCTACGAGGCCAAAGACAACACGCTGGTGAAGGTGAATGACAAAAACCTCATTCCGCTGTGCGACCAACAAGATTTTGTTACCAAAGCCCCGCTGCACCTGCTGTATGTGGCCACGGATGAGGGCTGGGGCCAAGCCCATGTGGGCTCTGCCTACCAAAATGTGTACCTGTACGCTGCATCCAAAGGTATGCAAACCGTTATTCGTGGCATGACGGACCGCCCTGCCCTTACCCGCGAGCTGGGGCTTACCGGTGGCAAAAAGGCCATGCTGCACCAAACGGTGGGATATGCTGAATGAGCTGAAGTAAGAAATACGAAATACGAAGTACAAAGTACAAAGTACAAGGTACAAGGTACAAGGTACAAGGTACAAAGTACAAGGTATAAGGTACAAAGTACAAGGTATAAAGTACAAGGTACAAAGTACAAGGTATAAGGTGCGAAGTTTTTAAAAGTTTGACGGTGAGTATGCTGAAAAAATTGATAGCGGTATGTGGGGCGGGGTTGATGCTGCAAAGCTGTGCGGTATGCACGTCTGAGGGCATGTTGCATAGCTGCCAATTTAATGCCGACCCGGAACCCGTTGACGATAAATGGGCAGAATGCTGCTATTTGGTGGATGACGCCTGCTATTTGCCTGTTTCGGCGGTATACAGCAACAACACATACGCCGCGCTGTTTGTTTACATGCCGCGGCTTAAAGAGGTGGGATTTGAAAAAGGCGCCCGCCGTTGGGAGCCCGAGACCCTGTATTACCGCCTGCCCGCCAAAGATGCCAAGTTGTGTACCGGGCTCACCCTGCCCGAGCCCGCGGCAGATGCCCCGCCCTACCTCACCGAGGAAGAGTGGGATGCCGCCAAGGCCAAGCAAGTGCCCCTCAAGCGCAGCTTCAAAGACGTGCGCATGGGCTACAGAACTAATCATGTGGAGCGCGAGAAAGACGGGCAACTGGTGGCCTACCTCACCTCCCCCGAGATGCGCTACTCTGCCGACTCCGTCATCAAATTGCCCCTCACCGCCATTTTATTTGTCGGGGTAGATGTCCCCTGCACCGTGGTAAGCTGCGCTCTGGGCTTACCCGTGGGGGTATTGCAGCTTTTAGAATAAGCGCAAGCGAGCCAAGACCCAAGCCCCGTTGAAAAGCGCTGTTTTTAAAGGGCGGAGAAATCGGGGGTGACATCCCACTTGCCGGTGGCGTGGGCTTTTTTGAGGCGCGAGACAAAGGTGCGGTAGGCGGGCAGCTGGCGGTAGCGTTGCCATTCGGCATCGGGCAGCACGATAAAGGGGCGGTTGGCGTTCGTCCACTTGTTGCGTTTTTCTTGGGCCACGGACGCCGGTACCATATCTGAGAATGCCTGCAATTCGGGCTCAATCATCTTGCCGTTTGCATCATAAAAGCGCAGAAAATCGAGCGCCCAGAAGGAGTCAGGCAAGATAGGGGGAGGCAGCTCCCAAGTGGGCACCACCTCACCTTCACCATTCAGCGCGAGGGGCTCAGAGCCCGGGGTAGTCAACACATCCGCATCGGGCAATGGGGTGGGTTGGGCTTGGCGGAGGATGCCGAGGAGCTGCTGTAACTGCGCGCCGCGGATTTTTACGGGCTGCACCATGGGTACCACATCGCCCTTGGTTTCATCGGTACGGTAAAACTCGGCATAAGAGGCGTTGGTCAGTGCGTTTTGCCAGTCTGTAAACTTTTGGCGGGCAGATTGTGTGGCCTCGGTGTGGGTGCGGGCTCGGTAGTCTGCGCGGGCTTGCTCCAAGAGCGCCTGCCGTTGCTCCACTTGGCTGCAAGAGGCAAGCATAAGCACGGCGGCAAGGGATAACAATAAGCGTTTATTCATGTTCGATGAGTTGTCAATTTTATAAGCAATTTTTACCGCATCCATGCCTTGTTGGTGGTAAGGGTGCTTTCCCAGTTGCAGATATCGCCCAAGCAGTATTCATCCACACGGCGGCATAGCTCTTCTGCATAGGAATAATAGGTGACGGGCGCCTCGGGGGAATCTGTGCGAATGACGATAACCGGCAAATGTGCTTTGCGGGCTGCCCGCAGTGTAGCATATGTACCGGCTTTATACTTAGTAACCTTGCCATCCCATAATGCTATGAGCACATCGGTATGGCAAAGCATGATGTCAGAGGCATCTGCATAGCCTTGGGAGGAATCCTCCTCTTGGGAGCAAGCGGCTAGCTCAAGCACTTGCTCTGCCTTGCCCAAAAACTCATAATATTTTTCGCGCGCAGCCCCCGCCTCAAAATCGGTGGCATATTCATTTTTGCCAAACGGAATGGGAGCAAGCAACCCAAACCCGCGAGACAAGGCGGCCTCTGCCGCCATGGTATCTGCGCCTTCGGCCAATGAGCTCACCAAGCGAAACAGCGGCGCGCGGTCTTGAAAAAATCTATGAAAAAACGCAGCATGTTTTTGGTAAATGTCTTGCGTTTGCTTCACCACGGTATCCAGCACGTGGTTAAGCCGGTTTTGAATGCGGGCAAGATGCTCCGCAGGCAACATGCGGTGCCCCGTAACCCCGAGGTGAAGAATCATGCGGTCTTGGTTCTGTGGCATCAGCGTTTTTTTGTTGAGATATTGATGAATTTTTGTGCGCGGGCCAGCAGGGGCTCGCGGGCGTTTTCCAATTTATCCTCTTGCACTTCTGCTAAAAGGCGCTCCAGCAGCTCGCCCAAGGCGGGCGAGGGTTTTACACCCATGGTAATCAGGTCTCGGCCATTGATGGCGAGGTCTTTCACGGTAAAGGCGGGGGGCTCTTCCAAGAGGTCTTCGATGAGGAGGGCGGCGTCGCGCAGCTCTGCCTTTTTGGCGGCCTGCTCGTGGGTAGATTGCGCGGCCTGGTCTGCGCGTTTCACGGCAAAGAGCTGCTCTACCACCGGCATACCCAAGCGGCCGATGAAGCGGCGCATGCCGGCACGGGTGGAGGGGAAGCTGTGGTCGTGCACGCGCACGAGGGTACGCACGTTTTCAAGCGTAGCGGTATCGCTCTTAAGGCGCAGCAAGATTTTTTCCGCCATTTTGGCACTTTTCTCGGGGTGGCCGTAGAAGTGGCCTTTGCCCTTGGCATCTACCGAGAAACAGGCGGGTTTGCCTATGTCGTGCAGCAGCATGGTGAGGCGCAGCACGGGGTCTGCCGGCACCGCCTGCACGGCGTGGGCGGTGTGCGTCCACACGTCATAAATGTGGTGCGGGTTGCGTTGGTCGAACCCGAACATGGGCTCTACCTCGGGCATGATGATGCTGAAAATCTCGGGGAACGCCAACATCATACTGCGCGCGCCGTTGCCCACGAGAATCCCCTTCAGCTCGGTAAAAATGCGCTCCACGCTCACATTTTGCAGCAAATGGCGGTTGCGGCGCATGGAGAAAGCGGTTTCGCGCTCGATGGCAAAATCATACCGCGCGGCAAAACGCAGGGCGCGCATAATGCGCAGGCCATCCTCGTTGAAGCGGGCATCGGGCTCGCCCACGCAGCGAATGACGCCGGCTGCAAGGTCTTGCTGCCCGCCGAAGGCATCCACCAACCCGCGGGTGGGATTGTACGCCATAGCGTTGATAGTGAAGTCTCTGCGGGCAAGGTCTTCTTCTACCCGCGACACAAAGGTAACGGCGTCGGGGTGGCGGTTGTCGGTATACTCCCCATCAATACGGAAGGTAGTAACCTCCACGGGCTCGCGGTTAACCATCACGGTAACAGTACCGTGTTGAAGGCCCGTTTTGATAACATTGAAACGCTTGAACGCGCCGAGCACTTGCTTGGGGGTGGCGTTGGTGCAAACATCCCAATCTTTGGGCGTGCGGCCCAGCAGGCTATCGCGCACGCAGCCACCCACCACATAGGCCTCGTAGCCAAAGTGCTCCAAACGCTGCACCACCGTGAGCGCGTATTCCGGTACCTGAATTTGAGGGGAGTCAGTCATTTTTTTGATGATAAAAAACTTTTTAGTTGATAACACGCAGTCTGTTTAAATGGAGGATTCAGAAATTAATTTGATTTACCCGTGGCTGGCTCGTCGTACCCCGCAGGCGACGACAGGAGCCCATGCGGGCCGAATTTCCGAGCCCCGGCAGGGGCGCCATATGGTAGCCCGGCGGTGTAGCCCCGTAAGGGGCGGAACCCCGGGACCGCCCATATAACAAATCAGAACCCCGCTAGGGGTGGCATAATGTATGGCATTAAATTGCAACATTTTTATTTCCCTACTCCATCTGTTTGCCTGAAACCGTTTTTTTCAAGAAAGTGGAGAAACTCGTCATGCGTAGATATACGTTTATGATGTTCCTTTTGATTCAAAATATAGTTTGTGACAGTACCTTTACAAGACTCACTCACAGAAAAAGCACCATACCCGGTTTGCCATGAAAAATTCTGATATCGGGGGTTAATTCCCTTTATCCATCTACTTGAGTTAGCCTTGATTGAGCGTACAAAATCAGATAAACATAATGTGTGGGGTAATGAAGTCAAAATATGTATATGATCAGGCATTCCCCCCACAACATGGGCAACACCGGCATTTGAGCGTATAACTCCACCTATGTACCGAAATACTTCCGGCATATCTTTTTCTGCTATGGGGTCTGCACTGTTTTTGATGTGAAAAATAATGTGCAGGTAAATATTTGAATAGGTGTCTCTCATATATGTCCAGACTATACTCTTACTATAACATTCTCTGTCTATGACGACAAGCCAAATCGAATAGCACCACTTACATATTGCACGTTAATATCCAAGCCACGCTTTATGCCACCCCTGCGGGGTTCCGATTTATTTTACATCTTCCCCGGGGTTTCGCTGCTTCGCAGCTTTACCCCGGGCTATTTTATGCCACCCCGCAGATGCGGGGTTTTAGGATTCGGCTCGCTTACACTCAGCTCTCTTCCCTTCGGGCTCCGCCGGTGCATGCGCCAACCGGCTGACAAATGGGCATTTACAGCATTAGGCGTCTATCCGGGTGGTAGCTTAAACATTACCTTAAAAACAGAGGGCACCGCGGTGTGTTGGGTGCCCTCTGCCGTTAAATGTTACATATTGACCTGGTAAAGCGGCTTGTTGTTGCGCGCAGGGTCAAGAATGGCGAAGGCCTCTCGATGAATGCTGGGGTCTGAGCGGAAGATGAGGCGGCCGGCGCACTGGCGCTCCAGCTCCATCAACAGCTTAGAGTCCTCATTCTTAAAGCGTGAGAGCACATCGCTGTTCACCACCACAATCATATCGCCCACATTCTCGCGGTAGCGCAGAATGGTGGCCTTAAGCTGGCGCTGAATCTCCACGCTCATGGTCATCACGCTCTTGATACGGCCGCGGCCATGGCAATACGGGCAGTGGTCGTTCACGTAGTCGAGCAATGACTCATTGATACGCTGGCGGGTCATCTCCATCAGGCCAATGGGGGTAATCTGCATCACTTGCGTCTTGGCCTTATCGCGCTTGAGGGCATCCTTCATGGCCTTGTACACCGCCAACTGGTCTTTGCGGTGGCGCATATCAATGAAGTCTACCACCACCAAGCCACCAATGTTGCGCAAGCGCAGCTGGCGGGCAATCTCGCGGGCGGACTCAAGGTTGGTCTCAAGAATCGTCTTGTCCAAATCTTTATTACCCTTGTTGCGGCCGGTATTAATATCAATAGCAATAAGGGCTTCCGTCTCATCAATCACCAAGTAACCGCCGCAGGGCAGCAACACTTGGCGCTGGAAGGCCTCGTTAATCTGCTTCTCGATGCCCAGCTCCTCGAAAATGGGCTGGCGGCAGGGGTAATATTGGATATGGCGCTTGGCGCGGCGAGAAATGCGGCCGGCAATCTCTTGCATGCGCTGCGTGGTCTCTTGGTTATCGCAAACAATGTTGTCCACATTGTCTGTCAAGAAGTCGCGTGCCGTGCGCTCAATGAGGTCGGGCTCGCGGTACACGCAAAGCGGTGCGGGATTCTCGGCATACTTAGCCTCAACATCTCGCCACTGCTCCAGCAGCATGGCCAAGTCTCTCACAAAGTGGCGGAACCGCTGCCCCTGGGCCACCGTGCGCATAATGATACCCATACCCTCGGGCACGTTGAGCTTCTGCACAATCTGGCGCAGGCGCTGGCGCTCCTTCGGGTCATCAATCTTGCGAGAGATACCAAACTGGTCCGTATACGGCATGAGCACAATGTAACGCCCTGCCAGTGAGATATTAGTGGTAACACGCGGGCCCTTGGAGCTGATGGGGCCCTTGGTCACCTGCACCATAATCTCGGAGCCGATGGGGTAAATGTTCGGAATATCCTTACTCGTAATCTTCTTCTGCTGCTTGCGGGGGCGACCCTCCTTCTGAATCTCTTCCAAAGAAGAATCCAGCGCCAAGGGCAGTGCATCCCAGAAGTGCAGGAAGGCATTTTTCTCGTACCCGATGTCTACGAACATGGCCTTGAGCCCCGGCTCAATGTTCTTAACACGGCCCTTGAAAATGCCACCGACAATGTTATCCTCGCCCTCACGCTCAATGCTGTATTCCTCCAGCACGCCCTCCTCAAGCAAAGCGACACGGCGCTCCAACTTCTCGGAGTTGATGACGATGGTGGTGCCTTCCTTCGGGTTGCATTGTCCGAACCCGAAAAGGCGTTTCACGCTATTAATCATTTTAGAAATAAAAGACAAAGTTTCAGGTTAGTTTATGGGTTGATCTTCATGCGATAACATGACTACAGAGCCCGCACGCCCGCGCATGCAAACCGCTTTCCCCCTTTACCTGATAGCCCTTGTAGCCAAAGGCGAAAGCCGCTGACTCCCCCGCTTTGCGAGGCGGAGAGGCGTCAACGGCTGGTAAAGAGAAAATCGGCAGCGCGCATCGGCGCAGTCCTATCACTCCTCATCAAATACGTCGTCGTTCTCCTGCAGGAACTTGCCTGTACCTTCTGCCACAGCGCTCAGCGGGTCATCTGCAATCGAGATGGGCAGGCTCGTCTGCTCGTGCAGCAGGTCTGCCAAACCACGCAACAGGGCACCACCGCCGGCCACCGTAATACCACGGTCGTAAAGGTCACTTGCCAGCTCAGGCGGGCAGTGGTCCAAACTGTGGCGCACGGCTTGAACAATGATATCCAGCTTATCCTTAAGCGCTTCGCGTATTTCTTCAGAGCGCACCGTCACCGTCCTGGGCAAGCCCGAGCCGCGGTCTCTGCCCTTCACCTCCATTTGCAGCTCCTGCTGCAAGGGGTGGGCAGAACCCACACGAATCTTGATATCCTCTGCCGTGCGCGGGCCTACCAACAAGTTGTGGGCAGCCAGCATGTGGCGGGTGATGGTGTCATCCAGCGCATCGCCGCCGCACTTTTCGGATTGGCTGTATACGATGCCGTTAAGAGAAATAATGGCCACCTCGGTGGTGCCGCCGCCAATGTCAACAATCATGCTGCCCAGCGGTTCGGATACGGGTAATCCCACACCCATGGCTGCGGCCATGGGCTCCTCGATAAGGCGTACAGCTATTGCACCCGAGTGCTCGGCCGACTCCTCAATCGCGCGGCGCTCCACCTCTGTAATGCCCGAGGGGTGGGCAATGAGAATGCGCGGCCCGCGCAACCCTCTGCGCTGGCATGCCTTCTCAATGAAATGCCTCAGCATCTCCTCTGCTACGTTGAAGTCGGCAATCACGCCTTCCTTCAACGGGCGAATGGCCACCACGCTGCCGGGTGTACGCCCCACCATGCGCTTGGCTTCTTCACCCACGGCCTTCACCTTGTCGCCCTTCATGGCAACTACTGAAGGCTCGCGCAGCACAATACCCTGGTCCTTAATATAGACCAGCGTGTTGGCCGTGCCAAGATCTATCCCGATATCATACGAGAACATCCTGGCGAGTTTCTTGAAAAATTTAAACATTTTCTGAAAGATTTTTGTATGGTATGATTATTTGATGCCCGAGTGCTCCGCGGGCCGGCAACCGAGCCCTCCTTTTCAGGGGATGAACCCTCCCTTGCGCCTGCGCTCCGCAGTATCGTCCGTCCTTTACGTGCACGAAATTTTGTACACTCGTTCGAGCCGAGTATACCCACCACCCCACCCAAATGTCAAGTTAAAATCAGGTAATTTGTACCCACATTGTGTCTGTTTAAGAAAACTTAAACAAATACATACACATGGGGAACAATTAGCGAATTTTGAAACACCTATCCCGCAAAGATTACCATTAGCATCACAGTGGCAGACTGTTTTCACCACAAAGCCCAAGCTTTGTTTTTCACTATTAAAGGATGTGAAAAACTCGCATGAATGCTCGTGGTGAAAATCATTTTGGCAAAATGAAGTGAAAAATCCGTCTGATGACGGATAGTGAAAACGCCCTGCGGGCGTGATAAAAATCAGAGTTTCTCATTATGCCATGCGTAAATACTTTTCTCCCACGCCCCCACCCCGCCATTTATTCCGAAATTTATTCCGAAGTTTATTCCGAAATCCCGATTTCGGAATAAACTCACCTTCCCGCGGGCAGCAACAGCTTCCATTTACGCCATGTAAAAAAGACGACAACATTTCACTGTAAATGCCGACTTAATCGTGACACGCATAATTTGGGGCTTGAACGAATGGGCATTTTCGGCTAGAATTAACGTGCGCGCTTATTACCTACACCATGAACGACATCTTCCTATTTCACGAGCAACTCACGAGTCGATACAACGACTTTTCTCAGGGGTTTAACATAATCCGGGAAGATGACATCAAATCAGTTGTTCATAAGTTTCTTAATGAACAGAAAAAGTTCTGCCCGGAGCCATTAATTCAGCTCAACATGAACTATGAAAAGGGATACAACATACATGAGCTGGTTAAAAATGGTTCTTTGCACCCGGACTGCGAGCGACTTTTTGTTTTTGGGGAGGAAAAGCGGCCACTAACACTGCACCGCCACCAGCAAGAGGCTATCACATACGCACAAGAGCGGCACAACTATGTTGTAACCACCGGCACAGGCTCAGGTAAATCCCTGACATTCATCATTCCCATCATTGACGCAGTACTGCGTTCTCGCGCCAAGTCACCCGTTCGCCGTACCAGAGCCATCATCATATACCCCATGAATGCTCTGGCTAACAGTCAGGAAAAGGAGTTTGAAAAATTCTTGGGTAACGCCCCCGACATAGACATAACTGTTGGACGATACACCGGTCAAGAATCGAAAGAGGCACGCCGAGAACTTGCCGACAATCCCCCCGACATCCTGTTAACCAATTACATGATGTTGGAATACTTGCTGACTCGCAGTGCAAAAGATACAGACCGCAAGGTTATAGATAACTGCCGCGACCTCGCTTTCCTTGCTCTGGATGAATTACATACTTACCGAGGCAGACAGGGCGCGGATGTCGCCTTGCTTGTTCGCCGCCTGCGCATCACGACCCACTCCAACAACATGATATGCGTGGGTACGTCTGCCACCATGTCTTCTGCCGAAGATGCTACCGAACGGCGTCAGGCTGTAGCGGACGTGGCTTCCAAACTCTTTGGGGCACCGTTTAGCACGGAGCATATCATTGAAGAATCCTTACTCCGTGTTACAGACAAAACCGTAAATGATAGCAAATTGCCCCAACTGCTTACCGAGTATCTTCATTCCGATTACAAATTCGGGTGGACTGATGATGCCCCCGCCTTGCTCAACAATCCTCTTGCCATTTGGGTGGAGCGCACCATGGGAACCACTTGGGTCGGCGAGCACGAACTCCGTCGTGCCACTCCGGCTACCATCTCTACCCATGCTGCCCAACTATCAGCAACGGCGGGTATAACCGAAGAAGAAGCTCGACAAATCTTGCAAAACTTCCTCCGAGAGGCCAGCGGCGTAAAAATTAACAATCGCACCCCCTTTGCATTCAAACTGCACCAATTCATCAGTGGCCCCGGTGCCGTTTCTCTTTCCTTGGAGCCCCCGGGCAAACGCTATATTACCTTAGAATCTCAAACATACGTACCTACTCGAAATGACAGAGCAAGATTATTCACTGCATATTTCTGTAGTGAATGCGGGCAAGCCCATATGCCGGCGTGGTACAACAAAAAGACAAAGCAATATTCGCCTCGAAGTGTCGACGAATCCATTGTGGTGGATCCTCAATTATCACAATTAGAACCATGCCTACTTACACCGGCTGAAAGCGGAGATACTGCACAGCCTCATGTTTTTGACCCGAGCGATGCTATTTCAACACTTCCTGAAACTTGGATTGAGGAAAAGAAACATGGTTATGCAGTTAAACGAGATAAAATAGCTCACATACCTGTCGTCATTCAAGTAAATGCATTGGGACAAACTACTCCGACAGCGAGTTCTCCTTGTTTTGATTTTTATAAGACTTACTATAATTACCCATATTGCGTACATTGTGGTAATTCTTTTGAAATGCAAGGGAAAGTCACTAACCGCATTTATGGTTTGTCAATTGAAGGTCGTTCTTCTGCATCAACCGTACTGATGCTTTCAGCCCTTAACCTGCTTCAAGAAGAAATTCGCGATGCTACCGATGAAGTATACAAAAAAGAACTTCGCAAGGTATACAAGATACTCGGTTTTTCTGACAATCGGCAGGATGCTGCGCTACAGGCAGGCCATTTCAATGATTTTGTTCATATAGCCGTATTACGAGCCGGCCTCATTAAAACTCTCTTCGAAGCAGATTCTCCGCTGAGCGAAAATCAGCTTATCAGTGAATTGCAAAAATCATTAGGCCTTAATAAAATTTTTGAAAAAGGTAATATTTCACCGCATGAGCACAAGGCATACGTTTTAGCAAATCCGGAGGCAAAAGGAAGTTTGTTGCACAAAGCGGCCGCTTCCATGCGTTTCTACCTCGGATACTCCCTTATTACTGAACAGCGTTTTGGTTGGAAACGCAACAATCCTAATTTAGAGCAACTTGATGTTCTCAAGATTGGTTATCAAGATATTGAAGAAATAGCTAAAGATAATCGCATTCTCATTGCATACCCGGAATGGGCAAATCTTTCAACAGAAAGTCAATTAACCATCCTGACAACACTATTCGATGGAATGCGCCAAAAGTTATGCATTGATTGCGATTATCTGAGACCGCAAAAACAACAGGATTATAAAAATGAATCCAAAGGTTGTCTTACCCCCCTATGGACTCTCCCGGAAAGTTTGAAACAGTTTAATTACGTTTCATTCAACAAACGAACACGGAAGGCCTCCATTGCGCATAAGCAAGAACATGTTTCCTTGGCACCCCAATCAGGCATAAGCAAATCATTAAAAAAATGCTTGAAAGGAACCCCCGATCATGATTATTGGAAATCTAATTTCCCTAAAGAAAGGTATTACGATTTTCTGCGCAGTATTTTTACAGTAGCAGAGGAGTATGGTGTCACATGTAGAAATGAAGATGATACATGGACAATCAATTCCGGAGCAATACTTTGGAGCTATTCTTCTCCAGACACTGAGAACAATAATGAAAATAATTTCTATCTGACACTGTATAAACACATGGCTAAACTTCTCGGCAAAAAAGACCATGGTCTTTTTGCGTTGGAAGCCCAAGAACACACTGCACAGGTAGATAATGAAAGGAGAGAAGAACTCGAAAAACGCTTCCGGAATGCCCCTGATGAATGTACACCTGGTAATAAGCTATTACCCTTGCCATTGCTGTTTTGTTCTCCCACAATGGAGTTGGGGGTTGATATATCATCCCTTGATGTAGTTTACATGCGCAATGTACCACCTACCCCCGCTAACTATGCTCAGCGTTCCGGCCGAGCCGGGCGTTCCGGTCGAGCAGCCATAGCACTTACCTATTGCGCAGCAGCCAGCCCGCACGACCAGTGGTTTTTCGAAAAACAACACGAAATGGTTTGCGGCATGGTAAATCCGCCGGCTCTTGATTTATCCAATCGCGACATGTTGGAGAGTCATCTCAGAGCAATTTGGCTTCACTCTGCATCATATCAGCTTGATGGGGCAATTGTCAACATATTGGATACCTCTCTTGAAGGAGCACCAGTATGTGCAGAAGTACGTCAAGCTTTACAAAATCCGCTTGTCTTACAAAAGGCATTACCTATTGCGAAGAGTCTCGTAGAGGAATTAATTTCCAACAATGAATACATTCCATCAGGACCGGAATATGACTGGGTAAGAGCACCCTATTTCTGTGAATCTTGCCTAAATGATGCGTGGCGGCGTTTTAATGAATCCTTCGCCAACTGGCGAGAATTGTATTACGGCACAATTGAACAAATGAATGCGTGCAATCAAATTACTACAGCCAGTGCGGGTTTCACCCAAAGTGAGCGAGATGCAGCGCAACGCCGTTATCAAGATGCCTATTATCAAAATAAACTTTTGATCCAGGGTAAAGATGAAAAAAACAAAGTAAGCATCAACAATGAGTTCTATTCGTATCGCTATCTGGCGAGTCAAGGCTTTATGCCGGGGTATGACTTCCCCCGTTTGCCCGTTTTAGCATGGATACCCGGTAAAAATGGTGACAGCTTATCAACAAGACCTTTATCACGACCCCGTTTCCTCGCATTGTCTGAATTTGGGCCATTGAGTTTAATTTATCATCAAGGTGCAACATATGAGGTTTATAAAATAAAACTCTCATCTAAGCATAATCAAGTAGGTAAGGAATTACCCACCGGCAAAATGCAGGTGTGTAATCAATGTGGTCATTCCATTTTTATCGCACCGAATGGCGTTGCCTTAGATGTTTGCGAACACTGTCATTCAGAATTAAACGAATCCTCGTGTAGCATAAATTCGCTTTATAAAGTCGAAACCGTAGAAACGCGAAAGAAAGAACAGATTAACGCCATGATGGAGGAGCGTCAAAATCTCGGTTTTGACCTGCAGACTTGTTATCGCTTTGCCTTTGCATCAAATCAACTCAATTATGTTGAACGTTTTATTTGTCGTGATAACCAGATAGATAAAAAATTAGGCGTTTTCACATATGGACCGTCTGCAACTCTTTGGAGAATAAACAAAGGATGGCGGCGTCGCGCAGAAATCAAAAACTTTGGTTTTGTGATAAATCCGACCAGCGGAGAATGGACCTCTGAAACAACAATTCTCGATGCAAATGAGTCAGAAAATGGTGACCAACCTCTCAAAACCGGATTGAAACAACGTATTGTTCCTTACGTTGAAGATTGCCGTAATATACTCATTTACCGTTTACCAAAACATCTTCAATCCACAACTGAAGCAGCAACCCTGCAAGCAGCATTAGCTGTAGGTTTGGTTCGTACTTTCCAGATTGAAAGTTCCGAAATTATTGTTGAGGCACTCCCCGACAAAAATAACCGACAAAGTTTACTTCTTTACGAAGCTTCCGAGGGTGGAGCCGGCGTTCTTCATCAGCTGATTGAATTCCCTGAACGATTAAAACAGGTCGCTCATAATGCACTGAATGCCATGCATTATGAAAAGATAGACGGTCAATGGGTAGACTCTCATCAATACAAACCTGATACAGAGCGTTGTATATGCGCATGTTATCGTTGCCTGCTTTCATATAGGAATCAAACTGACCACGCTAAAATTGACCGTGGAAATGAACATGTACTTGCCTTGCTTCGTGGATTTGCAAATGGGGTATACACTATAGCAAAAGCTGAAAAAGAAAACCTTCAAGAAGCAACCGGAATACAAGCTCAACTCACTGCAGCCGGGCTCCCTCCTGCCGATGAGATAGGGAAGAAGCTCCCCGGCGGAGTCGTAGCAGCAGCTTTCTATGCCAACGCTTCCCTGGCTCTTCTGAGCGAGCAATATATTGAGGCTTCCGATATGCTTCTCAATCAATTTGGAATCATCTGTCTACCCTTGCCGAAAGCGTGGTCAGACGACGAAATTGCCAACATTTCACAGTACCTCTCCTAATGCCTGTTCTCAATTATACTCCCGGTTCTCTTATCTGCGCCCGTGGCCGCGATTGGGTCATCGAAAGCGACTCCACCCCGGAGCTGCTGCACCTGCGCCCGCTTGCCGGTTCCGCTTCTGAATCCTGCTGGCTCATCCCGGCGCTGGAGCAGGCTGAGGATGCCCCGGCTTCTGCCGTATTCCCGCCGCCCTCGCCGGAGCATCGTGGCAACAGAAACGAGCTGGGCTTGCTACAGAGCGCCATGCGTATGCGTATGCGTTCCGGCGCCGGTCCTTTCCGTTCCTTCGGCAATATCGCCGTGCAGCCCCGCATTTATCAGCTGGTACCGCTGCTCATGGCCCTTCGTCAACAGGTCATCCGCCTGCTGATAGCGGACGACGTGGGTATCGGTAAAACCATCGAGGCCGGGCTTATCGTGCGCGAACTGCTCGACCGTGGCGAAATCAGCCGCTTTTCGATTCTGTGTCCGCCCAATCTGGCGGAACAGTGGCGTGAGGAACTGCAGACCCACTTCAATATCCGCGCGGCGGTAGTCACCTCATCTAGCATCTCCCGACTGGAAAAACAAGTTCCTACCGGCAGTCAGACCGTTTTTGAATACTACCCCTATACCATCATCAGTCTGGACTATATCAAGAGCGACCGCCACCGCGCTACCTTCTTGAATAAGGCTCCGGAATGTATCGTAGTGGACGAGGCTCATACCTGTACCTCTGTCTCAGCCCGCAACCACCAGCGCTATGACCTGCTGCGTACGCTGGCAGATGATACGACTCGCCACATGCTCATGCTCACGGCCACGCCGCACTCCGGCATTGAGGAAGGCTTCTACCACTTGCTGGGCCTGTTGGACCGCAAGTTCGAAGTCATGGGCGAGGTGGCTCAGCGCCAGCGTAATTCCCTGCGTGAAGCTCTGGCCCGCCATCTGGTACAGCGCCGCCGCAAGGATATCCAGCGACTCTGGCAAGAGCAGGACGTGCTCCCTGAGAAGGAGACGGTGGAGATGACCTATCGTCTTGCCGGTCCTTGGGGTGATTTCTTCGAGGAAGTACGCCAATACTGTCTCCACGAGGCACAGTCTACCAATAATCGTATGATTTGGTACGCCATGCTGGCCATGTTGCGCTGTATCTCCTCCAGTCCGGCGTCTGCCGTGTCTGCTCTGGAGGCCAAGCTGCGCGGCGATCTTCCGCCGGAATCAGAGGATGAGTACACCACCCACCTCGCTGACCCGTCCGATGATGACACGGAGGACGATATCGAAGCACCCGCTCCGGAGCTGGGCCGCATCGAGGAATTACTCCGCAAGGCGCAGGTGCTGAAACAGAGCGCCGAGGACCCCAAGCTGGCCAAGTTGCGCGTAGCGGTCAAGTCTCTCCTCAAAGACGACTACCACCCCATCATCTTCTGCCAGTATATCAGCACGGCGGAATATGTGGCGGAAGCTCTGCAAAAGGCTTTCCCCAAGTATACAGTGCGGGCCATCACCGGCAAATTGTCTCCGGCAGAGCGAGCAGAGAAAGCACAGGAGCTTATCGAACAGGAAAAACGCATCCTTGTGGCTACCAACTGTCTGTCTGAGGGTATCAACCTGCAGAACGGCTTCGATGCCGTGGTTCACTACGATCTCGCTTGGAATCCTACTCGACACGAGCAGCGAGAGGGTCGCGTCGACCGCTTCGGGCAGAAGAAAAAGGTGGTCCGAAGCCTCATGCTCTACGGGCAGAATAACCCCGTGGACGGTTTCATCCTCAAAGTCATTCTTCGCAAGGCGGAGACCATCAGCAACGAGCTCGGAGTCCGCGTACCCGTGCCGGTAGACGAAAAGAAGACCGGCGAGGCCTTGGTGCATGCGGTGCTGCTCAATGATGAGAAACCGGCTGAAGCTCTCGCTGAGCAGATGGTGCTTGATTTCGATGATTACAACATGCTCGACTTAGCATGGAAAGATGCTTCCGCTGCAGACAAAGCCCGCGCCACCACTTTCGCGCAGCAGGCCCTGCAGCCTTCCGACGTCATGCCGGAATATGAGCGACTAAAGGAGCTGCTGGGTACCAAGGACGAACTGCGCCACTTTCTGCTGGAAACCTGCAAGCGCCTCGGCGCGCCGCTGGAGTCTCTGGCTTTGGAGGAAGATGCTTACAGCCTGCGCCTCTCCAACCTGCCGGAGGGGCTGGCCCGCCGCTTAATGGAGAACGGCATCCGTGGCGACAAGAAAAACGCCTTCCGCTTCAGCTTACGCCCCGCCGGGTCTGAGCTGCCCTCAGTGTCCCGCGCCCATCCGCTTGTCTCCACTATTGCGGACTATCTGGCAGAGCTGTCGCTGGATTCACAACCGGGCGAGTTCTCGCTCCCCCGCTGCGCCGTGGTGCGCGTGAAGGATGCCGCAGTCCCGCAGCTCACCACGCTGTACAATCTACGCTTGCGCCACAATCTCACCTTCAGCAATGAGGGCCGCAGCCGCCACTTCATGGCGGAAGAATTAGTGACACTTATCCGCGTAGGCACTCAGCCGCTCAGATTCGCGTCACAGGAAGAGCAGACTCTTTTTACGCAGCTTGCGCCACAGGGCAATGTGCCGGATGCAGTTGCTAAGATGCAGCTCAGTCATGCTCTGAATCAGTGGCAGCAGCTCCCGATTGAGGAGTTGCTCCAACAGCGAGCCAACGATCTACTGCAAGACCATCTGCGAGTGCGTGAGGCCGCTCGCCAGCGCTACGGCTCCGTCTCGGTCTCCTGCTGCACACCGCCGGATCTTCTCTCCATCCTCATCTGCCAACCCGTTATCTGATTTCTGTCATGAGCTTCTCTCGTTATTACAAGCAATCCAGTCTGCTGTTCTCGCCGGATCTCGTGCAGCGCGTATTCAATAGGGATTCGAAATATGCCGTACCGGTAGATAAGGGGCTTTCTGTTCGCGATGAAGCGCAACGAGCCTACCGACTCGCACGTGCAGCCTGGTACGATTCTCTGGCAGAAGAACCTACAGAAGCACGACTGCACCGCTATGTCGAGCACATACTGACAAAGGTATTGGGCTACTCTTACTGTGCTGTTTGTGATCAAGCCGGCATCACCGCAGAAGATCCCCGGGCAGATGTCCTCCCGCTTGCTGAGTTCATGCATATTCCGGGTGAACAACACCCGGCGCATAAGACCCTGTACCCTATCACGCTGCTTGCTCAGGACGGTGGAATATACCCGGTATTGCCAGTCATCATTGCTCCGCCGAACAAATCGCTGGACGACAAAATTCGTTTCTCTACAGGCAAAACGCTCTCTGCCACGCAGATGATGCAGTCTTTCCTCAATGAGTCCGAATATTATACCTGGGCTATCGTGACCAATGGCGCTAACTGGCGTCTGCTGCGCGACAATCCCGCGCTGTCACGCCCCTGTTATCTTGATATCGATCTCGATCTCCTCATGCAGGAAGAGGACAGTACCGCTTTTGATGGCCTCTTCTGGCATCTGTTGCACTTTACACGGGCATCTCGAAAAGATTCGGAAAACGGCGATACTTGTGTCTGGGAGCAGTGGCGGCAGGATCTGGAGGAGCACGGCGCCCGCGCCCGAGATGGTCTGCGCGAAGGCGTAGAAAACGCCATCTGCCAGCTGGGTACCGGGTTCCTTCAAGGTACCGGCACGGGCAATGAGGCTCTTCGTAACGCTCTACAGGATGGTTCATTCACCACGCAGGCCTTTTACCAGGAGCTCATGCGCACGGTTTACCGCCTTATTTTCCTCGCCGTGCTGGAAGGACGCAATATCCTTCATGAACATAACACGAGACTCCGAGACCAGGCTGAGCTCTATCGCCGGGGATACTCTGTCTCCCGTCTCATCAAACGAGCGCTGAGGGATGATGCCGACAGCCGCCACGATGATCTCTGGCAGGCGCAGCAGATTGTATTCCGCGCTCTGGCAAAAGATAGCGGAGAGCCCGCGCTTGCTCTGCCTGCGTTGGGCGGTTTGTTTGACACACACCAATGCACCACGCTTGATGCCTGCCGTCTGCCGAATCGTGCGTTCCTCGCAGCCCTGCGCTCCCTGTGCTGGACAAATACGGAGGGCAAGCGCACTCAGGTGGACTATGCCCACATCGGTGCAGAGGAACTGGGGTCGGTGTACGAAAGCCTTCTGGAGCTGACTCCTCGTATCTCTACCGAGCAGCGCATCTTCTACTTCATGGGAGGAATGACCGACCCGGAGCAGGCCGACAAAAAGCAGAAGGGTAATGCCCGAAAGCTCACCGGTTCTTACTATACCCCCACCTGTCTGGTGGAGCAAGTACTTAAAACCGCGCTCGACCCGCTGCTGGATGCGTGCGGTAAGAACCAGAAGAAGCTGCTCGATCTGCGCGTCATCGACCCCGCTTGCGGCTCCGGTCATTTCCTGCTGGGTGCCGCCCGCCGCATCGCAGAACGCCTGGCCGAGGCATATAATCGCCGCTATGAAGGCATCGCTTCCGAAGAAGGCTTCCGCCGTGCCATGCACGATGTCATCCGCCACTGTATCTACGGCGTGGACATTAACCCCATGGCGATTGAGCTGGTGCGCATGAACCTCTGGCTGGAGGGCTACCAGCCCGGCAAGGCGCTTTCCTTCCTCGATGCGCATTTGCGCTGTGGTAATTCGCTGCTGGGGCTCTTCTCGAAAGACGATGTTAAAGCCCCCATCCCCAATGAAGCATACAAATGTTGGAATGGGGATGATGCGTTAGTATGTAAAACAGCTAAGTTTGCTAACCAGCAGTATATAAGTAAAAGAGAGAACCTTCCTTTTTATCTCCAAATGCATGCGAACTTCTCAACGGAAGTCATCGATTACAAAGAGGATTCTCCCTCAGAGGTTCAAGAAATAGCTCACCAATGGCTTCTAGACCAAGAGGCTCTGCATTCCACTCCTGAAGCGGTAGCTGCAGATATATGGGTAGGAGCTTTTTTGGTAAACAAAACGAACACTGAATGGGTGCCCACCACGCGCATGCTGGATGACTATCTAAATGTTATTTGGCCCGGAACAACTCCGGCCGTTGAGGCTGCCAAAGAGGCTTGCAAGAAAGCAAATGTTTTCCATTGGTATCTCGCATTCCCGGAAATAATGAACTCCGGTGGCTTCGATTGCGTGTTGGGTAATCCTCCTTGGGAACGTGCCAAAATTCAAGAAAAAGAGTGGTTTGCAAATTGTTGCCCTTCCATAGCTAACGCTCCAAATGCTGCCGCTCGTAAACGGATGATAGAAGCATTAAGTGCAGGTGAACTGCCCGATATGGAGGCTTTTGCTCAAAAAAATCTATATACAGAGTTTCAAAGTGCCTTGCATTTGGCAGGAGCGTGTAGTGTATTCTTCCATGTTGCCGGTAATAAGGGTGGTAGATTCCCTCTTTCCGGTGTGGGCGATGTTAATTTGTATGCTCTTTTTGCAGAAACTTGCTATAAATTGAAAAAAGAATCCGGGCGTGCGGGATTCATTGTTCCGACCGGTATTGCCACAGATGCAGCAACGAGTGCTTTCTTTGGTAATTTGGTAGAAGAAAAAGCCATTTCATCCCTGTATGATTTCGAAAATAAAGAACTTTTCCCGGCTGTACATAAGAGTTATAAAATCTCTATCCTTACGTTGGCTCCCTCTGATACCATATCCGTGGCCTGCTACATGACACACCCCAAGCAGCTGGAGGACAAGCGCCGCATTGCTCCCCTGAGCATAGAGGATTTTGCCGGGATTAACCCCAACACCGGTACTTGCCCGCTCTTCCGCTGCGAGGCAGATGCCGCGCTCGCCGTCAAGCTCTACCAGAAGGCTCCCATTCTCATCAACGAGAAAACAGGCGAAAATCCGTGGGGAATTAGTTTCTGTCGCTTGCTGGATATGAGCAATGACAGCAATCTCTTCCTCTCCGAAAAGCCGGAGGGAGAGGACGTGCTACCGCTGTATGAAGGCAAGCTTATACACCACTACGACCACCGTTTCAACATCTTCACCGGAGACGGCGAAAACGTCCGCAACCTGACGGCGGAAGAACACAACAATCCGGCTTGCGAAATCACGCCCCGCTACTGGGTGCGCCGGGGTGATGTTATCTCCAAACTCCCCAAGGACGTCAAGGCTATCCCCCAGTGGTTCATGGGGTTCAGAAATGTTTGTCGTGCCACGGATGAAAGAACTTTAATTTGCTCGTTAATATCTTTTTCAGGGGTAGGCAACAGTATGCCTTTGGTGCTTTCCCAAGGAGAAAATACGTTGCAACCGTGTTTAATAGCTAATGCTTCTTGCTTGGTTCTGGACTATATTCTTCGTCAGAAATTAGGAGGAGTTAATCTCAATTTCTTCTACTTTGAGCAGTTGCCTTTTCTTCCCCCTTCAGCCTACACTGAAGCCGACATTGCCTACATCTCCTCCCGCGTGCTGGAGCTGAGCTACACCTCCAACAGCATGCGCCCGCTGGCAGAGGCCTTGGGGTACACGGGCGAGCCGTTCCCGTGGGATGAAGACCGCCGTGCCCAACTCAAGGCGGAGCTGGATGCCTACTACGCCAAGCTCTACGGCCTGACGCGTGAGGAGCTGGCCTACATTCTGGACCCCACGACCAAATATCCCACCGACTGTCCCACCGTGACATTCCCCACGCTCCAGAACAACGAGCTCAAGAAGTACGGCGAATACCGCACCCAGCGCCTCGTACTCGCCGCGTATGACGAACTCACCAGCAAAGGGATGTAAGCAAAGGATTGAACAAAATTAAGAATCTTGACATCATCTTAAAACAAAATACAATTATCATCAGCATGGAAGAACCTATCAATCCGGAACAAATACTGAGAAAATTACAGGAAAATCCCGAAAATGAGGTTGTTGAGTTCAAGAAAGTTGAAAACTCAGGCCTTCATCCGGAAACTCTTGGTAAATATGTATCTGCGTTAAGCAATGAAGCAAATATAAGGGGAAAAGTATATGCATGGTTAGTGTATGGTATAGATAATAATACGCACAAAGCAACAGGCACGAATGCTCGTTATGGTGCCAATTTGAAACATGTCATTGCAGAACAGACGACAGACAACATTACTATACGAGATTTTTTTGAAATCATGCAAGATGGTAAACGGGTGGTTATGATACAAATTCCAGCCGCGCCTCTTGCTACTGTTGTGCGTTGGAAACGGGTTGCCTACGGACGAGATGGTGAAAGTTTAGTACCGCTTTCTGCCGAAAAGGAAGAAATGATTAGATCTCAAACGGGGCTTTCTGACTGGTCTTCTATCATAGAAGAGGATGCAGTAATTGAGGATTTGGATATGTATGCTGTTTCTATTTTGAAGAAAAAATATGCGGCGAAACAGAATAATCCCCATTTTTTAACATTGCCGGAGGAGCAGATTCTTAATGATTTGGAGCTTATCACACAACGTGGAATTACGCGGGCTGCAATACTTCTTGTCGGTAAGACTGAAGCAATACGCCGCTATATGCCACATGCAACAATTAGGCTGGAATATAGAAACAATGACGCGAACATAGAATTTAATCATAGAATTATTTATGATGACTGCTTTTACTTGGTTATAGATCGACTGTGGAATGACATTAATGCGCGTAACAGTAATGTTCCCATTCATGAAGGACCTTACATATTCAATATACCTGCGTTTAATGAATCGGTAATACGAGAAGCAGTATGCAATGCAATCGCGCACCGTGAATATAAATTCGGGAGTGAAACCTTGATTAAACAGTATCCACATAAAATAACTATTACAAATGCCGGAGGCTTTCCTCTGGGAGTCACAAGAGAAAATCTGTTAACAGTTCCGAGCACCCCTAGGAATCGGCTTCTGGCAGATGTTCTTTCCAAAACAGGCGTGGTGGAGCGTTCCGGACAAGGGGTAGATAAGATATACCACAATACGCTATCGGAAGGGAAAGATACTCCCGATTACAGCAATAGTACCGCATACTCTGTAGAGCTTACTATTTCATCAATAATTAAAGACAAGGCCTTTGCTGTATTCATAAAATCCGTACAGGATGAATTGCCAGATGAAGATAAACTTTCGGTATTTGATATCATTGCACTTGAGCACATTAGAGATGACGATTATGCCGATGTTAAACGAGATATTATCCATAAGCTTATAAAGAAAGGTTTAGTAGAACAAAGAGGAAGGACAAAGGGAACGAAATATCACCTTTCTCAGCGATATTATAACTTTGTTGAAGATTCTGCCGGGCATTTTAAGAAACTTAAAGAATGGGATGAATCGATGGGAATTCCCATGATTGTAGCTTTTCTTAATAAATATGGTTATGCAAAAATGAGGGATTTTGAAAGTCTTTTTTCCGGATTGAGAACACGGAAGCAGGTGAAGAGTATCGTTCAAGAATGCGTAGAGAAAGAAATCTTGAAAAAAGAAGGACGAACAGCAGACACTCGATATTCTATAACAGATATCTACAAGAAAATGAACGAAATAATGGCCAAAGCATTCCAACTTGGATTGCAAGAAATGCGGAATCGAGTCGATTTCTCAGCACCGACGTTTGATAGAATTGGAGAAGATGAATAAAAAGGATGTAAAAGGGCGAATATGGGTCGAAGTTTTTCATTAATGAATACCTAAAAATACTGCTACAGTTTTATGATGAGTGATTAGAGGGATTAGAAAAAAAACAGCAAAAAAAGCAAAAATGGGTCGAAGTTGAGTCAAAGTTTCTATGAAGAAGAGCAATTTTCCCATCTTGATATATCAGACCACGGATGGCCAGACAAAGGTGAATGTCACCTTTGATGAAGATACGGTGTGGCTGAGTACGGCACAGATGGCGGAGCTATTCCAGCGCGACCGCTCTGTGATTACTAAGCATATTAAGAATGTTTTTGAGGAAGGTGAGTTGCCGAGAGAAAGCAATGTGCAAATTTTGCACATTGCAAATTCTGATAAGCCGGTATCTTTTTATAGTCTGGATGTTATCATATCGGTTGGATATCGCGTCAAATCACAGCGAGGTGTACAATTCCGTTTGTGGGCGGCCGGTATTATCAAGGAGTATATGCGGAAGGGCTTTGCCATGGACGATGCCCGATTGAAGGAGCTGGGGGGCGGTGGCTATTTCAAGGAGCTGCTGGCGCGTATACGCGACATCCGCGCGTCGGAAAAGGTGTTTTACCGACAAGTGCTGGAGATTTATGCCACGAGTATAGATTATGACCCCAGGGCTGAAATCTCCATGGAGTTTTTCAAGAAAGTGCAGAACAAGATACACTACGCCGTGCATGGAGAAACAGCGGCTGAGGTGATTTACCACCGGGCGGATGCGGAAAAGGAATTCATGGGGCTGATGAGCTTTAGCGGAAGCCAGCCGACGCTGGTAGAGGCCAAGGTGGCGAAGAATTATCTAAACGAAAAGGAGCTGCGGGCGATGGGGCAGATTGTCTCCGGGTATCTGGACTTTGCAGAACGCCAGGCAGAGCGAGAGCAGCCGATGACCATGCAGGACTGGGCAGCGCACCTTGACCGCATGCTGACCATGAGTGGGGAGCAGTTGCTGTTGGATGCCGGCAGCATCAGCCACGAGCAGGCCATGGAAAAAGCCATGGCTGAGTTCAAAAAATACAAAGCCCGAACCCTCAGCAATGTGGAGCAGGATTACCTGCTCTGCATGAAAGATTTGCAGAAGAAGGGAAAGGAGTTGAAATAAGCCATGAATTCCATCAGCTTCGATACCTACATACGCCGGGATGCTTACCGCAACGGCTGGGATAACTGCGAACCGGATGCCGACGGCACCGGGCGCTGGCTGAGCTCCACCGCTCATGAGGGCCTGCTGCATGTGTTCCCGGAGGGGGATTTGTTCGTGATAGTGCCAACGTACCAGCCTATTTGCCGCGTACCACTGGCAGAGCTGGCAAGCACCTTGCGCGAGCTCGCGCAGACGGACACCGCGCCGAAGGGTGAGCCCCCGCTGCGAACTGAGCGGCAGCAAATGGTGACTACCCGCACGGCGCAGCACCGCTACCGCGCCGGTCAGGAAAAGATATGGAGCAACAAGTGTCCCCTGACCGGAGTCTCCATACCGGCGTTGTTACGCGCCAGCCATGCTAAACCATGGAAAGACTGCACAGACACAGAACGTATGGACCCCCACAATGGTTTCTTGCTGGAGGCCCGTATGGATGCACTGTTTGACCAAGGTTTTATATCATTTGATGATGACGGAAAATTGATGATATCTGTTCGCTTGGGTAGGGATGAAATTCAAAAGTTAGGATTATCCGGGGTGCAAGGGCTACCATGGGTGAATTCTGCTCATCTTCCATATCTGCGTTGGCATAGGGAACATGTGTTTAAGAGACTTTGATTCTACCGTGGATTTTTCCCGGCCAGAAGCTTTTTTTGTGGCAAGGTCTTAATTTCGCCATTTCTGCGCAGATATACGTCCAGCACTTTAGTTTAATCTTTTGTTCTGCGGTAAGGAACCCCGCAGAATCAATGCCTTGGTTGGCTTTTTCATGCAAGTAGTCAATTAAATCATGGTAGGTTGTGATTTGTTTTTCTCGGACATCGTCGATGGTTTGGTTGATGCATTGTTGGCATGCAAACTTGAATTCCGGCGTAAAGTGCGTGGCAGATATGACCATTTTAAGTACTTTGCGCAGCCGACGCTCATTTTTTAGGGTGTTTTTAATCATGGTGGTAAAATTTTACCACCCCACAGCGTTTCTTACAATCTAATTTTCTAACTTTTCATCCCCTCCCTCACTCCTGACGCGGTTGCGGAGGGTGTAGCAGGTGGGTGCGTGGCGGAGCTCTGCGGCGTCTATCTGGTGCCACCGAATGTGGCCAGTGGTATCCGGATATTGGTCGCAAGGGTTCAGCTCAGCTTTAATGATCCCCTATGTACGATGAGCAAAGTGCTGATACCTCTGTTGTCGTGCAATTTCTGCTTGTTGATGAATAATTGATTTTAGCACGTAGGCAATGTGTTCTGCAAAATCGTGACACGCTTCAGTATTGGTAATGCGCCGATAAAAGAGGTTGATAATGTTATGTAGCATGTGGAGAGAGAAATCTATCCTTTTGCACAATTCATCTTCTATTTGGTATATATCGTCTGCATTGTGTATCAAGGGGGATAGTTCTTTTATTACATTCTCAATGAATGTTGACCACTGTTGGGTGCTATAGTATGTACACAATGTATTATGAGTTTGATTTATCATGATTTTTTCTAGAAGGTGTTGGAGGTTAATCTTGCTATCGTTAACAGATTTCCTTGCTTTGATAATACTTATTTTTTTACGAAAAGCAAGTATCAAATTTAAAAATTAGAAAGTAATACAGAGCATTAAAGTTGAATATACTATGATTGGATAAAGAATCTCGTGCATGAGAAAATTCGAAAATTCCGAATTTTCTACTAAGCCGTTGAACTTCTATAATCTGGACATGGTGATTTCCGTGGGGTATCGTGTAAAATCTCAGCGCGGTGTGCAATTCCGCTTGTGGGCTTCCGATATCATCAAGGAGTATATGAGGAAGGGCTTTGCGATGGACGATGCCCGATTGAAGGAGCTGGGGGGCGGTGGCTATTTCAAGGAGCTGCTGGCGCGTATACGCGACATCCGCGCGTCAGAAAAGGTGTTTTACCGACAGGTGCTGGTTGAGACTCAATATTTTGATGGTCGTAAATCATCAAGCCAAGCTTTTCTGTCGCCGCTGTTTTCAACGGGGCTCCTATTTTTTATCTATCTGAACCGGAGGTTTCGTTCGCCCGCTGTCGCGGGCTCACTGCACGCTCCGGCTAAGAGTCTTGCCACCCCGCGTACGCGGGGCTCTTGAATTCGTCTCACTTACGCTCGGGGATATCTGCCCGAAAAACTCAAATTTCTCAACCGAAATGTTTCGCATCATGCATAAAAAAAGCCCTGCTGCGGGGATTGCGCAGCAGGGCTTTGAGATTTTTCAGCCTAAGCTTCAGGCCTCTTCCGTGGGCAGGGAGTAGTCGATGCCGGCGAGGGCCTGGTAGAGGCTCCAACGGCGGGCGATATCGGCTGCTTCCATATCCAGCAGCTTATCGAAGTCTGCCTTGTTGTTCTTGGCGAGCAGGCGGAAGCGGTTTTCGCTGAGGAGAGCCTCGCGCACGTCCTTCTTGGGCTTCTTGCTCTTGAGGGTGAGCGGGTTCTTGCCTTCCTTGATGCGGTCCGGGTTGTAATTGTAGAGGAGCCAGCGGCCGCAGTCTACGGCGTCCTTCTGGCGGTCCAGACCCTGAGCCATGTTGATACCATGGTTAATGCAGTGGCTGTAGGCAATGATGAGGGCGGGGCCATCGTACTCTTCAGCCTCCATGAGGGTGGTAAGCACGTGCTGGTCGTCGGAGCCCATGGCGATGGAGGCCACGTAAACGTTGCCGTAGGTCATGGCCATGTAGCCCAGGTCCTTCTTCACTTGGTCTTTACCCTTGGTGGCAAACTTGGCCACGGCGCCACGCGGTGTAGACTTGGAGCACTGACCACCGGTGTTGGAGTATACCTCGGTATCAAGCACAAGCACCTTCACATTGCGGCCGGAGGCGAGGATGTGGTCCAAACCGCCGTAACCGATGTCGTAAGCCCAGCCGTCGCCGCCGAGAATCCATACGGACTTGCGTACCAAGTAGTCTGCCTGGGCCTTGAGGGCGGCCAGCTCGGCGTTGTCGCCGCAAGCAGCCTTAATGGCAGCCACGGTAGCACGGGCGTTGGCGATGTCTGCCTCCGTCTTCTGCGGGTTGCCCATGATCTCTTGCACCAGAGCCTCGCCGATGGCAGGGGCGGCAGCGGTGAGCAGCTCAATGGCGTACTGCTGCTTCTTGTCGAGAGATACGCGGAAACCGAGACCGAATTGGGCGTTGTCCTCAAAGAGGCTGTTGCACCATGCGGGGCCACGGCCATCGGCATCGTGGGTCCACGGGGTGGTGGGCAGGTTGCCGCCGTAAATGGAGGAGCAACCGGTAGCGTTGGCTACCACCAAGCGGTTACCGAAGAGCTGGCTGAGCAGCTTGATGTACGGGGTCTCACCGCAACCGGCACAAGCGCCGGAGAACTCGAAGAGCGGGCGGAGCATTTGCACATCCTTCACCTTGGAGTTGTCGGTCACGGTGCGATCCGGGTCAGGCAGCTTCTCGAAGAAGTTCCAGTTGGCCTTCTCGGGTTCGAGGGCTTCGGCTGCCGGGGTCATGGTAAGAGATGCCGTGGGGCATACCTTGGAGCAAAGCGTACAACCCGTGCAGTCTGCGGCAGATACTTGGATGATGTACTTCTTGCCGGCCCAGTCCTTGTGCATCTTGCTGGCATCTGCGCTCTTGAAGGTGGCGGGTGCGCCCTCCAGGTCGGCGGGGTCTGCCATCTTGGCGCGGATAGCGGCGTGCGGGCACACCATGGTGCACTTACCGCATTGGATACAGGCTTTGCTGGTTTCGGTCTTCTCGGGGGTCCACACGGGGATTTCGAGGGCGAGGTCGCGTTTCTCGTACTGTGTGGTACCGCTGGGGAAGGTGCCGTCTGCGGGCATTTCGCCTACGGTTACGCTGTTGCCGTTGCCGGTAACAATCTTGCCCAGCACGTTGCGCACAAAGTCGGAGGGCTTGCCATGCAGGGCATCGGGGATGTCGTGGCCGGTGATGGTGGTGCCCAGGGGTACCTCGTGCAGGTTAGCGAGGGAGGCATCTACAGCGGCAATGTTCTTAGCCACCACGTCTTCACCCTTCTTGCCGTAGGTCTTCTTGATGGCCTCTTTAATGTAGCCCAGAGCTTCCTCTGCGGGGATTACATTGGCCAGGTTGAAGAAGCAGGTCTGCATAATCATGTTGATGCGGCCACCCATGCCGGTTGCTTTGGCTACCTTGAAGGCGTCGATGCAGTATACCTTGATGTTCTTGTCAAGAATCTGCTGCTGCATGCGGGCGGGCAGGCTGTCCCATACCTTCTCGGGGGCAACGGCTGTGTTGATGAGGAAGGTACATCCGTGTGCGGCGTTCTCGAGGAAGTCGAACAGATTGAGCAGGCTCGGCTGGTGCAGGGCGATGAAGTTGGCGCTCGTGATGAGGTAGGTGCTGTGAATGGGCGTGGTGCCGAAACGCAGGTGAGATACCGTGGAGGAGCCGGACTTCTTGGAGTCGTACTCAAAGTAGCCTTGCACGTACAGGTCTGTGTGCTTGCCGATAATCTTAATGGCATCCTTGTTGGCACCTACGGTACCGTCGGAGCCCAAGCCGTAGAACATGCAGCGTGTTACGGTGTCAGCCTCGGTAGAGAAGTTCGGGTCGTACTCAATGCTCTTGCCGGTTACGTCGTCCTTAATGCCGACGGAGAAGTCGGTCATGGGCTCGTCCTTGCTCAGCTCGTCGAACACACCCTTCACCATGGCGGGGGTAAACTCCTTAGAGCCCAAACCGTAACGGCCGCCTACCACCTTGGGCATGGCAAAGGGCAGGGTGCCGGCTACCTGGGCGTCTGCCAAGGTCTGTACCACGTCTTGCAACAGCGGCTCGCCGAGGCTGCCGGGCTCCTTGGTGCGGTCCAACACGGCAATCTTCTTCACCGTGGCGGGCAGGGCTGCAATGACATCTGCAGCGGGGAAGGGGCGGTACAAGCGCACCTTGAGCACGCCTACATCTTCACCCATGGCGTTCACGGCCTCGAGTGCGGCTTCTGCACCACTGCCCATCATCACGATAACGCGGGTGGCGGTGGGGCTGCCGATGTATTCTACCAAGTCGTAGTAGCGGCCGGTGAGGTCGCCGAACTTCTTCATGGCTCCCTTAACAATGGCGGGTACGGCGGTGTAGTACTTGTTGACTGTTTCGCGGCCCTGGAAGTATACGTCCGGGTTCTGGGCGGTACCGCGAATCACGGGGGCATCCGGGGTCAGTGCGCGGGCGTGGAACTCATCCACCCACTTCTGGTCAATCATGGCGCGCAGGGTGTCATCCGTAATGTCGGCAATCTTGCCTACCTCGTGAGAGGTGCGGAAACCGTCAAAGAAGTTGATGAAGGGCACGCGGCTCTCAAGGGTGGCGGCGTGGGCAATGGCTGCCATATCGGGGGCCTCTTGGGTGCTGGCGCCGCAAAGCATGGCAAAGCCGGTAGAGCGGCAGCTCATCACATCGCTGTGGTCGCCGAAGATGGAAAGACCCTGTGCGGCCAAGGCGCGGGCGGCTACGTGCAATACGCAGGGGGTGAGCTCGCCGGCTATCTTGTACATGTTGGGTATCATCAACAACAGACCCTGAGAAGCGGTGAAGGTGGTGGCCATTGAGCCTGTCTGCAAGGCACCGTGTACGGCACCGGCTGCACCGGCCTCACTCTCCATCTCCACGATGCTGGGTACTGTGCCCCACAGGTTCTTGCGATCTACGGCGGTCCACGTCTCTGCCGATTCACCCATCGGCGAAGACGGGGTGATGGGGTAGATGGCTGCCACTTCAGAGCAACGGTACGCTACGGAGGCTACAGCCTCGTTTGCGTCAATAGTGCTGTATGTCGTGTTCATGGTGTACAAATAGGTTTAAAATACTGGTGGATGAAGACAGAAAACCACGGGTGGGAGAATTCTGCTTCCACGCGCATTATACTACACCCGCAAGGGGGGGAATGCAACCAAAAAAAACACCATCGCCGATTTTTGGGGCTGTTTCAGATTTGCTGGTAGATATGCGCACCAGAACCAGCTAACGTGATTAACGAACAAAGATTACGCTTTTGTATCATGAAGTAGTAGCTGCAAAATCGGGATTGGGGATTTCTGATAAGTCCGGAAATCACCATGCAGCCCGATAAATGGGAAGTTGGCGCGGATATTACGCGTTGGCACAATTAAGCGAGATTGTTGTTTTCGGAGCACGGGACTTCAGTCCCGTAAATCACGGAAAGTTGAATCGGGACTTCCGTCTTCGGCTTTGCCTACGCCGTGACAGGAAAGTCCCGTGCTCCGATGAAGTTCTTCGACAAACATCAATTATCTCGCCGCAAAATCTTTGGGACACATGTGCGAATCAACCCTCGGCATCGGCGGTGGATGCAGCTTTTCCGGCTGCAGCCTCAGCCTTGGCTTCAGCCTCCGCAATTTCGCGGCGGGCTATGGCCTCTGCCACGGGGTAACCGGGTTCAATGTCCTCCAGA
>JAZNGY010000117.1:0-12922 GCA_045576695.1 Akkermansia sp.
AGTCGGGATTTCCCCTCGAACTTCCTTTTCCACGGTTCGTTACCTCCCCGCAGTTGTTCTTCAGGTCTGGGATTCCGCATCATCGCGGCTCCGCGCGGACTTTCACCGCAGTGCGCATATCGCGTCGGTCGTACTGAAAAACCCCCGCGATTCGGGAAGAAACGCGGGGGCGAAAGTTAGTGTTGCAGAGTGATAATTACTCGCAAACGGGCTTAGCCAACACCTTGCGGAGGCGGGCGAAGCGGGGAAGAGCTTCAACGGTCTTCATGCCGGTCTCGCCCTGGATGAGGGGCAGAGCATAGTCGATGAAGGCGCGCTCGATGCCGTTACCGGCAGCGTTGATCCACTCGCGGGGAACCTTCTTCTCGAAGTTAGCAACGCTCTCGAGGGGCAGAAGCTTGGTGTTGCATACGTACTGGCCGTATACGCTGTCGCGCTCGAAGGCAACCATCTTGTCGGTATCGCCGGAAACGGCGGCCTGCACAGCGGTCTTACCGGCGAGGTAAGCCTCTGTAGCATCGGTGGTGGAGGCCAAGTGAGTAGCGCAGCGCTGAAGCAGAGAGGGCTCGATAGCGCGAACCTTAGCGGAGGGAACGCGAGAGCGAACAACCTCTGCAAGCTTGTTGGCAAGGCCGCCGAGCTGGGCGTGGCCGAAGCCGTCGTTGCTGTTGGTCTTAGCCTGGGAGATGAAGTTACCCTCGGAGTCATGGATACCCTCGGAAACCACTACAAGGCACTTACCGGTAGCGTTGTAACGCTTCTCAACGTCAACCAAGAAGGACTCCATATCGAAGTCAACCTCGGGGAGGTAGATGAGGTCGGGGCCGGCACCTGCGTAAGTAGCCAGAGCGGAGGCGGCGGTAAGCCAACCGGCGTTGCGGCCCATTACCTCGATGATGGTGATCATGCCGGTGTCGTAGCAAGAAGCATCGTGCTGAACCTCCATGCAAGAGGTGGCGATGTACTTAGCAGCAGAGGCGAAACCGGGGCAGTGGTCGGTACCGAAGAGGTCGTTGTCAATCGTCTTGGGAATACCCATGACGCGGCACTCGTAACCGGACTTCTGCATGAACTTGGAAATCTTGTTGCAGGTGTCCATGGAGTCGTTACCGCCGTTGTAGAAGAAGTAACGCACGTCGAACTTGCGGAAGGTCTCAAGAATCTTCTCGTAATCGGTGGGATCCACATCGGGGTCCTTCATTTTGTAACGGCAGGTACCGAGGGCAGAAGAGGGGGTGAACTTGAGGAGATCAAGCTCAGCGGGGTCTTCCATACCCATATCGTAAAGCTGCTGGTTGAGCACGCCGGTAATACCGTGAGCGGCACCGTAGACGCGGGTGATCTGGGGGGCGTTAAGTGCGGCCTTGACTGCGCCGAGAACGCTGGCGTTGATCACAGCGGTGGGACCGCCGGACTGGCCGATGATGCATGCACCTTTGAGTTCTTTCATAATAATTAACTGGACGATTGAATATGATACCATCTGGCAGGCACAGGAAAAAAATGCAACCTGCTGCGGGTGCGCCATTCTACCAAAGCGCCCCCGCCATGGCAAGCAAAATAACTGCCATATCAGTAAAAAAACGTTAATTTTTTATAAGAAATTAACATAAACGCTTGCCATATGACAAAAAAAATGATAACATGCCGCCGATGAAGAGCTATCTCATACTCGTAACAGGAGCCGTTTTGGCATTGTCCGCATGCACGCAAGTGTCACCCTACGGGACAACCGACCACTCCACACTGCCGAAAGAGAACCCAGCACACCGCCAGTACTTAGCCCTGCCCGGCCAAGGCGCGGTGAACACACATGCAACGAATACGGATGCAGCCTTTGAAGAGCAGGTAGCAGCCTACACAGGGCAAACAGTGCCCACGCCGGCCGTACAACCCACCCCCGTGGTCAATCAACCGTACGTACAGCAGCAGATGCCCGGTTATCAGCAGACATATGCAGAGCCGCAGATGCCCGGTTATCCCCAGCCCATGGTACCCGCTGCCGGTGTAGACCCGATGTACCCGCAACAGGGAATGCAGGCCGGGGTTACCAATTATTACCCGAGCCAACCGGCAGCCGATGGCAGCGCCGGCTATGCCGTGCAGGTATCTAACGCCACCAATGGCCGTATCTTTATCGAGATGCACGATGATTCTGACAACATCTTCCCGGTGGCATCCATGTATGCCGGGCAGAAGATCAGCACACAGCCGCAGGAGCCCCGCCCCATCAGCGGTCAGCTCACCGTTGTTGTGCGCGACCCGGACCAACCCGGTGCCCCCGAGCTGCGCCGCTACAAGGTGAACCCGCCGCCTGCATATATGGGCAAGACCATCGGCATCACCATTCTGTCCGGTGGCCGCTACCGTGCCTCATTGGATGGCGAGGTGTACTACGCCACCCCCGAGCCTACGACAAAACCGGCAGAGAAAAAGGCAGAGAAGAAAGAAGAACCCGCCACCCCGGCAAAACCGGCTGCCACAACGCCCGCAACTGCGGCTTTGTAAGTTTTTATCCATAAACAAATCAGAGGCACCCGACATTACCAAGGTAGTGAAAAGTGCCGACAGAAGGAGCAGCGAGCTTGCCTCGCTGCTCCTTCCGGTTTATAGAAGAGGTATGTACACATTACAAACCTCATTCGTCACACGCGCAGCTGCGCCCACCCCGCACCAAATATGAAAACAGACATCATCGCCATACAAAAGCATGTTGGGGTGGAGGCAGATGGCATCATCGGCCCCCGCACCATAGAAGCCATACGCAACAAACTGGGCATTGAGCGCGTACCCACTTGGCCCACACAGGCAGAGGTGCGCCGTGGCACCAGCATTTTCGGCAAAGCGGGGTGCGAGGCCAACCTCGTACCGCTTACACCACCCTACCCCTTGTATTATGAGGGCACAGCCGTGCGCAGCATACGGGTGCACCGCCTTATCGCCAAGCATGTTCAACGCGCGTTGGAAGAAGTACTGGCTCACTACGGCATAGAAGAAATACACCGCTTGGGGTTGGATATTTACGGCGGGTCATACAACTACCGTGCCACCCAAAGCGGGGCAGCATTGTCCATGCATGCCTGGGGCATAGCGTTTGACTTTGCACCCGCCGCCAACGCGCTCAACTACAAAGCACCGCGCGCCACCTTATCACACCCCGATTGCCGCAAATGGTGGGAGATATGGGAGCGCCACGGCGCGGTATCTTTGGGCCGTGAGTGCGACTACGATTGGATGCACCTGCAATTTGCGCGGCTAAAATAACAAAGCAACGGGCAGCTCTGCATAACACAGAGCTGCCCGTTGTAAGAATAAAAATCTCCGAAGAAAAGGAGAGAGACTTAGGCCTCAGCTACCTTCTTCTTAGCAGGTGCCTTCTTGGCAGGCTCGGCATCTGCCTTGACTACCTTGGTAGCAAGCTGCACGGGAACAGCGTTGGCGCTGTTCTTGGCGATTTCCTTCTGACGCTTGATATAGGCGCTGCGGCGGCGGCGCTTCGTTTCCTTACGGTGTTGTTGACCCATTTTCTGTTAATGTTTGTAGGGGTGGTTTAAAGCACCCCGGAATTAAATGAAGTGCTTTTTTAATAACTCATTCTGTGGCATATGGCAAGGCAAAAATGTGGCTTAACAGTTAAATTTGTGTTTTACGGCAAAGAAAAGGCCGTTTGACGCGCCGGAAATCCGGCAAACATACTCAATTTTAGTTTGCGTGCAGGAAGTTAAGATGCTAGGATAAGGGGCATGAACATTGCGATATTGGGAGCAGGTGCGTTAGGGTGTTATTATGGCGCCAGGCTTACAGAGGCAGGGCACCATGTAACATTCATCATGCGCTCTGCCTACGAGCCCGTCAGCCGCCGGGGGCTGCAGGTAAACAGCATCAAGGGTGACATAAGCCTACCCCAACCGCACATAGCACGCAGTGCCGCAGACTGCGGCCCGGCAGATTTGGTGATTGTGAGCTGGAAGGCAACATGCAACCACCTACTGGCACAAGAGCTACCGGCCCTATTGCACGCCAACACGCGCGTACTCACCTTCCAAAACGGCATGGGCAATGCAGAGGCTATAGCCGAAATCGTGCCGGCAGAGCGCATCTTTATCGGGCTGTGCTTTGTATGCGTAATGATGGACACCCCCGGTATCATCACCCACTTGGAGAAGGGAGACATTCAATTTGCCCCCTACCAAGCAAGCCCGGCAGGCATGCAGGCGGCCCAAGAACTGGCAGACTTATTTTGCAACACCCCGGTCAACACAAGTGTGTTTATGCACGCAGAGCAAATACTGTGGTGCAAGTTGTCGTGGAACATCCCCTTCAACGGGCTTTGTTTGGCACACGGCGGCATCAGCATTCGCCACCTCTTTACCATGCCGAATGAGGTGGAGCGCGCGCGCCGTATCATGAACGAGGTGTGCCACACGGCAGAGCTGCGCGGGTTCCCCCTGCCCGCAGAAATTGTCAATGAGCAAATGCACAGCACCGCTGCCATGGGCGACTTTATACCCAGCAGCGCCGTAGACTACAATCGCCGCCGCCCGGTCGAGTATGATGCCATTTGGGGTACCCCGTTAAAGTTGGCTCACAGTGTTAAGGCAACGGTGCCTGAGTGGGAGCAATTGGCCGCCGACATTCAGCAACGATTAATCTACTGACATTTTTTTCATGAAAGCAGAAACGACCGCACACCGCAAACGTTACCGCATGTTTAAAACCTATGCAGCAGCTCTGTCTGTATTGTGTGTAGGCGGCATCTTGCCGGCGTTGTGCTCTACCGGCATCTATGAGGAACAGCAAAAAACAGGCTTGCAGCCCCCCCTGCCCAGCCCGGACCGCAGCGATGCCTTATCTCAACAACTGGCTTTTTTCTCATTGGGCGGGCTGCGCTCTTTAGTGGCAGAAATATACACACTTGATGCCACAGATGCTTGGAGCAACCGCGATTGGGTACGCTTGCGCCGCCGCTGGGAGAGCGCTACCACGCTGATGCCGCGCCGCGTCAATTACTGGGTCCATGCCGAAAATGATATGACCGCTAACGCTGCAGGCGATTATATCCGTAACCGAAAAATCAGCGAAACGCTCAAAAAGGAAAAAGTAAAAGAATACATCAACAGCGGCGAAAACTTTTTGCTTGAGGGCATTGCCAACAACCCCACCAGCTGGAAATTGCATATAGCATTGGCAGAGCACTACTCCAATTTATACAGAAAACCGCAGTTTGAAAAAGCGGTAGATGCATACCAAAAAGCGATGGAGCTGGGGGCACCGGAGTACTATAATCGCCCACTGTTTTACAACTTATGCAGAATACCCGGCAGAGAGCAAGAAGCGTGGAAACTGGGGCGCGCGCTTTTTGAATATGAGGAGCACCACGTGCCCGCGGTTCAATTTCTGCTCTTTGCGCTGCAAAACAAAATACAAGTACCTGCAAATGAAGCGCTGAGCATTGACCGGCTTTTCCGGGACACCCCGCAACAAACGGAGGATGAGGTACTCACAACAGCATACCAAATCATTGAGAATTTCAGCGACAACGACTTACTTTACCCTACCTACGGGGCAAATGCTTTTTTGGATGAGTATGCCCATATTGTAGAAGATTAACTCAGGCACGGTTAATCAGCAACTGCAAACGCACAAACTCCGCATAAACATCCAGCGGGGTTAATTGTACCCAGTTGGTAGTGTTCAGAATATTGCGCAGAATCACGCACATATCTTCGGCGCGTGGGGCGGCAGTGTCTACCATGGGCAATATCTCGCGCGCTGCATTCTGAATATCGCGGCAAGAGGAGTTCGGGTCTCTGGGTCCGGCTTGCGCCAAGTTATCCAAGCGGAACCCCAGCCCCATGAAATGCGCATTCTGCAAAGAGAACGGGGTTGTGGCCACCCCTTGCATATCATGGCGTATGCAGGTGCGTATCAATGTGAGCATCAGCTCGCAAAATGTTACGGCAGAGCCGCGATTACCGGCAGCAAGCAGCTCATCCAAAGGCTCCCCTTGTATTCGCTCTTTGGCCAAGTGCCAAGTATCTTCCGCATACAAGAGCTCCAGCACGGTGGCAACAAACTTGCCTCCCATGCCGGTTTGGGCTCTTGCGCTTTCCAGAAAGAATTGAACCTTGTGGGGAGATGCCATACGCTCCGGGCGCAGGGTTTCTACCACCACTTCTCGGCTCAAATCTTTCTGGGTAGCAGCGTATACAACCGTATCGGCAGTCTCATTCAGCACGGCTGAAAGCATGTACTGCCCATCCAATAACTTGGGTAAGTTGTATACGCCGGTAGACAACATAATAATAAGAATCAGCGTACTACGCCCTTAACGCGAATAACAGGCATAAACTCCACAGCCTCTGCCCAAGCTTTGGCGGGTATGCTCAACTCAAGCATATCACCATTCACGGTAGCAGGCACCACGGTATCGGGCTGGCCCAATACTTCTACCTGCACACCCTCTGCCGGCACCTGCAAGCCGGCGGTCGGCACGCTGATTTGCACGGTTGTTTGCATGGTAATACCCAAAGAGGGGGCAAAGATGTTGAGGTCTTGCCCGCTGCGGCTGCACATCCACCCCTCGGGCAGATGCACGGCGTACATGGGGTCGCTGCCGTAAATGGCAGAGCCGTTCACAGCCATCCACTCACCCACTACGGTAAATACCTTCACCACAGGGCGCGGGATAGAGCCGTCTGCCTTGGGATTGATGTTGAGCAAGAGGTTACCGCCCTTGGCAGAGCATTCCTCAAGCTGGCGAATCACCATGGTGGGGGTCTTATAGCGCAGGTCGTAGCGATTGTAGCCCCACTTGTCGCCCACGGTCATGCAAGACTCCCAGTCAATGCCGGGGTAGCCTTTCTCGGGGATGCGTTTCTCGGGGGTGGTATAGTCACCGCAGCGCAGGTCAAGCTGCACGCCGTCGCGAGAGGTGTCAAAGCCTGAGAATGCATACAGGCGGTTGTTCATGATGACGTTGGGGTTAATCTCGCGGCACATATCCATGAGGGCGGGGGCTTTCCAGCCTCTTTCGCCGGAGGCCGCACCCTGAGAGTAATCCCACCACATGATATCAATAGTGCCGTACTTGGTCATCAGCTCGCGCACCTGGGCATGCAAGTAGGTTTGGTAAGTGGCATGGTCGCGCGGTATGCCGCGCTCCTTGAGCATTTTGGCCTGATTAACAGGGTAGCACAGGTCGGGGCAAATGGTGTTATCGTAGGCAGGGTGGTGCCAGTCAATCACACTGTGGTACAAGCCCACACGCATGCCCTGCTTGCGGGCAGAGTCCGTAAACTCTTTAACCAAATCACGCCCATGGTGATGTGCAGATGAGTAATCAGATGTGGGGGTCTCGAAAAGCGCAAAGCCATCGTGGTGTTTGGAGGTCAACACCATATACTTGCAACCGGCTTTCTTGGCAAGCTCTGCCCAAGCATCTGTACAGCCCGGTGCCGGCTTGAACAGCGGCAGGGCCTCTGCGGCGTAGGTCTCGGTATCCAGCCCCAAGTTGGTCTGTATCCATTCGGAACCACCTTGCACGCCCTTGAACTCACCGGCCAAACCGGAGTACAAACCGTAGTGAATGAACATACCGAACTTGGCATCGCGCCACCACTCCATGCGGGCGTCGCGCTGCTCTGCCGTCTCTGTGATGGCGGCGTGGTCTTCATCCCCTGCTACGGGTAAAACCTGCTGCCCATAGGCAGACAGCGAGAAAGCTGCCGCCACTGCAAATGCGATGGATTTCATTTTCATTGCCTATATGGTAGCAAAGTGAGCCCCACATGGCAAGCAGGAATTTTGCGTTATCCTATTATTTTACCATGATAACACATGAAAACCCCACTATAAAATCAGAGAATAGGATTGAAAAATACGCAAGTGTTTGCTAAAATACAGCCGTGGAGATTAAAGCCCAACAGAACCGCAAGAAATCGCAGTATCCTGCTGTGGTGAAAACTGCTGCCGTAGTGCTAACTGCCGCTGCGGCTTTGGCCGGCTCTTCATGCCAAGTACAGCAACAGCAGAAACCGGAGCCGGCGGAAGAAGCGCTTCTGCCCGGTTGGATTATCTCCAAATAAACACGCAAAAACGAACATGAAAATCCAAGCCAACCAAACCAACAAAAAGCCGGCATACCCGGCTATCGTAAAAACAGCAGCCGTTGTGGCCACAGCCGCAGCTGCGCTCGTTGCTTCTTCTTGCCAATCCCAGCATCAGCAGCAACAGCAAGGGCAGCCGGAAACCACTACCGGCGGTGTTATAATCTGCAAGTAATAGCTTCCCCATGGCAGACTCCGTATACAGCCGCATGGCCAATGCCCCTTCCGGCAGCTTCGACCTCTCGCTGAGGCCGCCTGCATTCAGTGAATTCTGCGGACAGGAGAAGGTGAAAGAGCGTCTCATGCTCATGGTTGAGGCGGCGCGTATGCGTGGCGATGTGTTGGACCACGTGTTGCTCAGCGGCCCCCCGGGGCTGGGCAAAACAACACTGGCCAACATCATCGCCAATGCCGTTGGGCACAAACTGCACACTACCTCCGGCCCGCAAATTGAAAAGGCAGGCGATTTGGCCGGTATTCTCACCAATGTAGAAAAGGGAGATGTGCTGTTTATTGACGAGATACACCGCCTGCACCCTGCCATTGAGGAGTACCTGTACCCCGCAATGGAAGATTTTCGCCTAGATATCATCATCGACCAAGGCCCCAACGCGCGCAGCATTCAGCTCAACCTGCCCAAGTTCACGCTGGTGGGGGCAACCACCCGTGCCGGCATGCTCACGGGGCCGTTGCGCTCGCGCTTCGGGTTAGTGAACAGGCTTGATTATTACTCGGCACAAGAGCTTTGCGCCATATTGCACCGCTCTGCCGGTTTGTTGGATATAGACCTGCAGCCCGGTGGCGCCTTGGCCATAGCCCTCAGGTCTCGCGGCACACCACGTGTAGCCAATGCCCTGCTGCGCTGGGTGCGAGACTTTGCCCAAGTAAAGCACGACGGCCGCATTACCGACGCCGTGGCCCACGCCGCGCTGAGCATGATAGATATTGATGAAGATGGGCTGGATGAGATGGACAAGCGCCTGCTTGAAACCATGATTTACAAGTTCAACGGGGGCCCCGTCGGCTTGTCCTCCCTGGCCGTGGCCGTGGGTGAAGATGAATCCACCATTGAGGATGTGCACGAGCCCTTCCTCATTATGCAAGGCTACATCAAACGCACGCCACGCGGGCGAGAAGCCATGCCGGCCGCTTACCAAAAGATAGGCGCCCTGCCCACCGGTGCGCAGGGTGAATTACCCCTCAACTGAGCCCCCCCCCACGCCCCACATGCAAAAAATTCTATACCTTCTGTTAGCATTTTTCACCCTGATTACAAGCGGGTGCTACCAAATGCAAATGAAGCGCCAAGCGAGGGAATCCAACATCGTGGTGTTGGACATAGGCCACTACTACCACCCCGAGCGCGGCGGACAAGGCGCACGCACCCCCAACAGCAAGTATGGCGTTATCGAAGAAACAGACTTCTGGTATCGCAATGCTATTTATGTAAAACAAGAGCTTGAGGCCGCAGGCTATCAATGCATCATTTGCAATCGCGGCGATATGCCGACTGATAAAAAGTTGGCCGCAGCAGCAGAAAAAGCGGGGGTTTTCCATGTAAAATCCCCCGTACCCACGGGCATTTACCGCTCTAAACACCACCCGCACCGTATGGCCGTGGGCATGCTCAGCACCAACTACGCGCTTGACCAAAAGCCCGCAGCCGTCATCTTCCTGCACCACAACAGCAACTCCGCCAAATGGACGGTTTGCAATAAAGGCGCCTTTTACTGCAACGCAGCCGGGGTGCACTTGGCTACCGCTATGGCCAAGGTGATGAACGAAGAGCTCTTAAACCACGGCTTACCCAATAATAACCAACCCTGCGGCATTATCATCCGCGACAATGGCCGCTTGGGTGGGGGCGACTGGCTCAACGCATGCAATGAATCTTACGTGCCCGCCGTGATTACCGAGGTTGCCTACCTCTCTAACCCCGAGCATGCCGAGTTCTTAGCCAAGCCCAAAAATGCCGAGAAATACGCACGCACAATTGGTAAAGGAATTGTGGTGTTTTTGAAACAAAGGTAATTTAAATTGCGCTTCTGACTTGCTTTTAGCTTGATATACGGGGGCAATACAGGTAGAATGCCCGCAGTAACATCATGTCCGAATATTTACACGCATACGAAAAGCTTTCCCTCGGCACCGCCGGGGTAGTAATGGGTCTTGTACTACTGCTGTTGCACGGTATAGCCTTACTGAAACCCGAGGCCACCAAAAAAGCGCTGCGCCAAGCAGCCACCAACATAAAGGCAGCTCAAAACCTGTTGATAATCGACTTTGTATGGATTTTTCTGTTACTGTTGGATACAGAATGGAATCCCCTGAAGATGAATCTATTCGACTTCAATAAAGCACGTGGGATATTGTTAATACTTTGCCCCGTTGTGTGTGGTGTGTTGCTGGTATATAACCGCAAAAAGGAGCTTCTGTTCCCGCGTGCACTGGGCTTATTCTTACTGTTAATGGCACTGGTACCGCTCACCGCCGCCTTTTTGAAAGACCCGGTAACGCGTCTGCTCATCCCCTGCTGGTGGTACCCGGTGCTCACCATTGCCATGTTCTGGGTAGCAAAACCCTATTTGTTCCGCGACCAGATGGAGAAGCTTACAGCGAGCCCGCGCCTCTACACCATTATCAACGGTATAGGCGCAGCTTGGGGGGCTGCCATTTTGGTATGCGCCATAGCTTTCTGGTATTAATTTTACCCGCATAGACCACATGCAAAACGTTTGCGATACGCTGTATACGGCGGACTACGTCATCACTCAGAATGACGGGCGCGATATCATCAAACAAGGCGCCGTTGCCGTGTGCGAGGACCACATCATGTGCGTGGGGCATACGGATATCCTTGAGATTCTTTACCCCGATGCCCGCCGTGTAGCCTTGGGCAACGCCGCCATCATGCCCGGCCTTATCAACGCCCACACGCATGTACCCATGAGCTTGCTGCGCGGTTACTCCGACGACAAAGCGCTGATGGACTGGCTCACGCAAGACATCTTCCCGCAAGAAGCCAAGCTGAGCCCCGAGCTGGTGGAGCTGGGCACCCGCTTCAGCCTGGCAGAAATGATACGCACAGGCACCACCGCATTCTACGATATGTACATGTGGGAGCGCAGCGTATTCAAAGCCGCCGATGACATGGGCATGCGCGCCGTGCTGGGCGAGAGCGTCACGCAGTTCTTCCCCTCTCTCTCCTGCAAAGACCAAGAGGCCTACTTTGACTTGGTGCGCCAACAGGCAGAAGAGTGGAAAGGCCACCCCCTCATCCGCCAAGCAGTGGTGCCCCATGCCCCCTACACCACCAACCCCGAGCTTCTCAAAAAATGCTACGCTTTGGCAGAAGAAACGGGCAGCCTCTTCGGCATGCACTTGGCAGAAACGCAGAATGAGACAGACACCTGCCTGAAAGAGCACGGCATGCGCCCCATCCCCTATTGCAACAGCTTGGGCTTGCTGCAACCCGGCAGCACCTTCTTTCACGTTGTGCATGCTGATGAGCAAGATATGGAGCTGTTGGCAGAAGGCCACTGCGCCGTGGTACACAACCCTGCCAGCAATATGAAACTGGCCAGCGGTGTGGCCCCCATCGGCACCTTCGGCAACTACCGTATTCCCGTAGGGCTGGGTACGGATGGCCCCGCCAGCAACAATGCCCAAAACATGTTCCGTGAGATGTACGTGGCAAGCCTGCTGCAAAAGGTCCATACGCTCGAGCCCACGGCATGCCCCGCCCAAACAGCGCTGGATATGGCCACACGCGGCGGGTCAGATGCCCTGCACCTCCCGCAAATCGGCACGCTGGAGCCCGGCATGAAGGCAGACTTCATTGCCCTAGACCTCAGCAGCCCCAACATGCAGCCCGTGCACAATATTGTGTCCAACATCGTATACGCCGCCACAGGCTTAGAGAACCGACTGACTGTGGTAAACGGCAAAGAGCTGTACCGCGACGGCAAGTTCCTGACCTGCGATTTCGAGGCCCTTTCTCAAGAGATTCAGCAAGCACGCGCATGGGTTCGCAGCTGATGGATACCCCACTGGCGCAGCTACCCGTTGCCGCCATAGACTTTGAATCTGCCGGAGCCGCACCGGGCGAGACCGACTGCCCCGTGCAGATCGGCATTGTGCGGGTGGATACGCTGTTCGGGGTAGAAGAATGCTTCACCTCTTACATTCACAGCCCCCGCCCCGTGTGCTGGAGCGCCGCCAAAGTGCACGGCATTACCACCGCCATGCTGGCAGATTCCCCCACCTTTACCGAGCTGTGGCCTACCATTCAGCGCATGCTCAGCGGCTGTGTGGTGGTGGGGCATAACCCCGCTACCGAGATGCGTTTTCTGAGCGCCTTCCCCGGCCATGGCTTCGGGCCGTGGCTAGATACCCTGCAACTGGCCCGCAAAGCCATGCCCACCCTCAAAGACCACTCCTTGGGCAAAGTGTGCGATGCCCTGCGCATTACCCCGCAGGTTGACGCACTGGTACCCGACAAACGCTGGCACGATGCCCTCTACGATGCCGCCGGCTCCCTGGAGCTTCTGCGTGCCCTCACCCGTGGCCTGCAAATGGAACAAGCCCCGCTGCGCGGGCTTGCTTTTGCGGTAAGTGAGTGATGCTACGGGACATTTGAAAAGAAAATGTTTATCGGACAACGTTCTTTCTCATTGGACACTCTGTAAATTGTAATTTATCGGGCAGATGGCGCGCCGAATTCCAGAGCCCCGGTGAGGGGCGATAAGAAGCTTAGCCGGTGGTGCAGGGAGCCCGCGACAGCGGGCGAGCGTAACCACCGGTAGTGATACAAG
>JAZNGY010000118.1:0-2291 GCA_045576695.1 Akkermansia sp.
CGCTTGCATGAGGAAACTCCTCAAACATATCAACTCCGTAGCCAGAAAAGTACGAGAGGAGATGCAACGGAACGTTGCCGCAGAGGGGTGTGGGGAGGCTGCGCAAGCCTCCCCATGTAGGTAGAGAGTGCCGCAGAGAGGAATCCAAGGGAGAGAGCGAGAAGCTCTCTCCCTGGTCAAAGGGGGTAAGGGGGAAGCGAAGCATCCCCCACTGCAAAGACGCCACGTGAGCAACTGCTCCTGTTCATGAGCCGAAAGCACCTCTATACCCCAGCTCCTGGAAGTTTTTTTTCGGGAGCACATGAGCCGTATCTTGAAAATTTGTGATTTTTTGTATGACACAAAGCACGATTGCTGCGGGGCGCCACCGCCGGGCTATTATATGCCGCCCCTCGCCGGGGCTCAAAAATTCCGCTCGCTAACGTTCGCCATCTGCTCGACAAACTCAAATCTACCGAGGTGGGGAAAACCTCAACTGAGAGCTATTACTCGGCGAAAAGCTCAATAATCTCGGCCACGCCGCCGTCTTGAGCATAGATTTGGATGGGGATGTTTCTTATATCTCGGTGAGTTTTGTCTGCACCGGCATTCAACAAAAGTTTCACCACAGATGTTTGCCCTTTATAGGCGGCATACATAAGGGGAGAGATACCGAGAACATCTACCACATTGGGGTCGGCCTTTGCTGCCAGCAGCGCCTCTACTACATCCGTTTTATTGGCCATAACAGCTGCAATAAGCGGGGTGTAGCCGGCCATATCTTGCACGTTGATATTTTCACCGGCTTGAATATGTTGCTGCACGGTGGCAAGGTCTCCCTTTTGCGCAGCGGCAATAAGTGCAGGCAACTCGTAATTTTTCAACTCCTTCAGAGAACTGACAATCTCCTGAATATCGGGATCCGTCGGCAATACTTTCTGCACCGGCTCCGGCTCGGTTACGGCAGGCGGCTCGGGCTGCTGCGGGGTGGCGGGCTGCGGCTCCGGCTCGGTTATGGCAGGCGGCTCGGGCTGCTGCGGGGTGGCGGGCTGCGGCTCCGGCTCGGTTATGGCAGGTGGCTCGGGCTGCTGCGGGGTGGCGGGCTGCGGCTCGGGCTCGGTTACGGCAGGCGGCTCGGACTGCTGCGGGGTGGCAGGCTGAGGCTCGGGCTCGGTTACGGCAGGTGGCTCAGGCTGCTGCGGGGTGGCAGGCTGCGGCTCGGGCTCTGTTACGGCAGGTGGCTCGGGCTGCTGCGGGGTGGCAGTAGGTTGTGCATCCTTATCTGCCAAAATTTTACGGCCGGTATATAAAGCAGCCGCCGAAGCCAAAATAATGGCGGCCAACACCAAACCGATTGCGTATATAATGAGACTGCGTTTCATGACACCCTAAAAGATTAACACGCGGGTATCATAGCACAACAGGCCGTGTGCACGCAAGGCTTATTCCGCTTTATCAGTAGAATCTGTCTCTTTATTTTTGGGGCGGGTCATATATTTCATCACGGCATACAAGACCACCAACAACAAAACACCCATTACAATGAGGTGAGACTTATCTTTAACAGCATCAATCAACGCCTCGGGAGACTTAATCAGGTTGGGATTATCCTTACCGATTTCGTAGCCGAACCATGCCAACACGAAGCACCAAATGGCAGAGCCGGTGATGGTGGCCAAGCTGAACTTCGCAAAATTAACCTTAGCCATACCGGCCGGGATGGAGATAAGGTGGCGAATCACCGGCAAGAAACGAGAGAAGAAAATACCGCCTGTAGCATAATTACGCATGAACTCCTCTGCTTTTTCCACCTTATGCTTGGGCATAAAGAAATATTTACCGAACTTATAAACGAACGGACGCCCTGCCCACATGGCTGTGTAATACATAATGACCGACCCGATATAGGAGCCCACGGTACCGGCCAACACGACCCCCCAAAAAGTCATATTGCCACCGGATGCCGCCAAAATGGCAGCCGGGGGTACAACCACTTCACTGGGTACGGGTATGATAGAACTTTCCATTGCCATCAAGATGACAACACCCAAGTACTCCCAGGCTTCTACCCATCCCATCCAAAGAACTATCAAGTCGTGCATGCAGGCATTATGCACAGAATCAGATATCTGGCAAGCAAAAAAACAGCCTCCTCCTCTCAGGAAGCCTGTACGCATTGCCTCAAAAAAACAGTCACCGAACTGACACTTCCCACGAGTTTGGCTGACACGTGAAAAGCTGGATGCCTCATAAATCAGGTACTAACATATACACATGTCACTCAAAATGAGCAAACAAGCAATAATAGAGTT
>JAZNGY010000119.1:0-13492 GCA_045576695.1 Akkermansia sp.
GCCGGGGGCAGTTTACCGCTTGTGGTATGCATGGCGGGTGTGGCCCGCCGTCGCTGCTGCGCAGCTATGGCGTGGTAGCCTCCCTTTTTTATTTCGCGTAGCTCAATAAAAAAGTTGGCTTGGCAAACCATGCTGGCTTGCCAAGAGCCGGGGGCAGTTTACCGCTTGTGGTATGCATGGCGGGTGTGGCCCGCCGTCGCTGCTGCGCAGCTATGGCGTGGTAGCCTCCCTTTTTTATTTCGCGTAGCTCAATAAAAAAGTTGGGTTGGCAAACCATGCTGGCTTGCCAAGCCGAAGTTTTTTCAAAAATGCTTTTTTGCGAAAGCTCTGCCTGCGCCGCTTGCGAAGAGGCGGGGTCTGTTTACCGCTTGTGGTATGCATGGCGGGTGTGGCCCGCCGTCGCTGCTGCGCAGCTATGGCGTGGCAGCCTCCCTTTTTTATTTCGCGTAGCTCAATAAAAAAGTTGGCTTGGCAAACCATGCTGGCTTGCCAAGCCGAAGTTTTTTCTCCGAAAAAACGGAGGCTGGAGGCGAGGGGAATTGAACCCCTGTCCTGGACACTTTTGACGTAAGCATCTCCATGTTCAGACGCAGATTAGCTGCTCTCGCCGGCGGTCCGCTCTGCGTCAGCCTTCCGCCATAGCCAGGAACCTGTGGGAGTCATACACGGCGCGGTTCCCCCGCCGTATACCTGCCTACTAAAGCTATTGACCATCCTCCCCAGTAGGCGTCAGGAATCCGGTCTAGGCGCTAAACTTAAGCAGCCATTGCGTATTCGTTATTGGAATAGGCATTTAATTGTTTGAGCGGCTTTTAAGGAGGCCAGCCGACCAACCTCCACATGCAGCCGGCGCCTCGAATGTTCAGTCGAAACCGGGACGCCCCCATGTTGTGAAAGGTGCAGATGGAAATCTACACACAGTATTAGAGTCAAAAAAAGCCGGGGTTGTTCAAACTCCCGGTATTTTTTTGTGGCTCTGAGCCCTTAGAAAGGAAGCACGCCCGCAGGGATTCGAACCCCAAACCTTCTGATCCGTAGTCAGATGCTCTATCCAATTGAGCTACGGGCGCTTTGCCTTGTTTGGTTACCGCTGTTGCGGTACGCACATTATACACGATTGAGAGGTAATGTCAACATTTATTTCTAATTTTTTTGATTTTTTTTGAAAAAAATGCAAAAATTAGCCTAATCTGCGTTCAAAATCGGTATAATCGAGGGCACAAACGGTGTTTAGAGCACCATTTTCGAGCAAAATTTGCACATTGGGGTGGGGCACACCGTTAAAGTGGGTGGTTTTGACGATGGTGTAGTGGGTCATATCGTCAAAGATGAGCTCGTCGCCTACCTGCAAGGGGGAATCGAAGGAGAAATCGCCGATGACATCGCCTGCCAAGCAGGTGGGGGCGCCCAGGCGGTAGGTGTGGGGGCGTTCTCCGGCTTCGCCTGCGGGAGCATAGCTTTCGCCGGGCAGGTGCAGGGCGGGGGTGCCGTTGGCTTCACCTGCGGGGCGCACGGCGTAGACATCGGGCCTGTAGGGCATTTCCAGTACATCGGGCATGTGGGCACTGGCGCTTACATCCAAAATGGCGTGGCGGTAGCCCAGAGAGTCAAAAATATCAAGCACGGTGGCTTTGAGTACGCCGGTGTGCACGCACCAGGCTTCGCCGGGCTCGAGGAATACTTCTACATTGTAGCATTCTCGTATCTCGCGGAGCAGGGCCACCAACGCGGCGCGATCGTAATTGGGTTTCGTTATCCAGTGGCCGCCGCCCAGGTTGAGGTATTTGATACGGGGGGAAGCCAGCAGGGCGCCGAAACTTTTTTCAAAGGCGCGGAAGGTGTCGATGAGTTCTTGGGCGCCTTGCTCGCACAGGGTGTGGAAGTGCAGGCCGGATATACCTGCCAGGTCTACGCCCTCGAGCTCTGCGGCAGGAATCCCCAGGCGAGAGCCGGGCACGCAGGGGTCATACAGTGGTGTATGGCCGGTAGAATAGCAGGGGTTAATGCGCAGGCCGAGTTGCAGCTCACCGCTTTGCACGCGCGGGTGGCTCAGGCATTGCTCGCGGAAGCGTTGCCATTGTGGCACGCTGTTAAAGTCTATGTGGTGGGCAAACTCCAACAGCTCGGTGAGCTCTGCATCGCGGTATGCCGGGGAATACACGGCCACATGCCCGCCCATGTGGCGGGCTGCCAGCCGCGCCTCATACAGGCCCGAGGCGCAGCACCCCGCCGCATAGGGGCGGATGGCTTCAAAACAACTTGTAGTAGAGAATGCTTTGAGCGCCAGCAGCATGTGCGCGCCACCGGCTTGTGCTACCTCTTGCAGTATCTCTGCATTGCGCTGCAAGGCTGCGCGGGATATGATAAATGATGCCACGGTGTGAATGTTTGCGGTTAATCTTACCTCTTGCGGCGTTTACGCTTCGACTTCTTCGGCGTTTCTTTTTTGGGCTCGGGCTCTGCTTTAACCTCCGGTGTGGCAGATACGGTAGTTGTTTCTGCTTCTGCGGCGGGGGGAGTCAGCGTGGCATCCAGCGGCGGCAGGTCGGGGTTGATGGGCTCTTTTGTTATTTCATGCGGTTGTTGCCCTTCTTCTATTTGTTTGTAGGCCTTCTCAGCGGCTTGCGCATAAGCCAGCATAACCTTTTTTACATTGGCATCGGGTGAGCTGTTGTGTACGTTGGCGCAATGCTGCATTAGGGTCACGTAATGTTCCTTGGCCTTCTCGGGGTTGTTGCATTTTATTTCATTATCTGCAGCAGTGGCCAGAATTTGTATATAATGAATGTGTATGGTCAAGTCCGGCAAGAGGATGAGTTTTTGTGCCTTCTCGATGGCTTGTTGGTACAAGTCTCTAGCCTCTTCTCTGTTAGTTACTGCAACACATGATGCCTTATCGCGCATAGCGGCCAAGAGGTCTCGGGCTATCGCGATAACATTTGTATTGATCTGGGCGCCGGGGGTAAGCTCGGGTATGGCGGCTGCGCGCTTCTCGTCGTTTTCTAATCTCAGTTGAAGCTGCTCCAGGGCCTTGGCTTGGTCTTGTTTGTTCAGATAGCACGCTGCTTTTCCCTTGTAAATGGCGCTGAGCCAGCCCGCACACAAGGGGGAATCTTGCGTTTCTTGCGGCATGGCTTGGAAGTCTGCTAAAGCGCGGTCGAAATCCGTAAGCGCAGCATCCCAAGCGCCGAAAGAGGAACGCATGCCGGCGATAAGAATCGCTAACCTCGTTAACTCCGTACTGCCGGCAAGTTTTTCTTTATCTTGCTCATACTGCTCATTCAGTAAGCGAAGCACCTCTCGGATTTGGGGGCTGACGGGAGAGTTTTGGGCAGACACGGCAGGGGCCACCTGATATACCATGATGTCATATATCTGTTTGCGCGTGTCAACTTCTTCTTCTGAGATTTCTTCTTCTGAGATTTCTTCATCTGAGGCATCTTTTTCAGAATCTGCCGACTCTGCTTGCTTCGGGGCAGGTGTTGTCGGTTGTGCGGTATCGGGTGCTGATACTGCAGCTGCCGGTGTTGCTGCTGTGGCTGCGTTGGCTTCAGGCCGGGGCTCGGCGGTGGCTTCTTTATCACCACAAGCACTTAATGATGCCATCAAAAGACTGCATACGGCAGGCATATATGCTTTGCGGCTGAAAAACTTCTTACAATGCAATTTCATAGCTCGTCTATTCTGCCGTTCGTATGCTGTGGCGTCAAGCCTATTTTGAGTGAGTACGTGATTTTGGCCTGTCTCGGTCACTTATTTTATCCGTTTGTAGGCTAAATTTAAAAAAAAATGCCGTTTTAGCAAGTTTTTGCTTGTCATTATCCGCTGTATTCGGCTAGAATAAGGAACACCGAAACGTCATGAAACATTTTCCCCTCCTCCAGAATATCGCGTTGGCCTGCTGCGCAGTCGCTGCTACGTTAGTTGTCAGCTCCTGCAACAGCCCGATTTCCCCTTCCGTTGCAGCTGCTCAACTTCGCTCCAGCTCTGCTGTGGCTGTATACAGCCACGATGATAATGCATCCCCCACCGCAAGAAATGTGGTTAACATGGGGCCCATGCCGGAGCGTGCCGCACGCGCCTTGGATAACTGGCTGCGTCGTTCCACGGTGAAGACATTCTCCTATGCTTACCCGCAGTACTATATCGCTTTGACCAACCAAGCCGGCGAGGAGACTGTGTGGGGTATCTGCACAGATGCTCAGGGTAACATGACCGGTGTTCACATCCCCCGCGATGGCCGCCCCGCTTGGATGGCCCCGTTCACCAGCGAACTCATCATGTATGTATACGAAGGGTCCGACCGTGCTGAAGTCAGCGCTGCCATCATGGAGACTTTGGCCGATGCCGGTTACGATACTTTCCGCATCAATACCCGCAAGGCTTCCGGTCTTGTAGATAAGGATTACCTCCTCTCCAAACCCCGTTCTGCCGAAGACCAGCGCCAGTACGATCTGCGCGAGGAAGCAAAACGCCAGAAAGAAGAGAAAGAGGCTGCTGCTGCTGCCCCTGATGAAGAAGAAGATTCCGGCGATTCTGATTCCGAAGTGCTCGAGGAAGATAGCGATGATCTCGACCTCGATTTCTGATAGAGCTTTTCATCATAATCTTTACTTAAAGCGCAACCCCTCACCGGGTTGCGCTTTCCTTTTACCCTAGATGCCGGGCTTGACCCGTTAGGCCCTGTCCCGACTCATTGGGGGGTGCACGGTTATTCGTGAAGCGAAGACAAAAAAAATCAGGGAGTTACAAGATTGACTCGTAACTCCCTGATTATGAGGTATGCTCGAAGGGGGACTCGAACCCCCACGGATCGCTCCACTAGATCCTTAGTCTAGCGCGTCTACCAATTCCGCCATCCGAGCATCGGATGTTGCACTTGGTGCACGGGCAATATACACGATTTCGATGAACAATGCAAGCCTTTTTTTGTAAAAAAGTGATTTTTTTTACAAAAATGGGCAACAAGGGTGCAGTTGTTACACCTCCGGGCGCACAAAATGGGTCCAAGCGCGGGGCTCATCGAGTGTGGGGTGGGCAGGGCCTTGGGCAATGCACTGCATCATCCACGCCAGATTTTTGCCGAGGTTGCGCATGGTTTGGCAGCCTTCGGGGTCTAACTGTACCTCACCGGGGCGCATGCCGTAAATCATGTTCCAGTAAAAAGAGCTGACGAGCGGCTGGTTGTTGTAGGTGATGTATTTGTTCAGGCGGTCAATCGTGGTAGAAGCACCGCCACGGCGGGCAACGGCGATGGTGGCACCCGGTTTGTAAGCCAGCTTACTGCCGGCAGAGTAGTACAGGCGGTCCAGCAAGGCGCAGAGCGAGCCATTGGGGCCGGCAAAGTAAGTGGGGCTGCCGATGACGATGGCGTCTATCTCATCCAACTTGTCGTAAATGGTGTTGTAGAGTTCATCTTGCATGCCGCAGCGGCCTGTTTTCAGACAACGGCGGCAGCCTATGCAGCCTTGCACGGCTCGCGTGCCCAGTTGAATGATTTCGGCCTCTGCGCCACCGGCGCGTATGCCCTCTGCTACCATGGTGAGGGCGTGGTATGTATTACCTGCTGCGTTCGGACTACCGTTAATGAGGAGAGCTTTCATGATGATGTTATCCGGTGTTCAATACAGATTACCATGAAGCGCATGCGCAGGCAAGAAAAATGCTGCATCGGGCGTATAATATGATTTGGCAGTTGCACATTTCTGATGATAAATTTGAGGTTGATGAGCCTGCCTCGACGCAGAAAGCGAGCGCGGCGAGCCGAATTCCAAAGCCCCGCTCCTGTTTTTGCGTTAGCAAGCTCAGATATAAACCGTATTATTATTAAATAACAACGCATTATAAAAAAATGAATAAACAATACTTATGGGGGATGCTTCCCTGCTGTCGGGCTCAGCAGCTGCGCTGCTTCGGGCTCCGAGATTCTTTTCTCCCACTACCACGGGTTCCGCTGCTGACGCAGCTACACCACGTGGCTACTGGTCCGTCGCCCCGCTATCACGGGGCTCTTGAATTCGGCTCGCCTACGGCTCGCGTCTTCGCCCTGCGGGCTACGCCGAGGCAAGCCAACCGCAGAGCATACATCCCCCGACTTTTTAACAACTTAGATTCCATAAATCGATTCATGCCGTAAATAAACACGGGCAAAACTGAAATAGCCCCTAAACAAGGGTGCAATAATGAATTAGGCTTGACCGAGGGGCGAAAAAAAGGTACTATCTGAGGGAACCTCTTTCGCTGTGTACATGACGGATGAAGAAATAGTTGAGAAGTTAATCAAGGGCGACCCTGCTACCATCAAGGCGTTCTTTTTTGAGATGTGTAGGCCTATGTTAATCCACATTGGACAATATTTCTTCCAAGATAAGCATAGCCCGGAGGAGCTTATCGGCGAGTTTTACCAGTTATTGTCCAAGGATAACTGGCATAAGTTGAAACAGTTTAAGTTCAGCTGCTCGTTGAAGTCATACGTATCCATCATAGCCTCTCGCCACTTTCAGCACAAAAGAGACACTGAAACCCTGCCGTTGAATGAGGAAATTGAAATACCGGTGGAACAACCGGCCGTGCATGGAGAAAGTTGTTTCTTTATGAAAGACCTTGAAGCCATATTGAAGCGCCTGCATCCGTTTGACCGCTTTTTGGTGCAACGCATTCTCATAGAAGGTGAAAAACCGGGTGATATATTGGAAGAGGCAAGGGAGAAGTTGGCCGGAGAAAGTGATTATGGAAGTGCCGCCAAAACTGAGGAGAAATTTGCCGGATATATATATACCCGGTATAATCGCGTGAGAAAGAATTTACAAAAACAAATGGTCGCTTTGGGGTATGGACGCTGAATATCAATACTGTAATGACAGCGAATTGCTGGGGCGCGTGCTTGATGGCCGCGCTAACCGGCAAGAGCGCATGGCGGTTGTTGCTCAGCTGAAAGACGAGCGATTTAGAGAGTTTTTTATGGTTGCTTTGAAAGCTGTAACCTTAATTGACGAGAAAGGAGACGTCTATGAAACGGTTAAATAAATTATCTGACGAAGAATTGGCTGCTTATATGGAGGGCATTCTTTCTCCTGAAATCTTGGGGCAGTCTCGGGATGACATGGATGTTGATACCTTTGAGGTATTGAATGTAGCCATCCGCGCACGTGGGCTCAAGTCGTCATTGTCAGATGAGAGCAGTCCCATGCCGTTTCCGGCATATTATACACCGGCATCGGTATATGAGGACAGGGAGCACTCCATGCCGCTGGCCGGGTTTACGGGGGATGGCCTGAATGATGATGATGAGGAGGAGTTTGAGGACGACGATTGATAATGGCGCCCGAGCTTAATGCCCTGCGTAAGAGTATCAACAAGCTGATGATAATTTTTATCATCGGCTCTTGTTGTTATGTGGTGGTAGCATTGGCTGCCATATGGTTGGGGTATTATGTGATGCGATATCAACTTGACAATGAGTTTCGATATGGCGTGTGTTTTTTGGTTATTGCCGCATGGTTGATGCTGTGGCAAATGTGCCAATCACTCAATTTTAAAGCATCTGTACCTAAAAGTTATACGCAGATTACCGCAGAGCAATACCCGGAGCTTTTTAACATTATCAACGAGGTAACAGGCTCCCTGCATATGCCGTCCGTAGACAAGGTGTATTTGAGCCCGGATGCCATGGCGGCCGTTTTCATTTTGCCGCAATTTCGCAACATTCTGTTCAAGGCAGATCGCAGATTGGTAATCGGTATGGGATTTTTAACCCAGATGGATGATGATGAGCTTCGTGCGGTGCTGTACCATGAGTTTGGCCACTATGCTCAAAAGGAGATGAAGAACCTGCTTTCCGTTTATACGCTCGGGCAGTTTTCGCGGTCGTTTGTGGCCCAGGTGGAGAAGTCTCAAGCAGATGCCCAGATAAAGAAACTCGTCAACTTTTTTACCCTGTTTGTTTTGGCGATGTGCCGCCGTATCAATGCCAAATATACCCGTATGGCCAAATATATGGAGTATGCGGCAGATGATGTTGCCCTGCAATATGTGGGCCGTGCCACTTTGCAGCGGGCTTTGTTGCATGCCGCATGTATTCAGTATAATTATGGTATGATAAAATGGGGCAAGCATCAACTTTGCACCGGCAGTGATATGGTGCTTGATGATGAATACAGAGCCCTGACCCTCATATGCCGTTATTCGCATCCGCCCCGCCGTTTGCTTAAGGCAGAGCTGCTTAAACGCGTTGAGCGCCTCGGTAGCCTTTGCGATGATAAAAATGCAGCCCTCACCCTGGTGCGAGATGCCGTTTCTTATGAGCCGGCAGAGCTTGAACCGGGCATGCAATATTGCACGGCTTACCGCTTTGCTCAGTGGATGCGCGAGGGGGGTAACATCTACACCCGCCGTAAAATGCGTGAGAAATCCGTTAAGCTGAACGTCCTCATGCCGCCTAAAAAACATAAATGGCCACGCGGGGATTCATATTATACGCTGTTAATTGATAATAAGTGTGCGGGTGAGGGTAATTTTGTGAAAGGGTTTTCTTTGAAAAAGCGAATTTCACCGGGTAGGCATGTTCTGACAGCGCAGTCTCGCTCGGCTGTTACATGCATTCCGTTCGAGTTTGAGGTAAAAGAAAATCACACTTACCGTATTGAGGTGGATTATACGTACAGCTTTTTTAAGAGCAAGCGGTATGAGGTTTTTGTAGAAACGTTTGAATGCGTTGATGCTCCTTTGTAAAATATATAATGGGCTAATAATTAGTCTATAAAATTGACACTAGGCAGGTGTTGGTTGATATAATGGGCAGGTATGAAATTGCATCTGCCCTTATTTTTACTTCTTGTTGTATGTGGTGTGCCGGCAGCCGTTGGTGACACCGGTAGCGCATGGGACCCCAACTGGGGTGCCGCTGGATTGGCCGGGGCGCCGGATTCCGCGGCCCCTCAGTATCAGGCGAACATTACCGCCGGCGGTGTTACCGCCTTGGTGCAACCGGCCGGGGTGGCGGCCCCCTATGATTTCGGTAGCTACACGGCGGCCACATTGGTAGGTGCAGGTAATGCCACGGCGCAGGTGTTCGGCGGTGCGGCATCTACGGACAGCACGGCAACGGGCGCGGTTGCGGTAGATTCTTGGATAGCGGCAGAGGCCGGGCAATACGGTATGTTGGTGGGCGGTAATTATGCGGACAACTGGAACGGTGGTGCGGCTTTCAATTTTACGGGTAATTCTCACGTGTTGGTGAATGGGGCAAGTGTGGGTACGGTGATAGGCGGTAATTTTAAGGATGGCCAATCTGCCGCATTTACGGGTAGCTCGTACATCTCTGTTCTTAGTGGAAATGTGACCGGCAGCATCGTGGGGGCAGGGGTGGTGACCCACAACCGCAATGTTCAGTTTACGGGTGATACGAATGTGTTTGTATATGTGCCGCTCAGCGATAATTCTGCCACGGCCATTAACCAGTTGCCCGTCAATATGGTGATGGGTGGGTATGGCTGGGCTACCAATACCTGGAAAACCCAAACCATAACGGGTGATACGCATGTTACGGTAGATCTCAGCGCTTATACCGGCCCCGCTGCCTCCTTTGCCAAGCATATTGTAGGGGGTGGATTCAGCGGCTCCGGGCGCAATGCACAGGTGATAAACGGTGATACGTACGTAACCGTGAATGCGGGGGAGCTGGCGTTGGCTGATAATGTGCGCGTGGTGGGGGCTCATTGGGTTAATGCAGGTAGCGGCACCCTGACGGGGACTGCGTATTTAACACTGGGCGGCGGCACCTTCAATGATTGGGTGGTGGGTGGCGCGTGGACCGATACTGCCGGCACTACCACCTCATGTGGTGGCGTGCAAATGCAGTTGGCCGGCGGTGAGTTTAATGGTAACGTGGTGGGCGCTACATGCCTTGCCGCAGGGGCTGCCACGGCAGAGGTAGGGGCCGTGCAAATCGATATTGCAGGGGGAAACTCGGCGGGTACGTTGTACGGTGGGTATTACATCAACGGTACGGGGGCAGAGGCTCTATCTGCACGGCTGGGAGATGTCAATATTACCTTGAGCGGCGGCTCGGTTAATAACATCATCGGTGGCTCTTATGTGCCGCGTAATAATGCCGCTGCTGTGGTGCAACAGGGTAATATAGCCATTGACTTGCAGGGTGGTACGGTTGGCGGTGATGTCTATGCAGCGGGGCAGCAGGCGGGCTCCACAGCCATGCAAACGGCATCTGCCACCGTTACGGTAGGGGCGGCGGTTGCGTTTGCTGACTCTGCCGTGGTGTCGGGGGGCTATGCCGGGGTGGGGGGTACATCCACCGTTACGGGCTCACGCTTGCTGGTGTTTGGTGATGCGCAGGTGTATACCAATGTGGCCGGGGTGTCGTTTGATTCTTTTGACGAAGTGCAGGTAGCCAACGGGGCTGTGGTGGCGGTTAAGGGCTTTTCTCAAATGCCGCAGTTGCGTAAAACCGGGGGAGGCTCGCTTGCCTTTACGGCGGGGGCCGAGCTTAACTCCATCCATTTGGAGGGCGGCACCCTTACCCTTGCCACGGCAGTTGATGGTACGGCGGTAAGTGGTAATATATGGGCTGCTGACAATACGGTATTGCATATAGACGGGGAAGTACCGTTGGCGGTATACGGCGAGTTTTCTGCCCCCAATGTCTATGTTGATTCGGGTGTGCTTGCGTTACACTCAGATAATAATGTGTTGCGGCGCATTCAGGGCGGGGGCGAGCTCACCCTCTGCGAGGCTTCTCAGACAAGCTTCCGCTTTAACACAGATAACGGTGAGCAGATTATTGACCTTGCCCGCATGGTGATAGAAAGCGGTGCGGTGCTCACCCTGTATTCTGAGGGTGTAACCCCTTTGGGTACGGGGGTATATGTGCTGGGTAAATTGGGGGAATTGTCAGCTCCGCTTGACTATGCCCCCATACTGCAAGGTGTACCCTTTTCTCAGGTAGACCCCACCCGCAGTTTTTTGGCGCAAGATGCCGGGTATTTGTCGCTTTTTATGGTAGCTCGTGGCACCAATCCCTTGGCAGAGGCAGCGGCTTCTCATAATGCAAAGGCCGGGGCAGAGCTGTTGTGGAACAGCGCTGCTGTGCCCGGTGGTGATGCCGAAGCCGCTTATCGGGAGGCGCTTCAGCTGTTGCTCCGCGGCGATACCGCCGGCGGTAACTCACTGTTGGCGGCCGTTGCGGGCTCCTCTTATTCTGCTACGGGTAGTGCGTTTATGAGCAACTTGCAGCAGCGGGTTTATGCTATCCGCAACCGTACCACGTACATGGGGCTTTCTCCTTGTTATGAGTACGATGATATCCCCCTGTGGAATGCTTGGGTAAATGCAGATGGTGAGTACTCTTCGCTTCAGGCAGACGGCACGGCTGCCGGCTACACGCTCTCCTCATGGGGCGGTACGCTCGGGGTGGATTTTGCCTTTGATGACGCGTGGTGCGGTGGGTTTGCCTTTACTGCCCTTTACGGTGATTTTGAAGCAAAGGCACCCGATGCCCTCAGCGGGGATTTCGATACGTACACGCTTGCCCTTTTTGCCAAGTATGACAAGCGCGCGTGGTCGCACACCTTTATAGCTGCCGGCTCGTGGTTGGAGACCTCGCTCTCCCGCCGTGTGCAGATGCCTTCGCATGCGTACTCCACCAAGGCTAATCCCCATGGCCTTGGCCTTGGCCTTATGTATGAAATTGCCTGCAAAATCCCCCTTGGTGAGCAACAGACCTCTTTTGTGCAGCCCTTTGCTCATGTGGTGTATACGCATAATGCGGTGCGTGGGTTCAGCGAGCATGGCGCAGATGCCGCCCTTACCGTGGGCGACCAAGCGCTTAACTCCCTCGTGTTCGGGCTGGGGCTGCGGGCGCAGACACCCATCGGTGAATCGGATGATGAGCGACTCGGCACCCTGCAAGCCCATGCACTGCTCAAAATTCATGCGCTCGACCGCCGCTCCGAGGCAGACGTGGCATTTACAGCGGGTGGGGCTGCGGCATCTGTTGAGTCTGCACGCGCTTCTCTGTTGGGTGCAGAGATCGGTGCCGGGCTCAGCATCCCCGTCGGTGTGGGCAGTGGGGTGCTTTATCTTGATGCGGCTGCCGAGTTCAGGGCAGATGCCGTTGATGTTTACGGCACCGTGGGGTATCGTTTCAGATTTTGAAGATATAAGTGGGGGTATCCCGTAAATGCTAATTTGAAGTACGAGTTGCGAGATTCATAATACGAAGTAATAGTTAGGCATACAGCCGTAATGACAGCGGCAATTCATGCGTGACTTTGCAACACGGCTCCGCAGGCGCCTGACCCTGAACTTCGTACCCCGTATATCGTCATTCGTACATTCAAACTCCGATTTTCAACCGAAAAGTTAATTTTTTTTAATGGGGTGATAGAATTTTGTGCGTGGGGTACTCATAATAGGAAATACAACATGACGTTCCGAAAGATTTATTAACACTGAAACTCACACATAATTATGATTACCTCCATATTAGCATCTGTAAGCTCTTTTATCTGCACAATCGGCCGCGAGCTGAATGAGCGCGGTATGTTGGCATCCGTCTTGTATGCTGTATTTGCCGTGGCTTTGCCGTGTTTGGCAGGCAAGTTGGGTGTGAGAGTTAAGAAAGAGAACGCTGCTGCTTAATTTTTTAATATTAACTATCTCAACACATTAAAAAGGATGAAATAAGATGAAAAAAATACTTGCATATGTATTGATGGGCTTGGGGGTATCGACAATCGTATCTTGTGGGCCTACTACAAGAGACTGGAATGCGTATACCGCGTCCCCTTTTGATACTCAGTATGCTTATTATCAATTAGCGCCGGTGCAAGATGGCATGCAGTTTAATCAAGCCGGTGATACATACAGCCAAAGTTTTGCTACTGTCCAAACGCCTTCTTATAATGATTCATATTGTGATATCTGTTACGACACGGATGACTCAAGCTCAGAAAGCGATAGTGACGATTACGTGACTTGTCGGACATGCGGTGGTAAGGGTCAATGCTATGGCCATGATGGGTGGTATCGCTGTTTGAAGTGCAAAGGTTCCGGCAAAGAGAAGTTTTTGGGTGGGTTAAACAAACCTATGGATATGCGTTTATTATTCCGTAGATGATTATGCGTGGGGGGAATCAAACGGTTTTGTTTGAGACTGAAGATATATCTGCCCCTGCGCCAGGGCAAACGCATTAGGATTATGACACTTTCTTCAGATTGACAATTTACCATTTACCATTTACAAAGTTATTGAATTTACAAGCTCTTATATAAATATTCATCAGCTGAAAGCCCACCATAAGGCATTATCCTTTCCCGGCTACATAGCGAGAGCAACATGTTTTTGCGCAATGCTGCGGCCATAAAACATCGTGCTGCACTCAGGCCGATGTTTTATTAAAAAATTGTAAATGGTAAATTGTACATTGTAAATAAAGAACTTACAAGATTCGTTACCTAATGCGTTTGCCCTGAG
>JAZNGY010000120.1:0-13564 GCA_045576695.1 Akkermansia sp.
CGTGACAGCGGGGCGGCGGACCACTAGCCCCGGGTGCAGCCGCGTCAGCGGCGGAACCCGGGGTAAGATGAAAATAAAATCGGAGCCCGAGATGCCTAAGCGTAGCGAAGGCGTCGAGTCCGACAGCACGCCCCGCTCCTGTTTTTGCGTTAGTAAGCTCAGATAAAAACCGTATTATTATTAAACAACAACGCATGATAAAAAATGAATAAACAATACTTGTGGGGGATGCTACCCTGCTGTCGGGCTCAGCAGCTGCGCTGCTTCGGGCTCCGAGATTCTTTTCTACCACTACCACGGGTTCCGCTGCTGACGCAGCTACACCACGTGGCTACCGGTCCGTCGCCCCGCTATCACGGGGCTTTTGAATTCAGCTCACATGCTCCCGGCTACGCCGAGGCAGGCACATATAAACAGCCCGATAAATCATCATTTACGGGGCTGATACATCTGTCAACTGTAATCTTTAACAGATACCACAAAAGCGAGACCGGAATGGCCTCGCTTTTGTATTGAAAAATCTGGGGATGAATGTTAATCAGAGCATCAGGCGCACGGCAGATTTGAGGTCCTCACTCTCAAAGAAATGGTTTTGGACGAGGAATTTACCGACGGCTTTTTTACGGGCATCTATAGAGACAGTAACCGTAATGAGTTTTTGAAGGAGGCGCTTTTGAGTAGCGGCGTCGCAGGTGCGGATTTTCTGGGCATCAAACTGAAGCTCTTGAACACGGGCAATGATCAAGAAGAGCTCTTCTGCGGCAGCGTCGGCGCTTTCTTTGTCTTTAACGGTTTCAAGCACCTCAACAATCTTTACCTGCAATTCGCAAAGCTCGTTGATGGCGGCTTCCACCTTACCTACTTCGGAAATCTCGGCAACGGTGGCAGCGGGCTCCTGAGCAAGAGCTACGGGAGAAAACAAAGCAATGGCAGCAATAATAGCGTGTGTTTTCATGGTCATGTATGAAGTTGCGTATCATGGTAGCAAGGTTTTCTCACTTGTCAATACAAAAACAATATGCTAAACTGAACTTATGAAGAAATTGCATCTCATTACCGCCATGTACACGGTGTTTTTCAGCTCTTGCGCCTACATGCAAAGCAATAAAAACATAAAGGAAGGAGATACCACATATGAGGGGTGCCAACTGAATACGGAGCAGCTCTCCCTGTGCCGCAAGGGGTCTCAATGGTATCTGAGCACCGCGGTAGAGGTGTATGAAAAGCGCTACCCGCTCATCTATGATTCCATTTTATTGGCAGATAATAATGCACCGCGGTTTGAAAAAACGGGGGGCGGGGTGGCCACAACCTGTTACCTGCCTATTTCTGCCGGCACGGCGGCTACCCTTAAAATGCAACATGGCTATGCCAATACGCAAGACCTGGCGGCAGAGGTCAGCCGCCTGTTGCCGGAACGCCCCGTTCTCTACACCTCGCAAATGGGTAAGGTAGAGCACCACAACATCAACGCCCATATTGATAAGGGGGAGGAACCCGTTATTCTTACCTTCAAATGCATGGAATCTACCACCACGGCGCAGCATGTTTTGGCTGCCGTAGATTTTGCGCTGGTGGATATTCCCGGTACGTTGGCTTACAATGTGGCTATCCCCATCATGGCTCCCATTGTATTCTTTTCAGAATTTCTTAATGAAGAAAACTGATTATAAAACCGTTATATAACTTATTCACAAAATTTGTCAATAAGTCTGTTAATAAGTAGGTGAATAACATTGTGAATAATTTTATATTCACGTTATGGGCCGGTTACTACACAGTAATTCACAATTTGTGATACAGTGTAAAAAACTGATAAATAGCCGGGTATATTGCTTATTCACGTTATTCACACACTATATGATGATGAATTTTTATATATAAATTCTATAGTATTCAACAGGCATAGAGAAAAAGGAAGTAGTGTACAAGCTTTCCGTAGCTTGACAGGAAGCAATAGAATGGTACAATAGCAATCAATGGAAACGTCTCACTCAATTAATCAGGATCAGCTCTGGATGTCGCGTGCATTAGAGATAGCTCACAAGGGTCTTGGCACCACAAGCCCCAACCCACCCGTAGGTGCCGTTATTGTCAAAGATGGCAAACTGATAGGCGAAGGGTGGCATGAGGTAGCGGGAGAACCGCATGCAGAGAAGCGTGCCATCATAAATGCGCGGTTAAAGGGTAATGAGCATGCGCTGGCAGGCTCTACCATTTATGTGACGCTGGAGCCCTGCTCCTCCCACGGTAAAACACCGCCGTGTACCGATGCCATTATTGAGGCGGGCATCAAAAGAGTGGTATATGGTGCGGTAGACCCGGATGAGCGCCACCGTGGCCGTGCAGACGCCATTTTGGAGGCGCATGGCATACGGGTGCGCAGTGAGTGTTGCGCGTGCTCTTGCGAGCTTTTATTGAGGTCTTGGGCGTATGCCACGCAGTACAAGCGGCCGTGGATAACGGCCAAGGTAGCATGCACGATGGATGGCCGCATGACGCGCGCGGGGTTAAAGTGGCTCAGCTGCGATGAATCCGTGCGTTTTGCGCACCAAATGCGTTTGGACAGCGATGCCATTTTGGTGGGCGGCAACACGCTGAGAATGGATAACCCGGCTTTGACCATCCGCAAACCGTACCGCGAGATACCGGCCGTTAAAAAGCAGCCGTGGCGTATTGTGATGACCCATGATGCCTCTACCCTGCCCGATACGGCAAAGGTGTTTACCGATAAAGATGCGGAACGCACCCTTATACGCGAAAACGTGGGAGACTTGCGCGCCATGTTGCATGCTTTGTATGAGGAGCAAGGTATTGTCAACCTGATGCTGGAGTGCGGGGGTAACCTGCTGCGTTTGTTCTTGCAAGAGGGCTTGATTAATGAATGGGTGCAGATTATGACGCCGCGCTTAACCGGTGGGCCCGATTTGGTGGTGCCCGGCTACTTCATGCCCGAGGAGCGTAAGTTTGTGCAAGAGGAAATGATACCCAGCGGCAAGGATATTATCTTGAGAGGCCTTATCGTTTGATGATGAAGAAGTCAGTTCTTTTATTCTTTTTGCTCGTTGTACCCGCCGCGCTTTTATGCTATGCGGTATTTATTGAGCGTGAATGGGTTGAAAGAACAGAGTACCGAGTCCCCTGCCCTGCCTGGCAGGGGGAGGAGTTGAGGATAGCCGTGTTGACGGATCTGCATGCCCGCCCGAATGACGGCGAGTACATAGACCGCATCGTGATGGCAGCCTTGGCCGCGCGGCCACATGCCGTGGTGTTGTTGGGGGATTTTCTGAACCACCACCAAGAGGACAAATGTATGCCCATAAGCGAGCTTGAGGCGCATTTGCGCCCCCTTGCCGCCCTGCACTGCTATGCCGTGTTAGGCAACCATGATTACACCCACGGTGAGCAACCCCTGCGCGCTATGCTGGCTAGGCTGGGGGTGCAGTGTGTGGAGGGCAAAAGCGCAGAGCTGTGTGCCGCCGGCGGTAAGCTTGATATTGGCGGCATACGCTGTTGTTATACGTATGATGCGCCGGATGCCGTGCCGCAACCCCGCGAAGGGGTGCCGCTGTTGCTCTTATCTCACACGCCGGTGGGGGCTCAATTTGCGCACCCGCAAACCCTGCTGACCGTGTGCGGGCATACCCACGGTGGCCAAGTATGCTGGCCTTGGGGTGGCGCGGTGTGGATGGCAGAGGGCAAAACCCCCAAAGAATGGGCACAAGGCCCCATCAGCGTGCAGGGCCGCCCTTGCTATGTTTCCCGCGGGCTGGGCACCAGCTGCCTGCCCCTGCGCTTTTGTTGCCGCCCGGAGCTGCTCTTGCTGCGTATCAATTCGCAATGAACATTTGAAGTTTTAATACTATGCAATGCCTTGATACAGGCGTAGACTCGGGTTGCGCTCTTTTGGGCGCTGCCTTCGGTGGTCACCCGGTGCTGGTGCAGTCTATGCTTGACAAGGGGGCTCACCCGGGCTGGGCGCTTGCGGGGGCTGTAAAGGCCGGCAATCTTGATATGGTGCAGTTATTACTTGATAAAGGCGCACACCCGAATGAAGGGCTTGATGAAGCTGTCGAGTATGGTCATATCAGTATCGTACGGCTGTTGCTCGAAAAAGGCGCGAATCCAACATGGGGGCTTTTTGTTGCTGCCGAACATGGCGAAATAGACATTCTTAAACTTCTGCCGGCTCAACCCGGTATTGATGTTAATGAAGAAGATTACCTCGGCAAAACTCCTCTTGTTTATGCCATTGAAAACGGCCATACCGAATGTGCGGAGCTTCTCCGTGCAGCGGGAGGCAGATAAAGTTGAAAGCTGAAAGTATGCAGCGAGCAATAAGGGCACAAAAAAACGCCGCTGTGCCGTCAGTGGTATGAGAGCCACGATCCCTCAAGTTAGGTGGGTGCGGAGCCGGAGGTATCTGAGGTATCCATATAGGACGGAACATTGCCTCCATTAGCTTTTGTGCCCCTTATTAATAGTACAACGGTTCGGGCCTTTTTGTCCACGCGTCACGTACACAGCAGCTGAGTATATATATAGCATTTCACCCCGAAAAAAGCAAGAAAATTCGGCGTAATACGCAAAAACATTTGTTCCACGTGGAACTGTAAAAATATAGGATAGCGAGGAACAAATGGCGAAAAACCCGGCAAGATTGTTTTGTATTGACAAATGGGGGGTAAGGGTGTAGAATTCGCGCGCACATGACGATACCTCAACAACTTTCAGAACAATTGACGGCCGCCTTGCAAAGCGTGGCAGGCATAGAATTGCCGGAGGGATTTGTACCGGCAGTAACGCCGTCTCAGGATTTGCGATTCGGTGATTACCAGAGCAACGCCGCAATGGTGCTTGCCAAGCAAGTAAAGACCAACCCGCGCGCCTTGGCCACCCAAGTGGTGGAGGCCATGAGCAATTGCGAGGTAGCAACACTTGAAATTGCCGGCCCGGGTTTCATTAACTTCCGTATCAAGCCCGAGTATTTTGCTGAAAAAGCAGCAGCCATGTTGAGTGATGACCGCTTGGGTGTCGCTTTGACGGACAGCCCCAAGAGCCTGGTGATAGACTTCTCTGCCCCGAACGTGGCCAAGCCCATGCATGTGGGCCATATTCGCTCTACCATCATCGGCGATACGCTGGCTCGTTTGGCCCGTTTCTTGGGCCACAAGGTGGTTACGGATAACCACATCGGCGACTGGGGCACGCAGTTCGGTATGATTCTCTGGGGCTGGAAAAACATCCTCAAGCAAGAGGATTTGGAGCAAGACCCCATCGAGGCTCTCTTGGATGTTTACAAGAAAGTAAACACCATGTGCAAGGAAGACGAAAACCTGCTGCCCGTGTGCAAGGTAGAGCTCGTGAAACTGCAAAGCGGTGATGAAGAGAACCTCGGCATTTGGAAAAAGTGCATCGAGGTAACCAAGACCGGTCTGGAGAAGATTTACTCTCAGCTGGGCATCAGCTTCGATTACTGGTTGGGTGAGTCTGCCTATAACGATGCCCTTGCACCCCTGGTGGAAGACCTCTTGGCCAAGGGTATTGCCCGCGAGAGCGACGGCGCCGTGTGCGTGTTCTCTGATGGCTTCCACAAGCCGCAGAATGACCCCTTCCTGGTGCAGAAGAATGGCGAGTGGGTACCTGTGCCTGCCATCATTCGCAAGGCCGATGGCGGCTTCTTGTACGCCACTACAGACCTGGCCACACTGGACTACCGTACGCAGAATTTCAATGCAGATTCTATTTGGTACGTGGTGGGTGCCCCGCAGGAAAAACACTTCAAGCAGATTTTTGATATCGAGCGTATGCGCGGCGTGACCGGCGATTTCCGCCACGTTGCTTTCGGCTCCATCCTCGGTAAAGACCGCCGCCCATTCAAGACCCGCAGCGGTGATACCGTGAGCCTGCAAGACGTGATTGACGAGGCTGTAACCCGCGCTGCCAAGGTTGTGGAAGAAAAGAGCCCCGACATGCCACAGGATGAAAAAGACCGCGTAGCACGCATCGTAGGCGTGGGCGCCATCAAGTTTGCAGAGCTGTCTCAGAACCGCATGAGCGACTATATCTTCGACTGGGATAAGATGCTCTCCCTCTCCGGCGACACGGCCCCGTACTTGCAGAACTCTTATGTTCGCGTGCGCTCCATCTTCCGTAAGATTGATGGCGAATTCGTTGCTCCTCAATCACTTACGATAAGTGAGAATGCAGAAATTCACCTTGCACGCTTGCTGGTACGCTATGCAGAAGTAGTGCCCGGCACCTTGGATGACTGCCGCCCGAACCTGCTGGCCGCATACCTGTATGACCTGGCTCGCGCCTTCCATAGTTTCTACGAGGCATGCCCCGTACTCAAGAGCGAGGGTGCCGTTAAAGAGACACGCTTGGCACTCTGCGAGCTGACCGCCCGCGTGCTGAAACAAGGTATGGGCCTCTTCGGTATCGAGATGCCGGAACGCATGTAAAACACCAAAATTGTTCCACATGGAACATCGATTTTCCAAGTCTATGGCTGCCGTAGTTTATGCTGCGGCAGCCTTTGCATCTTTTGCAGAAGAGCCCGCCAGCCCCCCGAAACCGGGTGAAGATACTGCATCTGCACAGCCCCCCTGCCCTGCTCTGAACATACCTTTCGCAACGGAGAATGCAGTGGTGAAAGAGGAAATTGAGCGAGGCATGGCGGATATGTTGCTGGGGTGGGAGGAATCTGCACAACTGCATTTTGCGCGAGCCATACAAGCCGGTAATTCTACAGAGAACATGAGTTTGATGGCCTATTGCGGCATGATGCTGATGTCTGCTGCAGCGGGTGAAAAAGACGCAAACCGCATGTACTTGGAAGAGTACCTTGAGACGGTACCGACAACGCCCCTCGAGCTATTTTATTTAAATACTTTTTTACGCCTTGCCGGTGGTGATATAAAAGGCGCTGCTGAAGATTTTGCCGCACGTGCCGAGCGGTTCAAGAGAGACAAGTTTTCTGCCCTGTGGGCGTGCATGCTTTTTCACTGTGTGGAAGAGGGGTATGATATCACGGGACACCCGAACCCCTACCAGGAAAAAGCCTTAAAAATAGCATCAGCTTTATATGCGGAATACCCGGATGACGCGCTGGTGTGTTACGTGCGCGCGTACATAGAAGAGGCCGCACCGCAACTGAGCACAGAGGCGCTTGAAGCGGCCTGCAAGGCGGTTACAGCCTTGCCGCAGCACCCCATGCCTGCCCTGCTCTATGGGCATCTTCTGTACCGTTCTGAGCGCGTAGAAGAGGCCCTGCCTTACCTGCATACAGCTATGCAACTGGCAGAAAATGCAGAGATTAAGCCCGAGTTTGCACGCCTGAAATCAATAGCTGCGCTGTACGAATCGACTGCATTATGGAGCGCACGCAAAACAAAAGAAGCCTTGGCCATGCGCCGCAGCATGAATGCTGCACCGCCGGACCGCGCGTTGAAAGACTCGCCCATAGGGGTATTATACCGCTGGGAAACCACAACCTTACCACTGCGTATATTAGTTTTTAAAGCAACAGCACCCGATATTGCAGATATCAAAGCTGCGGCTAATGCTGCCACACCCAATCCTGCGTGGGAGAAAGATGACCCTGTGCTCTTGGTGCGCGATTGTTTGCGTGCTGCTCTCTACGCGCGCGCACGCATGAAACAGAATGACCGCTCCAGTGCTGAAAAATCCTTGGCGCTCGCCCGCGAGTCTTTTCAAAAGTTTGAAGCAACACGTGACGATGTCTTTAAACGCGGTAATCAATTCGTGACTCCTTGGTACCGCGCACATGAGGCTTGCCGCATTGCTATCCTTGCTGCCGGTGGTGATGTGTTCCCGGACCCCGATGAGTTTTGGAAAAAAGTTGCAGAGTCTGCCACACGCCCCGCCAATATGCTGATGCCTCCGCCTTTGCCTAAACAGTTCGGCCCGGAGCCGACTCCTCAGCCTGCACCCAAAGCTAAACCTAAAGCTAAAACTAAAGCTAAACCTAAAAAGCGTACCTCTTCTTCTAAGAAGAAAAAATCTTCCCGTAAACGCAAATAATGTTCATATTGCAGAATATGGACATTATTTAAGAATTCCGTACCCAAAGTACGAGTTGAACTGAAATTTTGAAATGAAAATCTGTTCCACGTGGAACATTTTTTATTCGCTCCAAATAACCGAGTAAGCTGGGTTAACGGGCCGCACGGCTTTTGGATGCCGTTTTGCGTAGTCGAGCAAAGTCGGCAATAATGGACCCGTAGCGTGGTCAATCAATTTTTGGAGAGTATCATTTTGAAGCGCGGGGCAATTTTTGTAAAGGCCGATGACAAGGCGAGAAGACTCTTTCATGAGACGCAGCGGCCATATGCGGCATTCAAACGGGCGGAGCTCGCGCGGCAAGGTGCAGCCGGTGGCAGTATCAAGCATTGGGCAGTTGGCTACCTCGTTTTCAGAGTCTGTACAAAAATGTAAATAGAAGCTCGTGCTGCCATCTGCGCGTTTATCTAAAGCAACACCTTCTTCTTGTAAAAGAAAAATCAACTCATTTTCCAAAGCAGGTGTTTCCCATGCAGAACTACGGTGAAAGTTGCAGCACAGTTTGCATTGCGCACATTCAGCAGGTGTAAAAATATCAGTCAACATATACGGTAGCAGAATATTTCTTTAAAATGAGTGCCGGGTGGTAAGAGTGCTTCGCCTTGCGCAGCCCCTCTATGTTGAGGTCTTCCTCTCGGTTCAGCCATTGAGTATGGGTAGCTGCAGCTATCTCTCGGTTAATAAAGGCATAAGCATCTCGGTATGCCGGTATACATTTTTCGTAATGAATATCCGTAACATTGCTGTTTATCTGAGAATAGAGAGCCATGGCAACCGCTTTGCCACCGCTGTAAACAATACCGCCTTCTATTTTCAGCTGTTCCCTGTGCAACAAGGCGTTTTCAATAGCACGGAACTCATGGTGCAGGGCAGGGGATTCCTCTTGCATGTTCATCCATTCCTCTGCCACCGCAAGCGCATCTGCCCGGTTATCGGGCGTCAATTCTGCAAACTTAATGTCGTTGTTTTTACGCAAAAATCCATTAATATGGGTGCGTTTTTTATGGTACTGTGTGCCTGGTAAAGTGGCTAGGTCCTCCCGCCTGTATATGTAATCCGAGTCGCCGTCATCTTGCTTCAAGACGATTTTCTCCCCGTATAATTCACGTAAAAAGGCCGCCTGTTCCTCAGTCAATAAACAGTATTGCAGCGGTATACCGCGGTAGCGTGCATCTGCTTCAATAGCTCGTAAACAGGGGATAATATCTTCATCCTTTCCACCCACGGGGAAGGTATAGCCCCGCAGTCTGCCATCACCTGTAAAGCGCCTGATTAAATGTTCCATGTGGAACAAAATTTCCGTTCCATATTTCCTACATAGTAGATAGATATTAACAAAAGCAAGGTCGCTTTGGAGCACATTTTGCGTGCACAGACGCACGGAATCGGCATCATCCAGGGAAGGTATACGGAAGTTGAGGGGGCAAGTGGCCATGTAGATTATATTATATCGGAGCAGTTATGATAAATCAACAACCGTTTTTAAGGGTTACCAAATCTGCTTGGATTTGGCTTTTAAGGGCATCAATAGAGGTAAATTTTTGCTCATCGCGGATGAAGTCATGGAGGCAAACCTCCAGGCATTCACCGTAGAAATCGGGGCCGGTATAGTCAGTAAAGTGAGCTTCGAGACGCGTTATTTTTACATTTTCCACAATGGTAGGGCGCAAGCCGATGTTAGCGATACCGTGGTAAATGGCGCCGTGGATGCGTGCAGAAACGGCATACACGCCGGGGCGGGGCAGGGCAGCGACGGCGGGCAGGGCAATATTAGCCGTGGGGAAACCGAGCTTACGGGCAAGTTTTTGGCCATGTTCTACCGTGCCGTAAACGGAGAAGGGGCGGCCCAACATATCGGCTGCAAGTGCAGTTTTACCCTCGTTCAAGAGGGCGCGTATGCGTGTGGAGCACACCACATCTTGCCCGTTGGTGAGCATATCTGCCACGCAGGCGCGGAAGCCTCTTTGCGCTGCCTCTGCGCACAAAAAATCGGCATTACCGGCGCCGGCTTTACCGAAGTGCCAGTTGCTGCCCACAGAGATACCGGCCACCTTGCATGCGCCGCAAAGCGCATCCAAAAAAGCGGCGGCGGTCATGGTAGCCAGCTCGCGGGTGAAAGGCAATTCCAGCAAAATATCCACACCCAGCTCTTGCAAAAGGGCGTGTTTTTGTTCTACGTGCGGTGTAAGCAGCGGCGGGGCAAGCTCGGGTTTCAGAACCGTGAGGGGGTGTGGGCAAAAGGTGATAACCCCGCGCAGGGCACCGGGGGTATCTGCGGATAAAATGACACGCTGATGCCCGCGGTGCACGCCATCGAAAAAGCCTGCCGCCCAATGGATAGGAGATTGACACTCAATGAGTTCTGAAAAATTATGATATACTTTCATAATCAATGATTAAGAAGGTATGGCGCGGTCTGCCAGCACTTTATCAAGCGGCAGCAAGCGTGCCAGCAGCTCATCTTTACCGGCAGCTTTGAGGGTGGGCACATCCACAGCCTCAGAGATATCGAAATGCCCGGAGCGAATGCGGCGCAGGGCGGTAAGGTGAGCGCCGCAGCCCAGGTGTTGGCCGAGGTCGTGCGCGTAGGTACGCACATAAAAACCCTTGCTGCAATGCACGGTGAAATCCACCTCTGCGGCCTCTAAATCGATGCGGGTAATCTCGTAGTTCAGCACCTCCACATGGCGGGCTTTGCGCTCCACCTCTTTACCTTTGCGGGCAAGTTTGTAGCAGGGCACACCATTAATTTTAACGGCAGAGAACATGGGGGGCACTTGGTCAAACGCGCCGTGGTAGTGAGCAAACGCGGCGCTAATCTGTGCCTCTGTGATACCCGCGGTAGGTTTCACGGCCACCACCTCGCCATCGGCATCTTGGCTGTTTGTCTCGATACCCAGCTTCATGGTGGCGGTGTAAACTTTGTCCTCGCACATCAGCAGGTCTTGCACCTTGGTGGCCTTGCCGATGACCACAATGAGCATGCCCGTGGCCATGGGGTCAAGCGTGCCGCAATGGCCCACCTTTTTGGTGCCCAGAATACGCCTGCACAGCGCCACAGCGTTGTGAGAAGTAAAGCCGGGGTCCTTATCTACCAGCAACACGCCACAGGGGGCTTCTGAGGGGGGGAGGGGGGTATTCATGATAATTGGCGGAGTTCGCGTCTGATGGAGTTGAGCACCTTTTCACGGCAATCCTCCAGCGTGCCGCGCATGCGTATGCCCGAGGCCATGGCATGCCCGCCACCGCCGTGCTCTGCAGCAATGGTGGCCACGTTGATTCTCTCGTCCTTAGAGCGCAGAGAAACGCGCACCAGGCCGTTCTCCAAATCTTCAAAAATAATGGCCGCTTTCACGCCCTGCCAAATGCGTATGTAGTCCACCAAATCTTTGGTAGCCTCCATACCCACACCCAGCTCTGCCTTTTTACCGGCGGGCATAGAGTAGTGAGACAGCGCGCCGTTTTCTTCCAGCACCATATTGCACAGCACCTCGCGCTGCATGGTGTACACCTCCAGCGGGGACTCTTGCCAAATACGGCGGTTGATATCGCCCACATCCACCCCGGCCTCCATCAGCTTGGCAGCCGTGCGCATGACGCGGGGCGTGGTGTTGCTGTATTGGAATGACCCTGTATCCGTGCTGATGGCGGCGTAAAGCGCCTCTGCCATGCCACGAGTCAGCGGGGTGCCCAGCGCCTCGATAAGCTCTGCAATGATGCAGCCGCAGGCGGCGTAATCACCCATCACAAGGTTGAGGTTGGCGTAGTTCGTATTGGTTTCGTGGTGGTCAATGTTGATGGTGTACGGCGCCTCGTTAAAGCGTGCCATGCCCTCATCGCCCACGCGCTTTATGTCTCCTGTATCCACGCAAATAAAACAATCTACCTCTTGCGGCAGGGCAGGGGGCACCGGTTGCAACAGCTCGCTGCCTTGCAAAAAGCTGTAGCGGGCAGGGCAGGGGTCTGTGTTCCACAACTGCACCTCTTTGCCCAAGGCACGCAGGGCAAGCCCCAGCGCCAGTGTAGAGCCTATGGCATCGCCATCCGGCCTGAAGTGCGATATAACCACAAAATTGTGGTGCTTCTCTATGGCTTGGCAGAGTTCTGTGTACATTATAATATCAGGTTTTGTTATATTCTTCTTCGTATTCATCCGCTACAGGGGCCGGATGCGCAGGATGCACGTTCGTATGGCGTGTCATGACAGACTTGGCAAATATGGCCGACAATACCAGCGCAAAACCACACCATTGCCCCGCGCGTATCACCTCGCCGTAGAACATGAAACCTATCAGCGCCGCCTCTATCGGTTCTATGCACGCCACAATTCCGAACTCGAGCGAACTGAGCTTGCGCATGGCATAGGCCACCAGCACCAGCACGCCCACCCCTTGACAAATGCCGATACCCAGCAACCACGGCCACCCGGTATCATAATTCTTCATGGCATCTACCGCAAAACAGATGGGCACCAACAACACCAGTGACCCCGCCACCGATTGCCAAAAAGTGCGCTGCAACAGGCTGATGTTGCCCCTCATAAAACGGTTGAGTACAATGTAAAGAGAATAAAATAACCCGCTCAGCAAACCGTACAAAATGCCCAACGCGTCATTTTGCCCGCCTGTGCCGTGCCCCGCCAACAGTGATACCAGCACAATGCCCAGCCCCGCCGTCAGTATCAACAAAGCATCTCGCTTGGGCGGTAAATGGTGCTCTAACAACGCCTCCCACACTGCCGCAAATAATGGCCCCGTGGCCGGTAGCAATGCCGCAACACCTGCCGATGTTTCTTTGATGGCCAAAAAATAAAATAATATGCACAGGCTTATCCCCACGCCGGATATGAATGCCTTGCCACTCAAACGCATGCTCTCGCCCCGCCTCCATACCATCACTACCCCGTACAGCCCGATAATCAAAAAACCGATGCTGAAGCGTGATAATGAACATAATTGCGCACTGCAATCAGATTCTCTCACAAAAACGCACAACATTCCCATCAGCACTGATGCTATGGTTGCTGCTAAAAATGCACTGAGATAACCCTTGTTCATGCCATACACGCCCGCAGGCGCGCGAATTATACCACCTCACCCCCTCACTGGCAATACTTTTTTGTTGTACTATACGCGTGGGGGGCTGTTTCAGATTTGCTGTTGTTTATTTCCGGTCAAAATCGATTTATTAAGTCTATGTTGTTGAACGTCCGGTGATGATGGCTCGGTGTCATATTAATTGTATTGAAATGGCATTCAGAATGTCTTTTTAGAGCCGCATGCAGCTGGTCTGCTACAAATTGTCTATCAACCCGTTTCTGTAAATTCGCGGCCCTGTAAATTGTAATTTATCGGGGTGTTTGATGTGAGCGAAGCGAACCAAATTTAAGAGCCCCGTGATAGCGGGGCGACGGACCAGTAGCCACGTGGTGTAGCTGCGTCAGCAGCGGAACCCGTGGTAGTGGTAGAAAAGAATCTCG
>JAZNGY010000121.1:0-2452 GCA_045576695.1 Akkermansia sp.
GGTCGGGAGCGGGTCAGTTTACACCTCTTGTACTTTTCTTTAAGTAGCCTTTGCAAATGGTAATTGATAAACTCCGAGCCGTTGTCTGTGTTAATGCTGCGAACCATAAAAGGCATCTCTCGTAGCAGGTACAGAAAGGCCGCACAGGTAGCCTCTTGACCTTTGTTCCAGATTGCTCGGTTGAGTGTCCATAAGGTCAAATCATCCGTAACCGTTAACGTCCAGACGAAATTTCCGCGGGTGCTATCCCCGCAATGGGCTACTGTATCGGCATATAGATGCCCGGCAACGTCAATCTTGCGGGTTGTGTCTATAATGGGTATGGATTGCTTCAATGCGCTGATTATGAGGCATCCAGCTTTTCACGTGTCAGTCAAACTCGTGGGAAGTGTCAGTTCGGTGACTGTTTTTTTGAGGCAATGCTGCATGCTAAAAAATACGTCACATAGAAAAAGCCTGCTTGCAAAGTGGGAAAAATGTGGTAAATTAAGGAAAGCCGCAGAGTGAAAGCGGGAAAAAATCTACAAACACGACAACACGATTATGAAGGACCTTAAAGGCACCAAGACGGAGCAGAACTTGGCCACCGCCTACGCCGGTGAGTCTCAGGCTCATACCAAGTACCTGTACTATGCATCCAAGGCTAAGAAGGATGGCTACGTGCAGATCAGCAAGATTTTTGAAGAGACTGCCCACAACGAGCGCGAGCACGCCAAGATATGGTTCAAGTTGCTGCACGGCGGTAAGATTCCCTCCACCACAGAGAACTTGGCAGATGCTGCCAGTGGTGAAATGTACGAGTGGACGGATATGTACAAAACCTTTGCCGAGGAGGCTCGCGCCGAGGGGTTTGATGAAATTGCCGAGCTGTTTGACGGTGTAGGCAAGATTGAGAAAGAGCACGAGGAGCGCTACCGCAAGTTGCTCAGCAACATTGAGGAGGGGATTGTATTCTCCCGCGATGGCGAGCAGATTTGGCAGTGCGGTAACTGCGGCCATATTTGCGTAGGCAAGAAGGCCCCCGAGGTTTGCCCCGTGTGCGACCACCCGCAGGCCCACTTCGCTATCTTGGCTCAGAACTATTGATAAGTTTTGCGTATGTGGCAAGCTAATAAATGGGGTATCATCGCCTTGCTGGCGGGCTTGTTTGCCGTGGGTGCCGCTTATTTCAAGCTGCACGCTGCCGGTAATGCTGATTTAGCCAACAAGGTAGGGGCAACCGGCGTGTGTGCCGTACTCTTTTTTGTGGGGCTTGCCACATATCTTGTCGCCCGCAAAGACATGGCTGCAGCAGATGATGCAGCTGACAACGAGGTCGACGATGAGACCGATTGCGACGACAACGCCGGCGATGGTAAATAATTTTGCCCACCGCATTGTATTTAAATAATGCTCTGTTAAACGTTTCGGTTGATAAATCGGAGTTTGTCGAGCAGATGGCTCGCGTTAGCGAGCGGAATTCAGGCGCCCCGCCAAGGGGCGCAAGAACACAGGCAGGGGCAAGCGAGCAACGCGAGCGCTGCCCCTGTTAAAGACAAAAAAGAAATGGAGCCCAGGGTACCTGTGGCGACAGACTGCCACGGCGTAGTGCGTAAGCCCGGATACGGCAAAGGGTCGCTAAATATTGATACCACGCATTCTTTCACCCCGTTACACGGGGCTTTATTATATTCTTTATCCTATACAGGGGCCGCGCTCGCGTTGCTCGCTTACCCCTGCCTGAGATCTTGCACCCCTCAACGGGGTGCTCAAAATTCCGCTCGCTATGCTCGCATGTGAACAGCCCGATAAATTGGTGTTTGTCGAGCAGATACATGCGAACGAAAGTGAGCCGAATTCAAGAGCCCCGCACATGCGGGGCGGCATATGGTAGCCCACGGTTCCGTCTTCGGGCTTTCGCCCTACGCCGAGACAAGAAAGCTGCGTCAGCAGCGAAACCGTGGGTTATAATGATAATAAAAAGGAACCCCACCGGACGGTGGGGTGGCATAGAGGGTTGCCAGATGTCATAAGGTATTTATTTCCAATGTTTCGATTACAAAATCATCGTAAATACTAACACCGCGCATTATGCCACCCCGCCATTCGGCGGGGTTCGAATAACGTTTATTCCGGACCCAGGGTTCCGCCGCTAACGCGGCTGTACCCTGGGCTATCATATACCGCCTCGCCATACGGCGGGGCTCAAAAATTTGGTTCGCTTCGCTCACATCAAACACCCCGATAAAATACAATTTACGGGATGAATATTTCTACACAGCCCGTTTTTATCAACCGTAATTCCTACGGCGTAGGCGAAATTGTGGCGTGCAGGGTATAATTGCCGGAGTAATCCGTGCTGTTTATGCGGAGGTAAGAGAAGCAAAAAGAAACAGCGTTGGGGCGGGGGAAGTCGGATCGTAGCCATGTCGGTCTGTGAGCCAAGGAGGTGAGTTATGACATTGTCTTACTA
>JAZNGY010000122.1:0-2826 GCA_045576695.1 Akkermansia sp.
GGATATTGCCACCAAATATCCCGATGGCCTGCAAGATATGGTGCCGGGATTCTGCATTTGCACGGATCGCCAACCCGGCGTGGTGACGGACGATACGCAAATGGCCTATTGCCTGCACCTGGCTTTGCAAGATGCCAACGGCTGGAGCCGCGAAGCCGCCCTCAAGCGCTACCTTGAGTGGCTGGCTACCGACCCGCCCGACATTGGCGAGGCTACCTACGATGCCCTTACCGGCAACCCCAACCCCGACTCTCAGGGTAACGGGGCGCTCATGCGTGTATTGCCCATTGCCTTGTGGGCGGCCTCTCACCCCGACTTTGATTGGCAGACCGCAGCCCGAGAGGATGCTGCCATCACGCACCCCAACCCCGTGTGCGGGGATGCCAACGTGGTGTTTGTGCATGCTTTGCTGGCAGCCATGCAGCCCGGTGCCAAGGCTGAGGATATATATTGCTCCTCCTTGGAGTTTGCGATTCGCAACAAATTGTCTCCCGCAGTGATAAACGCTGTGGCCCATTGCTCCGAGCGCCCCGACTACGATGGCGAGTTCATCGGCTGGGTGCTGGTTGCTCTCAAAAGCGCTTTTTACCAGCTGCAACGCGCAGGCAGCTTCTACGATGCCTTGGTGGATATCGTCTCTGCCGGTGGCGATACCGACACCAACGCGGCCATTGCCGGTGCCTTGTTGGGGGCGTGGAAAGGCCTTAACCACATTCCCCGCCCTTGGCTTGCTGCGGTGCATGCAGCTAACCCTGCCTGTTACACCGCGCTACTCCCCGCTGTGGAATCCCTGCCTGCGTACCCCCGCGTTTTCTGTGCCGGAAAACGCAAACCGTACGCCGGCCGCCGCCTTAGTGGGGTCGCCCCCGTGGCCGGTTTGCCGAATGAGGATGAGCGTTATTAAAAAATGGAAATTAGAGGTAAAAGTCATAAGCGATTCATTTTCAATAAAATGTAACAAGTGAAAAATAAATTAGAACTAATTTATATGCGGAGGCATGTATTTTCCTCCTACTTTTTCTATGATTATCGCCGACACACATCACAATTCATTTTTCAATAAAATAATTTTACTGGGAAAAAGTTAGAACTCAATTATAGCGAAATCCGTTTTTATTCTTTTTTTTATGATACGAAAACTCATTAAAGCCGTTCGTGATAACGATATCTCTCTTGTTGAAGAGTTGTTGAAACAGGGAGTACCCCCGAATTGCAGAGACCATGTTACGCCTCTGCACATTGCCGTCCGCAATGGCAATGTGACAATGGTGGAAATGCTGCTTACCCATGGTGCCAATCCGAATACTCGTTCCCTTATGGGGCACACAGCGTTGCAATTTGCGATGACTTGCAACCATGAAGAGCCTCTTATGTTGCAGCTCGTTGAATTATTGCTGAAATATGGAGCTACGGCAGATACGAATGGCTCGTTCGAGCATCATTTTAGTTTTGCCAGAAAGACCGGGAGTAAGGCTCTCTGTAGGTTGTTGGGTGCCATCGATCCGGATAGAGACTTATTTCAGCCTGTTACGCCCGAGCAACATCAAGAGTTTTTGATGCGAAAGAAACATCAAAGCAACGCCATCGCTACGTCCGCTTGGGCAGGGCTTATGGTGGGCGATGCGCTGGGTGCCCCTGCGGAGTTCTGCCATCAATATGAAATTAAGCGCATGTACCCTGATGGGTTGGAACGCATGGTGTCGGGCTTTGGTATCTGTATAGACCGCAAGGCCGGAGAAGTGACAGATGATACTCAGATGGCATGGTGTTTGCACCAAGCACTGCTGGATGCCGATGGGTGGGATGCCGCCACCGCACGCCGCCGTTATCTCGAATGGTTTAAAACCGACCCGCCGGATGCCGGAGAGGCGGTGAAAGCTGCGTTGGAGGGCACGCCGCTGGCAGATAGTCAGGGAAATGGCGCGTTGATGCGGGTGCTGCCCATAGCCTTGTGGGCGGTAGAACACTCGGATTTTGACTGGGTGAGCGCAGCCCGTGAGGATGCCGCCATCACTCATCCTCACCCGGTGTGCGGGGATGCCAATGTAGTGTATGTGTATGCCCTGTTACAGGCTATGCAGCAGGGTATCTCTGCCCGAGAAGTTTACGAATCGACTATGCGTTTTGCCGCAGAACAGAGGGTGAACCCCGCTGTTACGGATGCTCTGCGCCGGGCGGAATCCGAACGCCCTGATTATGATGGTGAGTCCATTGGCTGGGTGCTTATTGCCTTGCAGAGTGCGTTTTACCAGTTGCTGCACGCACCCGACTTCCGCTCGGCTTTGGTGGATATTGTCTCCTCCGGCGGAGATACGGATACCAATGCCGCCATCGCGGGTGCTTTGCTGGCTGTTTTGTATGGAGAAGACTGCATCCCCCGTCCCTGGCTTGTATGCGTGCGTGCTACAAATGAGTTGCGCTATACTCGATTACTCCCCCGTAGAAAGGACAAATGATGATGGCATCGATTCAAACGCATTGTCATTACCTTGGGGGGCAATGTAACCCCATAGGTTGATAAAAGAAAATGGGCGGTGTTTGATACACTGCCCGTTTTTAGTAGTACGACCGACGCGATATGCGCACTGCGGTGAAAGTCCGCGCGGAGCCGCGATGATGCGGAATCCCAGACCTGAAGAACAACTGCGGGGAGGTAACGAACCGTGGGAAAGGAAGTTCGAGGGGAAATCCCGACTGTACGAACAGAAACTCGGTTAATTTTTTGTGGTAATATGCGGCTGTTCGGAGTAAAATCCGAGTCAGCGGAGAAGTCGATGAGAGATCGCAACTAACATCGACCGACTGGGGGTACACCCGATTCAGAAA
>JAZNGY010000123.1:0-46811 GCA_045576695.1 Akkermansia sp.
AGTCGGGATTTCCCCTCGAACTTCCTTTTCCACGGTTCGTTACCTCCCCGCAGTTGTTCTTCAGGTCTGGGGTTCCGCATCATCGCGGCTCCGCGCGGACTTTCACCGCAGTGCGCATATCGCGTCGGTCGTACCAAAAAACACCCTGCAAGCGCTTGCTTGCAGGGTGTGAAAGTTATTGCCGTGCGCGGCTTATCAGGCGCGGGTGTGGAAGGTACGGGAGATTACCTCGCGCTGCTGCTCGGGGGTGAGCTTGATGAAGTTCACGGCGTAGCCGGAAACGCGGATGGTAAGCTGCGGGTACTTCTCGGGGTGTACCATGGCGTCCTCAAGTGTCTCGCGCTCGAGCACGTTGACGTTGATGTGGTGGCCGGTGGCGGTGAAGTAGGCATCCAATAGGGAGGCCAGCTTGGCGCGGCGCTCGTCTTCATCCTTACCCAAGGCGCCGGGCACGATGGAGAAGGTGTAGGAGATGCCGTCCAGAGAGTCATCGTAGGACAACTTGGCAACGGAGAGCATGGAAGCCACGGCACCGCTCTTGTCGCGGCCGTGCATGGGGTTGGCACCCGGGGCGAAGGGCTCACCGGCGCGACGACCGTCGGGGGTGTTACCGGTCTTCTTACCGTATACCACGTTAGAGGTGATGGTGAGCACAGACTGCGTGGGCAGGGAGTCGCGGTAGGTGTGCAGCTTGCGAATCTTGTTCATGAAGTTGCTTACGAGGTCGCAAGCAATTTCGTCCACGCGGGGGTCGTTGTTGCCGTAGCAGGGGAACTCGCCCTCTGTCTCGAAGTCTACGATGAGACCCTCCTCGTTGCGGATGGCTTTCACCTTGGCGTACTTGATGGCGGACAGGGAGTCTGCAGCCACGGAGAGACCGGCGATACCGCAGGCCATGGTGCGCAGAATCTCGGGGTCGTGCAGAGCCATCTCAATGCGCTCATAGCTGTACTTGTCGTGCATGTAGTGAATGACGTTGAGGGCATCCACATATGTCTTGGCCAGCCAATCCTGCATGCTGTCGTAGAGCTCCATTACCTTGTCGTACTCAAGGTACTCACCCTCGTAGCGCGGGGCGGGGGGCGTTACCTGTTTGCCCTTCACCTCGTCCATACCGCCGTTGAGGGCGTAGAGGAGAGCCTTGGCAAGGTTGGCGCGGGCGCCGAAGAACTGCATCTGCTTGCCGATGCGCATGGCAGATACGCAGCAGGCGATGCCGTAGTCATCACCCCAGTGCGGGCGCATGAGGTCGTCGTTCTCGTACTGTACGGAGGAGGTCTCGATGGAAACCTTGGCGCAGAACTTCTTGAAGCCGTCGGGCAGGGCGGTGCTCCACAGTACGGTCAGGTTCGGCTCGGGTGCCGGCCCCAGGTTGTACAGGGTTTGCAGTACGCGGAAGGAGCTGCGGGTTACGAGTGTGCGGCCGTCTTCGCCCATACCGCCGATGGATTCCGTTACCCACGTGGGGTCGCCGGAGAACAGGTTGTTGTACTCGGGGGTGCGGATGAAGCGTACCATGCGCAGCTTCATCACAAAGTGGTCCATAATCTCCTGGATTTCTGCCTCGGTGATGGTGCCGTTGGCAAGGTCGCGCTCGAAGTAGATGTCGAAGAAGGTGGAGGTGCGGCCAAGGGACATGGCAGCGCCGTTCTGCTCCTTAACTGCGGCAAGGTAGCCCAGGTAGGTCCACTGCACGGCCTCGCGAGAGTTTGCGGCGGGGCGGGTGAGGTCGCAACCGTAGGTCTGGCCCATTTGTGCCAGCTCGGCAAGGGCGCGAATCTGCTCGTTCATTTCCTCGCGCAGACGGATAACGTCATCGGTAAGCACAAGGTTCTCGCGGGCGAGGAGGTCTTTACGGCGCTCGGCGATGAGGCGGTCTGTGCCGTACAGAGCCACACGGCGATAGTCACCTATGATACGGCCACGGCCGTAAGCATCGGGCAAACCGGTTACGATACCGGCGGAGCGGGCTGCGCGGATGCCGGTGGTGTAGGCGTCGAATACGCCCTCGTTGTGGGTCTTGCGGGTGGTCTGGAACATCTTGAGCGTTTTCTCGCTCATCTTGTAGCCGTAGCTCTCCAGTGCCTGCTGGGCCATACGAAGACCGCCGAAGGGCATGAGGGCGCGCTTCAGCGGAGCATCTGTCTGCAAACCTACGATGGTTTCAAGATCTTTGTCGATATAGCCTGCGGCATGAGATACGATGGAGGATACTACCTCTTCATCGGCGTCGAGCACGCCACCTGCGTCAATTTCCTGCTTCATGAGCAGCTTCACCTTGTCCCACAGTGCGTTTGTGCGCTCCGTGGCACCGGCGAGGAAACTCTCGTCACCCTCGTAGGGCTTGTAGTTCTGTTGGATGAAATCGCGTACGTTAATGGACTCGGTCCACTCGCCGCCCTTAAATCCCTGCCACTCTGCGTGTTGGCAGGCTGCTTGACATGTAGTATCGCTCATAAATGGTCGTGTGTTCAGGGTTATGCGTTGCTGTGTGCAATGCTCCTGAGGGGCCTGCGCGACATGCCTACCATTTGGCACCGTGACAGGCTATCTCTTGCCTATGACAATACTCCTTTTCCCTGCTTCTGTCAAGCCGTATCTAACGAAATAAATGAAAAAATTGAATGATTCTAATGTAGCTTAGAATATTTTATTCATCCGGCATCAAATCGAGATGAGAAACTGCTGTTTTGGGTTTAATTGCCAGGTCAAGCGCGGCATTGGCAACCGCCTCGCTGTTTTCATCGAAACGGTAGGCATAGCAGTCCGGGCAAGTGTCAGCCGTTTTGTCGACAATGGCTCCGCACACGGTGCAGAGTTTGTAAGAGGAGGGGTCGTTGGCGATGGTGGTGGCCATTTCTTTGAGGTCGGACTTCATGGCGGGCATTGTAGCGAGATTTTGGCAAGGGTGCAAGGATTCGTTGGGTCATAACAAAGCAATGCCGGGGTGGGGAAATTGCGGCGTGTTTTTTTGCCTCTGCAGAGCAGGGAATTTTGCTTGACTGAATCGGTTGGCTGTGGTACATATGACCAAGCGCAACAAAGGGGCTTATTTTTGGCACGGATAGGCCTATCTGAAAACAAACTGCTGATAATGTATGAGTGGTGAAAGTGAAAATGAGTCTCTGGATCGTATGTCTCGCAAAGAGTTTTGCAGGCGAGCGCTGATGCGTATTCTGCCGAGTACATGGGAGAGTTTGGTGCGTTTGTTTTCTTACTTGATGCAAGAAATTGCCATAACCGGTGTTATGCTGATAGTTATTGCATTGTGTGCATTTGTGCCCTCTCTTTGGATTATTGCGGTGGCAACGTTGCTTGTGTTAATGCTTATATTGCTGGTACACCGGTATGAAGTGTTTAAGGCGGCTGTTGTCGGTTTGCCGATAGTACGGAGAATGCATGATTTCGGACTTTCTGTCAGGGTTGGTCTCATTACGCCGGTTGTGTTGTTTTTGTTGTCCTTAATGTGGACAGCTTCGTACGAGAGTAATGAGATTGAGGCTGTGTATGAGCGGTGCGGTGTATCTGAGGTAGATAAGCAATATTATGCCCGCTTCGGCGAGCGAGATAAAAAATGGGCCGATGCAGAGTTTGCCGTATTGGAAAAGGTAAGCTCGTACCGCGCGAATGCTCTGTACGGTTTCGGTGCGTGGTATGTAGTGCTGTTGCTTGCTTGCTTTGTGGTACCGGGGAGCCGTAAAGAAAACCGATACGGCCTGCCGCCGAAGCAGTAAGCCGATGCCGATATATTGAAAAAACGGTTGTAAAAGGTGTTTTTTTATTGAAAGAATACGGGGGCAGGGGTATAATGCCGCTGTATGAGTAGTTTTGCTGTTATTGAGAAGAAAATGCAAGGCGTAGGGCTTTCCGATGCCGCAATCAACGCATTCAGGCACAGCGTAAATGTGCTGGAGAGTAAGCAGAGCATGATGATACCCGAGGCCGATATTGAGCCGGCAGAAGGAGTTGCAGAGTGGGAGACCCTGGTTGCCACAACCCCGGAGGCAGATGCTGAATTGTTGGCACAATCCGTCTTGATTAAACTCAATGGTGGCTTGGGTACGGGGATGGGCTTGCAGAAAGCCAAAAGCTTGCTCGAGATTAAGCCCGGAGTAACTTTTTTGGATGTAATCGTGCGCCAAGTACGCCACCTGCGTGCCTGTGCCGGTTACCCCGTGAACCTGTTGCTCATGAACTCCTTCTCAACGAGCGAGGACACAATGGCGCACTTGGCCCGCTACAAGGAAGAGGGCTTTGCAGACCCGCAACAGGTGGAGATGATACAGAACCGCGTGCCTAAGTTGCTTACAGATACGCTTGAGCCCGTGGCGTTCCCCTCTAATCCTGATTTGGAGTGGTGCCCGCCGGGGCATGGCGATATATACCCTGCGCTGGTTGGCTCCGGTTGGTTGGATAAGTTGCTGGCTGCCGGGGTGAAGTATGCGTTTATCTCTAACTCCGACAACTTGGGGGCACAGCCCGATACGCGATTCTTGCGTTGGTTTGCAGAAAGCGGCGTGCCTTTTGTAATGGAGGTTACTCGCCGTACGGAGGCTGATAAGAAGGGCGGCCACTTAGCCACCCGTAAGTCTGACGGCCAGCCACTGTTGCGAGAGATTGCTCAGTGCCCGGATGAGGATGTTGCGGCCTTCCAAGACATTACCAAACACCGCTATTTCAATACCAATAACCTGTGGATAAGGCTGGATGCGCTGCAAAACTACTTGTCTGCCAACGGTGGTGTGCTGCCGCTGCCCGTTATTCGCAATGTGAAGACCGTTGACCCGCGAGATGCCGCTACCCCGCAGGTGTATCAGCTTGAGACGGCCATGGGCGCGGCGATACAGTGTTTCCCCGGTGCGCGTGCCGTGTGTGTGCCTCGCTCTCGATTCTTCCCGGTTAAGACGTGCAGTGATTTGTTGTTGTTGCGCTCCGATGCCGTGGAGATTACGGAAGCCGGCTTGATGCAGCTTGCCCCTGAGTGTGACGGCGTGGCTCCTATCGTGCAGTTGGATTCTAAATTGTACAAGTTGGTAGACTCTTTGGATGCACTTGGTGTGCCCAGCCTTAAGAATGTGTCTAAACTTACCGTAACCGGCCCCCACCACTTTGAGAATGGTGAGCAGCTGAGCGGTGAAGTAACGGTTTAACCTGATTTGCCGGTTTCCCCTCAAAAACGCAACGAGCTGGTCGAGCGTATGAAAGCGCTCGGCGTGCTCGAGCGTGATTTGGAGGAAACCTTTGTGCGAGGCAGCGGCAAGGGCGGGCAGAAAGTCAACAAAACGAACAATTGCGTGTGCTTGGTGCATCTGCCCACCGGTTTGGTTATTAAATGCCACCGCGAACGCGAACGAGAGATTAACCGCTTTTTGGCGCGGCGCGCCCTTTGCGATGAGTTGGACCATCGCCTCAACGGTGCGCCGTCGCCCAAGCAAATGGAGGCTATGCGGGCCCGAAAACGTGGCTCATTGTTGAAAAATATCAGCATTGTGCAGAGAAAACAACCGGCCGATTGATATGGCTGTGATGTTAAATGCAGAAAAAGTCAGTTGGCTTTCTTTTTTAGCTGACATGGCGTAAAAAGTATGCTAATTTATATAGCATGAAAAAGCCTGAAATTTTAGCTGCACGAGATTTGAATAGTCGTGCTGATAAACACCTTTCCGTTACCATACCTGTCAATACGGGAAACCCTGTGTTGGATGCCAATTTGTATGACCTGGCTCAGCGTTTTAACGGTGGGCATGCCCCCGAGGTAGTGCTGCAAATGCTTTCTACCGTGATGAATGCGGCGGCTTCAGATCAAATGGAAGAGCATGATTTGGAGATGATGGCCCGCACGGCAGATGAAATGTTTGCAGCAGATAAAATGTTTGCGCCGTATCGCAATGTTCGCAAAATTACCTGTTTCGGGTCTGCCCGCATTAAGCCTGAAGAAGATGCCTATAAGCAGGCTGTGGATTTTGCGCGCATGGCGGTGGAGAATGGCTACATGATTATCACGGGCGGTGGCCCGGGGATTATGCAGGCTTGTAATGAAGGGGCCTCGGGGGAGGCCTCCTTCGGCCTCAATATTACCCTGCCGTATGAGCAGCATGCCAACCCATTTATAGAAGGCAATGAGAAGATGATGAACTTCTATTACTTCTATACCCGCAAACTCAACTTCCTGAAGCAGACGGATGCCTTGGTTGCGTTTCCCGGTGGCTTTGGTACCATGGATGAAATTTTTGAAACCATCACCCTTATTCAGACCGGTAAAAGTACCATTTTCCCCGTTGTGCTGTTAGACCCACCCGGGGAGACCTTCTGGATTCGTTGGATTCGTTTCATTGAAAAAGAATTGCTGGATGCCGGCCTGATTTCGCGGACTGATATGCACCTGCTGTACCGCAGCAAGAGCGCTGAGGATGCCATGGCCTACATTGAGCGCTTTTACCGCCGTTACCATTCCTATTACTTTGAAGAAGACAGTATCACCATTCGCGTGCTCGAAAAGCTTACCCCGAAGCACATAGACTGGATACTGCATGATTATACGGATATTATACCCAAGGGGGATATCGAGCAGTTGGATGAAGATGAAAACGACCCGGAACCCGCACTGGCATGTCTGCCGCGTTTGCGCTTTACATTCAAGCGGGGGGATTATGCTCGCCTGAAAGATTTGATTGATATTATAAACGACTGAAGAACAGATATATGAGATTGTTGACCCTGTTGTTAACGGGCGCTCTGGGTTTATGTACCCTGAGCGCGGTGGCTGCCGACACTAATGAGAAAATGACGCGTAAACAGGCCGCAGACAGATTGTCTGCGATGAATATTGTAAAGTCTGACTACGAGCGCGCCATGTTCTCTGCCGTGCGTTTTGGCCATAAGGAAACTGTGCGCCTTTTGCTTATTGCCGGCTTAGATGTGAACATGCAAGATGAAAATGGTATAACGCCCTTGCATTATGCTGCTTATTTGGGAGAGGAACACATGGTGACGTACTTGCTGGCCGCCGGGGCAGACGTAAATGCCGGTGCAGAGCGTGGTGCTACACCTTTGCACATGGCGGCGGATGCCGGTCACTTTGTGACTATGGCGCATTTGCTTAAGGCTGCAGATGTGGACGTGAATGTTGAAAATGATGACGGCGATACCCCGCTGCACGATGCCGCCCGCCTTGACCGCGCCCGCACTCTGGAGGTTTTGATTGCAGCCGGGGCAGATGTAGAAGCCCGTAATGATATGGGGGCAACCCCGCTGATGCAGGCCGCTTACGATGGGCAAATCTCTGTTGTGGAGCTGTTGTTGAAAGCTAAGGTAAATGTCAATGTTCAAGATAAAAACGGTAATACTGCCTTGCATTTGGCTGCTTATAACGGGCATGCTGTAGTGATTAAGTCGTTGCTTAAAGCCGGGGCTGATACTGCTTTGCTGAACCGTAAAAAACAGTCTGCTTATCAGGTTGCTGTTGCCGCCAAACATCAAGAGTGCGCTAAGTTGTTGGCTCCGCCCGTGGCCACAGCGCCTCAGCCTACTAATGCCCCTGCTTCTGCTGCTCAAAAAAAATGAGGCTTCTGCCGGTGAATCGGAAAAAAATGAAAAAAATGCCTCTGATAACTTGAAAAGCTGAAACTTTTGTGGTAGTATCTAATCATAGCAGTCACTCTTCTATATGGGAGTACTGTATACGTAAGCTGTAAGCTGCTAAATATCAATCTCTCAACAAATGTTAATTTCTGCACTCAATCCGGACCGAGCCACACTTAACTTCCTCAATGCATATTCTGAGGCGGTGCGGGACGCTGGTGAAAAGCTCCAAAAAGACGGAGCTGTCACTCAAATTTTCGGTAACCACCTCTTTATTCAAGGTAGGGTGGAAACGAAGCAGGGCGGTGTGCGCACCAGCCTTCGCTTGCAGGGTAATCGCTGGTTTGGTTCTGCAACGGCTGAAGATGAAGACGTTGCCGGAGCCTGCCTTATTGCCACCATGGTAGAGCGTATGTACCGTGGTACCAGCATGCCGGAGAGCCCCAACGAGCTCAACGAAATCCCGCTTACGGATGTTTTGGAAGAGAAGTTGGACCGTGATCTTGACCAAAAGGAAATTGACTTTGTCACTAAGCTCGAAAAGCGCTACCGCCGCTTTGTGATTGAGCAAGAGATACACGACCATGACTTGGTGCGCCTGAATCCCCGCTGGGATATTACCGGCTATGACGCTTTGGAGCTGTGGCCGCAACCGCCCCGTAATATCTTGGAGTTCTGGAACTACATTGCCTACGCTTTCACCAAAAAGCGTATCTCTTACCCGGAGTTCATGAATGTGGTAACAGACCTCAAGAAAGTGCAGCAGCGTATCTCTGAGTGGGAGCGTGAGAAAGAGGTTGGATGCTGGTACGACCGCATTCAGCGCGTTAATGAGCGCCCGCCCCAACCGCCCCGCCAGCCCATGCACATGCGCCTGGTGTCCACCATTAACGAAGCTCGTTTCGAGTTCCGTGATATGGAGAACGTGGATTGGGTACCCATTCGCGAGCGCGCTCAGTTAGATGTCATATTGGAGAAGTTTTTGAACGGAGCGCTCAAGATGGACCCGCAGACGGACATCTTGTTCAATGTATTGCGTGATTATGCTGACCGAGAGGATACTGTTATACTTGACTTGGACAGCGAGGCTGCATGCCGCGTGATGAACCGCCTCTTCCACCAGCCGGCGCTCAAAGGCTATTTGGTTAACTTGGATGAGTGCTACTTTAAGGTGGTAAAAGAACCGCTGAAGTGGATTTGTATTGATGACCCGATTGTGCCCAACTGCTATGGCTTGCAGCTTGTAACAGCTGCCGGTGTGCATGTAACGCACTCTGTGCGCCAGTTGCCGGGCCAGGTAGAGCTTTACCAATCTGACGAAACCGTGTTCCCCGGCCCGCCCAAGTGGTTGGAAAGCACGGAAGTGGAGCCCCGCTACTCCATCCCGAAGTCTGTAATCGACAGCTTGGATGGTGTGGAATTCTTGCGCAAAATCGGTGCCACCCTGCCGCCTTGTATGGAGGAGCGCGTGGTGGATATTGACATGAAGCCCACATTCTCCATGAAGATTGTGCGTGGTTTGACCAGTGCAGATACCGAGCACGTATTGTTGGAGGTAACGGCACAAGATGACCCCGGCCGCCGCAAAGAGCGACTCGGTAAAGATGATTGGGAGCTTGTAGAGCAGGCCTCTGTTAAGGATAAGACCCTGTTGCGTTTCATTCGTGACCGCCTGTACCCCATCCGCGATTTGTTGGAAGAAATGAGCTTCACATACGACAGCCCGTTGGCTGCGTTCAAGAGCCGCATTACCAAGCAGTTCCCCGAGAAGTTTGCAGAATGGGCCAAGAATATCCCTGAAACCATTAAAGTGGAGATGGATGATAACCTCAAGTCATTGTTGGCAGACCCTGTGGCTGCTGCTATTCGATTTGAGGTGGTGAACCAAGAGATTGACTGGTTTGACCTGCGCGTGGTTATTGATGTGGAAGGCGTCACCCTCACCAAAGAACAGATTCGTGCACTTGTCTCTGCCCGCGGTGGTTATGTGCGTATGGATGATGGCAGATGGATGCGTTTGGAAATCAAACTTGATGATGCCCAGCGTGATGCCGTTACCAAGCTTGGTCTGGATCCCTTTGACCTTTCCGGCGAAACTCACCGCATGCACGCCTTGCAGCTGGCAGACCCGCGTGCTGCAGAGGTGTTTGACCCGAAGGCATGGCAAAAGATTAAAGAGCGCACTGCTGAGATTAAGATTGACGTCAAGCCCGATGTGCCGTCTGCTCTTAACGCAACACTGCGCCCCTACCAGATAGACGGTTTCCATTTCTTGGCCTATTTGGCCGTCAACGGTTTCGGTGGTATTCTGGCCGACGATATGGGCTTGGGTAAGACCATTCAGTCCATCACGTACATGCTGTGGCTGAGAGAAGACTTCGTTGCTCGTAACAAGCAGGGCCGCAAGAAAGTAGTGATACCGCCGGTGCTTATCGTGTGTCCCAAATCCGTGTTGGATGTATGGGCCGGTGAAACGGAGAAGTTTGCCCCCGGTATTCGAGTGCTTGTCATCCGCAATAAGGAGCAGGCCTCTGTAGAGGATATTATGGCCAACTATGATATGGTGGTTATCAACTATGCCCAGCTGCGTGTTTGCGGCGAGCAGATTAACTCCATTAAATGGTTGACGGTTATTCTTGACGAAGGTCAGCAAATCAAGAACCCCGATTCTAAGGCTGCCAAGTCTGCCCGAGAGCTCACGGCATACAACCGTTTGGTGCTCTCCGGTACGCCTATTGAAAACCGCTTGCTCGATATGTGGTCGCTCATGGCATTCGCCATGCCCGGCGTGCTCGGAAGCCGCTCCTACTTCAAGAAGCGCTTCGATAAGCGTAAGGATTCTCAAAGCCAGAACCGCTTGGCTGCCCGCCTTAAACCCTTCTTGCTGCGCCGTACCAAACAGCAGGTGGCCAAAGACTTGCCGCCCCGTACCGAAGAAGAAGTATACGCCAAGATGGAAGGCGTGCAGCGCCAGCTTTACAAGGCAGAGCTGCGCCGTATTCAGAAGGCTTTGCTCGGTATGGATTCCGACGAGTCCGTCAAGAAAAACTCCTTTGCCATTCTGCAGGGCCTCATGCGCTTGCGCCAGATTTGCTGTCACCCCGGTTTGGTTGACAAGAAGTATGTGGGCGAAGACAGCGCCAAGCTCAATGCGCTCTTCTACTTGCTTGACCAGCTCCGCGATGAGGGGCATAAGGTGCTTGTGTTCTCCCAGTTCACCACGATGCTTGATATTATTCGCGCTCGACTGGAGGCTGACCACCGTCCCTTCAATTACCTCACCGGTGCCACCAAAGACCGTAAAGCTGAGATTGAGAAGTTCCAAACCACCAAAGAACCTTCCGTCTTCTTGCTTTCTCTCAAAGCCGGTGGTGCGGGTCTTAACCTTACCTCTGCCTCGTACGTTATCTTGTACGATCCGTGGTGGAACCCCGCCGTGGAAAGCCAGGCTATCGACCGTACACACCGTATCGGCCAGAAAAACAAGGTTATCGCCTATCGTTTGCTGACGCGTGACTCTGTAGAAGAGAAGATCCGTGTGCTCCAGCACCAGAAGAATCAGCTCGTTACCAATGTGCTCGGCGATGAGGGCTTTGCCTCCAGCCTTGACCTCAATGACCTGCAGTTCATTCTTGCCCACGGCGGCGAGGATAATGATGACGATATTGTGGTGCCGGAATCATAAACCATACTTTTTTCTCAATCGAGCCTTGATATGCACTGCGTATATCAAGGCTCTTTTTCTTCTACCTTAAAGCAATTTGCGCCCAAAAAAGTGTTGTAAAAGGGCTGATTGTCGCAAATGGAATATAATGCCTGTTTGCTAAGGGGGATACATAGGCGCCTGAATATGTAAATCATTAACAAAACCGTAAAAAAAGTTTGCAATGTGCGGCATTTGATTGTATACTGAATGCGCATGGTAGAAAACCTTATTTACATTGTAGCAGCGTATCTGATAGGGGCAGTGCCGTTCGGTTATTTGGCCGGCAGACTTAATGGGTTGGATTTAAGAGAACATGGCTCAAAGAATATCGGCGCCACAAATGCCGTGCGCGTGCTCGGTAAGAAGTGGGGTATACCTGTTTTTATTTGTGATTTTCTGAAAGGCTACTTGCCGCTGTTGTTCATGGCACACCATTTAGGCGGAGATGTAACCGCATTCTCGGCCGGGCAGATGGGGTGGTTTTTAGGCGTTCTTTTTGCCTTGGTTTTGGGGCATACATTTACATGCTATCTTCAATTTAAAGGCGGTAAAGGTGTTGCGACAACCGGTGGCTGTCTTTTTGCCGTATCTCCGGTGGTAGGCGGTGCAGCTTTATTGACGTGGATTGTCATGATGATACTCTGTCGTTATGTTTCGCTTTCCAGCATGGTGGCCGGTTTGGCGATGATGTGTGCAGCAATTTTCGTTTTTTGCTGGCAGGATGGTGCATGCAGTGCAGCCGATGGTATGGTGCTGGCCCTGCTGGGGCTTATCTTTGCCTTGGTTGTGTGGAAACACCGCACCAATATCGTGCGCCTTTGTAACGGCACGGAGCCGAAAGCTTTTACTAAAAAATAATTGTAACGAATATGTCTCTCCAATATAAGAAAACAGCTGTTATCGGTGGTGGTGCCTGGGGTACGGCATTGGCACTTACCGCATCATACTCGGGTGAGGAGGTTGTGCTTTGGACTTACCGCGAGGAGGAAGCCGCCATTATCCGCGAAACGCGTCATAGCCTGTGCCGTGTGAAAGGTGCCAGACCCCTGCCACCGAATGTTTTGGTGACAAGCAAGTGGGATGACGTTAAAGGCGCTGACTTGGTAATAGTTGTTGTGCCCAGTGTGGCCATGCGCAGTGTTGCTCAAAGCTTGGCCAATGTTGACTTGGCCGAAAATGCCGTGATTGTAAGCTGCACCAAGGGTATTGAAAAAGACTCCAACTTGCTGATGTCCGAAATCTTGTCGGCAGAGGTTAAATGCCCGGTTGGTGTATTATCCGGCCCGAATCACGCAGAGGATATCGTGCTTGAACTGCCCAGTTTGACTCTCATCGGCTTTGCTGATAAAGAGATAGCGCGTGCTGTGCAGCATCGCCTCAGTACGCCGTATTTGCGTGTATATACCACAACAGATGTGGTAAGCATGCAGATTGGTGGCGCCATCAAGAATGTATTTGCCTTGGCCAGCGGTATATGCGCCGGCTTGGGCTTGGGTGACAACGCCAGAGCCGCACTTGCTACGCGCGGCTTGGCAGAAATGACACGCATTGGTATGGCCTGCGGTGGCCGTATGGATACTTTCATGGGGTTGTCCGGCATGGGCGATTTAGTGGTGACCTGCTATTCTGAACACAGCCGCAACCTTACCTCGGGGCGCATGATTGCTCAAGGTGTGCCGGTTGACGAGTGCCAGGCCAGAATCGGGCAGGTGGTAGAAGGGATTCCTAACACGCTCTCCACATATCAGTTGGCTCGCAAATTGGGGGTGCGTACACCCATAACCGATGCCATGTATGAGATTCTCTATTGTGCCAAGCCTGCGCGCCAAGCATTAGAAGAGCTCATGACTCGTGATTTGCGAGCAGAGTCTCTTACGGACTAAGCCTGAATTATACGTAAAAATTCCGGTTGGTTTGCGTTCATATCTGTGTATAGACTGTTATGAAGTTGGAAGAAACGCCTCAAAATGTATGGCTTGCCGAGGTATGGCTTGAGCATCGAGACCGTTTGGTGCGCTTGCTGGCGACCCGCATGCCCAGAGTGATGCTACGCCGCATGAGTGCAGATGACGTAGCGCAAGAGGCATATTTAGCTTGCGGGCGACGGTTGGATTTCTTGGCGAATCAGCCCGAGGTACCCATGTTTGTTAAATTACGAAAGATAGCCTTACAAACGCTCACTGATTTGGAGCGCCGGCATTTGGCTGCCGGTAAGCGAGATGCCATGAAGGAGAGCGACTGGGAGGAAGGCTCCGATGATCACTCCGTAGATGCATGGGCTAATTTAGCAGATACGATTTCCAGCCCCCGTACACGATTGCTTCGTTTAGAACGGCAGGAGATGGCGCGGCGCATCTTGCACGAACTCCCCGAAACAGACCGAGAAATCCTTGAATTGCGCCACTTTGAAGAGCTGAGCAATAATGAATGTGCGGCTGTGCTTGAGATTGCTCCCAAGGCTGCCAGTATTCGTTATGTGCGAGCCCTGAAACGCTTTCAGGATTTGGTAAAAGATTTCGATATGTAAGCCACCATTAAGTGACATTGGCAGATGACGGACGCAGAACGAGAAGAATTGCTTGCTGATTTGTCTGAGGCGTTTTTGGAACGCTTGCGGGCCGGCGAACTGATTACTGTTGAGAGTTATGCTGCGGAACATCAGGAGCTTGCAGAAGAGCTCCTCGAGCTGTTGCCTGCCATGGTTGATATGGAAGGGTTAGGGCGTCAAAGTCAGCCACCGGCGCCGGCAATGGCTCATTATCCCGAGCGTTTGGGCGATTACCATTTGCTTGAGCGAATCGGTAGTGGCGGTATGGGTACGGTTTTCCGTGCGCGCCAAGAGTCATTGAACCGTGAAGTAGCGGTTAAAATATTAGCTCCCTCTTGGAACTCTGACCCGCGGCAAAGCGAGGCATTTGAAAATGAATCTCGCGTTATTGCAGCCTTGCGCCATACAAACATAGTAGAGGTTTTCGGTGCAGGCCAAGAGGGTAATTACCGCTATTATGTGATGGGCTTGGTAAATGGCAAAGGGGTGAGTGCCGGCCGTTTGGGGGTCGCATTTCCCGGTATGCCCTACGAGCGCGCAGTGGCTACTGTGGGCTTGCAAGCTGCCAATGCTTTGTCTTTTGCTCATAAAAACGGGGTTGTGCACCGAGATGTAAAGCCCGGAAACCTGTTACTTGATAACTCCGGCGTGTTGCAGGTAAGCGATTTCGGCCTTGCCACCATATTGAATAATGGTGAAGATGCGCCACTGGTAACACAAAGCCATGATGGTACATTGCGCTATATGGCACCCGAACGCTTGTTGAAGGGTATTAATTCTTTTGCCGGCGACCAATACAGCCTCGGGCTTACCTTGTATGAATTGTTACTGCGCCGCCCCGTTTTTAAAGAGTCTGAGCCCGGGCGCTTGGTGCAAAATATTTGCAGCGGGGTGCTACCGCGCATAAAAGGCCACGGCGAGTTGGGTGCCATTATCAATAAAGCTTCTTCTTTTGACCCTGCAGATCGCTATGCATCCATGGCTGCCATGGCAGAGGATTTACAGCGCTATCTTAACGGCGAGCCGGTAAAGGCGCGGTCTTCATCTTATTGGCACCGTTATGTACTGTGGATGCGCCGCAGACCCGCCGTGGCGGTATGGAGCCATGTGGCTGCTGTATTGGTCGTGTTGTTATTCAGTAGTGTCAGCATCGGTTATGCGCGCGTCAGCAAGGCGCTTAAAAATGAAAATGAACAGCGCTTGTTGACCGATGCTGCGTTGAAAAGAGAGAACGAACAACGCCATTTGGCTGAGAAAAACGGGCAGATTGCAGATGCATGTTTGCAACGTATTTTTACGTCCATGGTGTACACGTCATCAGAAGAAAACGGCGAGTTTGCGCCGACCAAGGCAGATGCTCGCCTGCTGCTGGACCTCATGCCTTATTATGAGCAGCTTACAGAGCAAGAGGATAGCAAAAAAGTGAGAGATGCTGCCTCTGTTCTTGCTACTATTGCCCTTAAAACGGGGGATTATACCACGGCAGAAAACTATTTTCGCCGTGTGGCAGATTCAAAGTCTGAGTCTATATCTGCCAGAATAGCAAGCACTGTTAACATGGCTGTTGCTATTGCCGCCAAACAGGGAAACGACAAATGTCCTTATGATGCAATAGAGCTCCTTTTGGAGTTAGAGAAAAAAGTGCCTGACGATGCCGATTTTGCGACGCGTCTGCAATTGGCGAAAGCTATGCAGTTAGCTTCCGTTTACGCTTATCGCGGCGCGTCTTCACCCAAAACTCGCTCCCGTTTACCGGTGCACAGGCAAGATACGCACGAGAGCAACCTAGTAGTAAAACGAAACGCCCTGACGCGACGTACGGCAATTTTAATACAGCAATTGGCGAAAGAAAAGCCGAATGATTTGCAAGTGCAATTGCGACGGGTAGAAATGATGATGCTTCCTCTCAATGAGGAGGTTATGGCATCGTTGGCCCCCAATGGAGAAACTTGCGCGGCATTGCTTACGGAGATTTTGGATAAAAATCCGCAATTTTCAGAGGCTGCGTATCTTTATGTGAAATTGGCGGCAAACGAGGCAAAGTCTCAGTCTGCTGCCATGGGGCCGGTTGTTTATGCGCGCGCCGCCAAATTGGCTCAGTCTCTGTTGGCAGATAACCCGGCAGATATTGAATTGATTTTGTTGTTCCTTTCAGTACGAGACAAATACGCTCTTCAATTAAAACAGCAAGGTAAAGCAGAGGACGCAGATAAAGAAAATGAGCGCACTCTTGCCATTCTCTCATTTTTAACGGAGAGGGCGGACTTTACCCGTGAAATGAGAGAAGGCCTTGTGAAACTCGTTTCTGCATACTCTCAACATGGGCAGGATCGCAGTCAACAGGAACAAGAGATTCGTACCCTCTTGCAAGATTACGACGAAAAACGTATTAAAGATATGAAGCTCATGCGCAAAAATCTTACCCACCCGCGCCGCCGCCCCACAGAGTCTCTCATGGTTCCCGGTGCTCGGTAAAAGGTGTACCATTTAAACCATACGCTCTGTTAAACGTTTCGGTTGATAAATAGGAGTTTGAATGTACGAATGACGATATACGAGGTACGAAGTTCAGAGCCCGGCGCCTGCGGCGCAGTGTTGCAAAGCCGCGCCAAACCATAAAAGCGCATTCCCCATATGTGGAGATGCGCTTTTATGTAATTTTGTTTGCTATAGTTTTACGGTTGTTCCAGAAGTTCTGCTGCTATCTGAATGATATCGCCGGTTGCTTGATGTCGCAGCTGAAGTTCTTGTGTTGCAAAGGCGGTGTCAATAGCATCCAATTGAGGATTTTTGACACTGACGTACTCCACCCTTTCACCGTTATTGGTAGTTACCTGCTTTTCTGCGGTACCGTTATCTGCCTCAGAGGCATTGCCGGTAAGCTGTGCATGGCAGAGCGCAAAATAGGCCTCCCAGCGTTTCAGGTAATAGAGCTCCATCAACTCCGCATATTGGCGGTGCGCGTAGTCGTTGAGCTCGCTTATATCCGGGCGCCACGTCGTCATAAGGCGAAGTAAGGCGGTTACGTTAGCCTTTTTATCTTCCGGGGTGGTTGCTCGGTTTTCTGCCCCTTGCAGGTAGACCCCCAGCAAGAAATGCTCAGAGCATTGTAGAACTGCTGCCGTATCTCGTATCAATTGCAAGAATTTGTCGCTCTCTTGCTTGAAGGCTGCTGCATCCTTTTTATTGTAAGCTTCTTTACAGCGTACTAATTGGGCTCTGGCGCGGTCTGCCAAGACTTGGCGACACAGGTCTGCCAGGTCATAACGGTAGGTTTCAAGTTTTGTCAGACTTTCTCCCATTTCTTGCCCCGCTTTTAACATCAGTTTAGCTGCCGCTTCAACTTCTTCCGTAGAATAGTATGTTTCTGCAGATGACCAAGTAGAAGCTTTTCTCGCTTCGAGGTTGGGACGTGCACAGATGATGTTCTCTAAACAACCTTCTCGCATTTTGTTCGGTTTGTACAATCCGTTCATGATGAAACGGAGCGCTTGCATGAGTTTGCCGTTACTGCAACCATAGCGGGCTTGTGCATAGTGATGCAAGAATGTTTCACGGTCTATGACGCCTCTGTTGTTGATCCGCTCGTAGAGCAGGGCATAATACAAGGGGTTGGTTTCAAGCCCTTCAGAAATGAGCCCGATGCCGTTGGCATCCGTGTTGCCTGAACTCAGCTTTTCCAATATCTCTGCACCGCCATACAGCCCGGTATTGCCACCGAAGTTTGCCAACTCACACCATACGTAGGGTAAATTGTTAAAGTTGAATTTAAGAGGCCCGTTGGGGGAAAGGTTCTTGTTAAGTGCCAGAATAACGGTATGCTCGGGGCTACACCCTTGCAATAGCCGCTTGTCCGGATTTCCACCCCAAGCTTGCAGCAACCAGATGGCCTCCGGCGAGGCACCTATCATTGCTTTTTGCACGGCTTGAGCGGCTGCTTTAAGGTCCGTATTTCCTTTGTTTCCGCCTTCATGGAAGAGGTCTCCACCATACACTTTGCCGGTTATTCCGTATACGGCATGCAGGTGTTTATACCAAAGCTCCGCCACGCGCGGAAATACGATTGATGTGGGGTCAAGTATACCGGGGCGGTCATATCGGCACCATTTACCTTGCCCGATGATTTTGCCGTTGATACTGTTTTGCGGGAAATCATGCGGTAAAAAACCAACGTAGCCTTGCAACACGGGCTCCATCCCCAGCTCTCTCAAGCGCTGTACGATAAAGCAGCCCAGCTTGGCTTCGTTGTCGATGAGTTTTTGGCTCACGGGGCCTCCGGCACCTTCCAAGTTACCCATATTCCACCAAGCAGAGTATGCCGGGTTGGGTATGTATGCCGCTATCTTATCTTCCGGGTAACCTAATTCGCGTAAGAAATTTTGCCATACTTTCTCCAGCCCGGAGGTAACAAGCACATATTGAAAGCCGTTGAGCGCCAATAAATCGATTTCTCTCTCCCACCTCGCCTTATCCCAATGAGCTCCGCTGTAGCTCAAGGTGCAGTAATTGTAGGCATAATTGAAGGGAAGTGTCGCCGGAACCTCAATATCGGTTTCGGGGATGATAAACTCGGCACCGCTTGTGTTGTCGCCATTCCAAGAGAGATGCACGTGGGCTACATTGCGCAGGTAGTAGCCGTAGGCGCGTATGCATTCGCGCTGATTTACCGCGCAAATGAGGATGTAGCTCCTCATTCCCTTAATGACCGGCGTAACTGCTTGCTCATCTATCTTGAAATGAACTTTTCCCTCAAATTGCGGGGTTACTCTCTTAACCAGGGCTAGGGCATTTGCCTCCTTCAAAGATGCCGAGAGGGCTGTGTCTTGTTGCTCAGTTTCTTTCTGCTCGCTTTTTTGCTCGTTTTTTTGCTCGTTTGAATTACAGCTCGTTGGCAGCATAGCCATACTCAGAGCTGTCAGCATTATTGAGAGTTTAGAAATGGTATGTTTCATTTTTGTTGCGAAAAATGTTGTTTTTTTATTGAAAGAGCCCGTCTTTTTTAAGAACGGGCTCTTGTGAATTTTGATGAGAAGCGGATATTATTTACAGGAATTTGATGTTGGAGATATTATCCTCGTTCTCGCCTTTGTTAGTACGGCCATCACCTAAGCCATCTTCGCCCAGAGAATAGATATCGAAGTCAGCATTAATGCCTGTGCCTTGCTCTGTCTCCTTGGCTTTGTTCTTAGTCGATTTGCCGGCTTTTGTGTTTTTGGTACCATGTTTGCCATAGCCCAAGCGGTAGGATATCGGTCTGCCCCATGCGTCGACAATGGCATATTGGTTTTTGCCGATACTGCTGAAAGGTATACCTTCGCGTTTTGTCGAATCACCAATCTCGTAGTGTACCAGTTCTTTGCAGTATGCCGTGCGCCCTTTATCCATTTTGCCATCGCAGTCAAAGTCGCCACTGAGCATTTTGTAAAGTGCAACAGAGCCTTCTGTACCACCGTCTGCCCACAAAATCGGGTCTTGCGCTTTCGCATTGCTGAAATAGTCTGTGAGGCATGTGGCAAGCATATCGACATGCTGTTGCGTGGTGTTGTTCTGTTTTCGCGACTCGATTGCGCCGTAGGCAACCCAGGCAATGGCACCGAGTGCGGACAAGATGACAATCACCACCAAGATTTCAATCAGCGTGAAACCTTTCCTTTGCTGGTTACGTACAAGTTTCATGTCTGTTATACGTTCTTGATAACTTCCATCATCGGCATGAACATGGCCATCACGATGCTACCCACAACTACTGCAAGGAACACAATCATGAGGGGCTCAAGCATAGCGGTAAGCGCTGTTACGCTGTTGTCTACCTCTTCATCATATACCTCAGCTACTTTCATGAGCATGTCGGGCAACTGGCCTGTTTCTTCACCCACGTCTACCATGGAAATCATCATGGCCGGGAAGATGTTGGAGGCTGCACTCATGGGGGTTACGATGGATTCACCCTCTCGCACCGCATCATGAATCTTGTTGACGGCATCTGCCACTACAACGTTGCCGGCGGTATCGCGTGTAATCATCAGGGCTTGCAGAATGGGTACACCGGAGGATACGAGCGTGCCGAACGTACGAGAGAATCGTGCTACGGCGCTCACACGGTTGAGGTGCCCCAACTTGGGTACCTTAAGCATGAAGTTATCTACGGCTTTACCACCCGCGGGTGTACGCTTCCATGCACCCAACCCGACAATGCCACCGGCCAATAATATCAGCAACAGTACGGCATTGGGAATGTACGGAACGGTGCAGTGCATGCAGATGTCAGAGAAGTTGAACACGAACTCTGAAAGTGCAGGCAGCTCCATGCCTTGGCCTTCAAACATTTCTTTGAATTGCGGCACGATAACCAACATGAGGAACACCAAGATACCTACTGCAATAATAAGAATGATGGAGGGGTATACCATTGCAGATACTACCTTGCTGCGCAGCTTGTTGGCTTTTTCCTGATATTCTGCAAGGCGGCGCAATACAACCTCAAGAACACCGCCGATTTCACCTGCTTTCACCATATTGACAAAGAGTCGGTTGAACATCTTGGGGTAGGCGCTGAGCGCCTCTGAGAAAGTGGAACCACCCTGTACGGAATCTGCGATGGCGGCAATGGTGGCACGCAGGTTCGGGTTGGGCTCTTGCTTCTGCAATACATTGAGACTTTGTAACAATGGTAAGCCTGCGTCAATCAGTGTAGCGAGCTGGCGGGTAAATATCATCAGCTCCTTTTGCTTTACTGCGGCACCGGCCTTGCCTTTTTCTGCCGTTTTCTTTTTCTTTTCTCCCTTTTTACGGGTTTCTTTGGGGGCAGACGGCTTGGCACTCTTGGAGGTCTCTACGCATTCACGCAGAAGCAAGCCTTGGGCGCGCACCATTTCGGCAGCTGCCATCTTGCTGTCGGCAGAGATGATGCCTGTCTTTTCCACACCGTTTTGATCAAGTGCAGTATATTTGAAATTAGCCATAATGTTTGGTGTAAGTTTACGGAAAATTATTGATTACCTTGTAAGAATAGCAAATGTACGCGGGGACGTCAAGCAATTAGGTGTATTTAAGTACCTCTTCAATGGTTGTATTGCCTTCAAAGATGTTTTGAATACCGTCTTCGCGCAGGGTGCTCATACCTAATTCAATAGCTTTTTGTTTCAGTACGATGGAAGGTACGTTCTGCGTGATGAGCTCACGTATGGGGTCAGAAGCATTCAACAATTCATGAATACCCTTACGGCCTTTGTAGCCGGTGTTGGCGCATTTATCGCAACGGGCACCTGTGAAGAATTGCTGCTGGCCTATAAGCGATGGGTTGATACCCAGCTGGTTAAGTAGTGAGTTTGACGGTGTGTACGGTGTTTTGCAGTATGGGCAGATGGTACGCACCAAACGCTGTGCCAATACACCCAAGATGGTGGCTGACAGCAGGAAGGGTTGTACGCCCATGTCGATGAAACGGGCAACGGCACCGGCGGCGTCGTTAGTGTGCAGGGTCGAAAGCACCAAGTGACCCGTCAAGGCTGCCTGAATGGCGATTTGAGCGGTGTCTTGGTCACGAATTTCGCCCACCAGAATGCGGTCCGGGTCTTGGCGCAAGAAGGCGCGCAGCACACGCGGGAAGGTTACGCCGATGGCTTCGTTAATGGGTACCTGTACAATGCCGTCAATATCATATTCAACGGGGTCTTCTGCGGTGAGAATCTTGGTGTCTACCGTATTAATCTCTCGCAGTGCGGCGTACAGTGTGGTAGTTTTACCGGAGCCGGTGGGGCCGGTTACCACAAAGATGCCGTTGGGCTTGTTCACGGTGTCAATAATGTACTCGTGAAGTTTGGGGGAGAGGTTAAGGTTATCTAAGTTAAGGCTTACGCTGTTGCGGTCCAGCACACGCATTACCACAGACTCACCGTATTGGGTGGGCAGGGAGTTAACACGCATATCCACACCGCCGTTGCCCACTTTCATCACGATACGGCCGTCTTGCGGTACGCGGCGCTCGGCAATGTTCATGCCGGCCATAACCTTTACGCGAGAAATAACGGAGTTTGCCAGAGAGGGCGGGGGTGCCTGCATTTCATACAAAGCACCGTCCACACGGTAGCGAATCTTGAACTCGTGCTCAAAGGGCTCTAAGTGAATATCTGAGGCCTTCTCTTTAATGGCCTGCATAATTACCAAGTTTACAAACTTGATAACCGGGGCTGCATTGGCTTCTTCCGTGCCGTCTTTGCTGCCTACATCCATGCCGCCCAGCTCGCTCATCAAATCGCCCATGGCAGCCTCTGCTCCACCGTAGTATTCTGTAATGCGAGAGCGGATTTCGTAGTCTGCCGCCACATACAGGTATATATCTTGCCCGGTGGCAATGCGCAGATCATCTACCGTTTGAGGGTTGAGCGGGTCTTCAAGGCATACGTACAAGCCTTCTCCCTCGCGGTATTCAATGGGCAGGGCGCCATGCATGCGAGCTTGCCCTGCCGGTATCATATCCAGCACCTCTTGGGGTGGTACAAAACCGTCTAATGAGATGAATTGAGCCCCTACTTCCGTGGCTATGATGCTCCAAAAATCTTCTGCACCGCCGATAACGCCGAAGTCAATCAGGGTTTCCCAAAGTTCTTTGCCGCTGTTGGACATTTCTTCCTTGACGTCGCGAGCCAAGGCTTTGTCCATCATGCCGTTATTGATGAAAACCTCAAGTGTTACATCAGTATCCATATTTGTGTGAAAAAATGTTAAGTTATTAGGTTGTTTATTGAGGTTATCAGCTGGCGTCGCCGGTTGTTACGCGGATGATTTCGTCTGCCGTGGTGCGGCCTGCCAACACTTTACGTATGCCGTCTTCGCGCAGGGTGCGCATGCCCAGTTCTCGAGCGCGCTTGCGCAGCTGTGCAGATGTAAGGTTGGAGTTGATGAGCCCGCGTACGTCATCCGTTACTTGGAAAATCTCAAAGATACCCATACGCCCCTTCATGCCTTTGCCACGGCATTTGGCGCAACCGCCGGGGTTGGGTACCATGACTTGGCGTGAGATGTCGATGCCCAATGTCTCGGCCTGCTTGGGGGTAAGCTGGCCGGGTATACGGCAAGAGCACAGGCTGCGGCACAGGCGTTGTGCCATCACCGCTCGCACGGCAGAGGCAATCAAGAAGCGGTCTATGCCCATATCTGCCAAACGTGCTACGGAAGAGGGAGCATCATTGGTGTGCAGGGTGGAGAGCACAAGGTGACCTGTCATGGCTGCTTGGATGGCGATACCTGCGGTTTCGCCATCTCGAATTTCACCCACCATGATGATGTTGGGGGCCTGGCGCAGCATAGCGCGCAGTGCAGCTGCGAAAGTCATGCCGATTTCTGAGCGAATCATGACTTGGTTGATACCGGCCATCTCGTATTCCACCGGGTCTTCTGCGGTGATAATCTTCTTGTCGGGGCGGTTCAGGTGGTTCAGGCATGCGTACAGTGTTGTCGTTTTACCGGAACCGGTGGGGCCGGTTACGAGGATAACACCATCGGGCAGGGTGACCAAGCGGTCGAAGGTGGCTTCATCGTCAGAAAGGAAGCCCAACTGCGGCAAGCCCAAGGCCAAGGCAGATTTATCCAATATACGCATTACCACAGATTCGCCATGGTTGGTCGGCACGGTGCTCACACGCAGGTCAATGTGTACGCCATCACGCAAATCCATTTCAATACGGCCGTCTTGCGGTAAGCGTTTTTCTGCAATGCTCATGCTCGAGCTCATTACCTTAAGACGTGCTACAATGGCGCCCAAAAGCTTTTTGGGGTGATTGGCTACTTCTACCAAACGCCCGTCAACGCGGTAACGCATGCGTATGCGGTCTTCCATCGGCTCGATGTGAATATCTGAGGCTCTCATCTCATGCGCCTCGTTGAACATGTCATCTATCAACTCAATGATGGGTGCCTCGCCGTCTCCCTTGCCGGCTTTCTTCTTCTCCGGGTAATACTTGTCCAATGCTTTCTTCAGCCCGGGTTCAGAGGTAACGAAAAATGAAATCTCTCGCCCTAAGAATTGTGGCAAGCTGTCCAGCGTTTCCATATCAAACGGGTCTGTGATGGCCACTTGCAAAGAGTAGCCGTCATCCCCTATGGGCAGGAACCCGACACGCCGTGCCAGCTCGCCACTGGTAGACTCGATGATGTTTGCATCTACATTGAAGGTGCTCAGGTCCACATATTCCATTGAGGAGTTGTAAGCAGCTACCTGAGCAATGTATTCTGCGGTCAGATAATTGTTCTTGACGAGGAAGTCTACAGCGCTGTCGAGCGGCGAGAGCTCTGCTTTGATACCATCGAGGGTACCGGCGTCAATTGCGCCGGCTTCCACCAGAAGTTCCAGAAGATAATTTTCGTTTGAGTACACGGGATGGAGAGTGGTAAAGTATTAAGCCTCGATGCATGGACATAGTCCTGCAACTTTCTCAATACTACACCATCTTTTGCCCCACGTCAATCTCCCTTTTGAAGAAAATGTATCAATTCTTTTCAATTTTCTCAGAAAATCGGGTTTGTGTTTCATTTTTGCACATACCTATACACAAAAACGCCATTCTTGAGAATGGCGTGCTCTGTACTTGTTATGTTCGCTTCAGCGTTTGCCGAACCTGCGGTTGCGCGCAGCAAAATCTTGTAATGCGGCATCCAGCTCCGCACGGCCGAAATCCGGCCACAATACATCCGTTACCCATAACTCGGCATAGCTTATTTGCCAGAGTAGGTAGTTAGAGATGCGCATCTCCCCGCTGGTGCGTATGAGTAGGTCCGGGTCCGGCATGCCGGCGGTGTATAAATTGTTGCCAAGCAGCTCGGGGGTAATATCTGCCGGTTGTAGCTCGCCTCTTTGCACTTGTTCCGCCAACTTGCGGGCTGCGGCCGTGATTTCTTGCCGAGACCCGTAACTGAGCGCCAGTACTGCATTGAGTGCCGTATTGCCTGCCGTGGTTTCTAAGCAATGGGTAAGGCGCTTACGACATTTGTTGGGCAGCATATCCAGCTCGCCGATGGCGTGCAGTCTTACGTTTTTCTGCATGAGCTCGGGCAGGCGTTCTTCCAAAAACTTGGCCAGCATGTTCATGAGGTAGTTAACCTCAATTTTGGAGCGCCCCCAGTTTTCGGTAGAAAAGGCATATAAGGTGAGCCAGGGAATATTTTTTTCTAGGCAGAGGTCTATGATTCTCTGCACGGCCTTACCCCCGGTTTCATGCCCTTTCGAGCGCGAAACCTTATTTTGCTCAGCCCAGCGCCCATTGCCATCCATGATGATGGCAATGTGCTGTGGCTTTTTGGGATTTTCTGCTGCGTTATCAGAGCTCATATTCACCGTACTCGGCGAGGATTGCTTCCACTCGCTCAATGTCTTCAGGGGAATCTACGCCACTGGTTGTTTTGCGTCCACGGTAGTTTACTTCTACCATCTTGACACGTAAGCCGTTATAAAGGAAACGCATTTGCTCTAAGCCTTCTACGCTGCCGATTTCGTAATCGGACTCCGGTAATTCAAAGTAGTTTTTGAGCGCGCTGAGCGTGTAGGCATACAGCCCCACATGGCGGCGCACCGGGCTCTTCTCGAGCGTGGCGCGTGCTTTTTCCGGTTTGCGGATGGCCGGTATTGTGCTTTTTGAGAACGCCATGGCGTACCCATCTTTGTCTACCAGCACGGTAGTGCCACTGTATGGGGTGGTCTTCTTGCTCTCCACCAAGCGGTCATACTCGTTCCAGTCCAAGTGAATGCAGGGGGTAAATACGTCAGCCGGGGTGGCTTTCCACTCGTCTATCAACTGTTGTATTACCCAAGGCGGGCAAAGCGGGTTATCCCCTTGCAGGTTAATGATAAATGCCGGTGGTTCGCTCTGCTGGCTCATGGCATCCCAGCAGCGCTCTGTACCACTGCGGCAGGTCTCTGCCGTCATGACAGCGGGTATGCCTGCGCCGGTGCAGAAATCAAGAATGCGTGTGTCATCCGTTGCGACTACGTACTTGCAGTCATCATTGTGGCGGCAGATAGAATCTGCTATCTCTGCCACACGGCGAATCATTTCTTTACCGGCTATTTTAACCAACGGTTTACCCGGCAAACGTGTAGATGCGTAGCGTGCCGGTATGACAATGAGGATGGATTGAGACATGGCGTGCTCTGAATTGGTTGTTCTTTCCCCATTATTCTACCTTTTTATCCCTCCTTTGCCAAGAAAAATCTGCACTCTTGCCCGGTAAATCAATCATTCCGCTTGACATTATTCTTCCGGCTCTTTAAAATTCAAGCCATGAAGCAATCTTTTCTTTTTCTTGCAACATTTGCGGCAGCTGCTTGCGTGGCCACGGCTGCAGATGATGTGCATTCCATCACCTCTGCTTTAGATGCCGGTTTGGCTGAGCAACTTGAAATTTTGAAAGGCATGACGGATGCCGGCTCTTGTGCCGCTGCTGCTCCGGCTCTTGAGGAAAATTTAAAATCACTTGCTGCTCTCAATGACCGAGTGGACCTCACGGAGCTGTGGACTCACATTGCGAGCAATGTAGAAATTAAGGCAAAGTTAGTGCAAACCATTCAATCAATCTCGATTGAATTTTATCGCTTAGAGCAGGCAAACTTTTTTGGCTGTGAGCAGGTGCAGCAGTTGTTAATGCCTTTGATGGTTCCTGCACAGCCGGTTGAAGAGTAAATCCCTTTCATTCGTTTTTTATACGAGTCAAAAAGGCGGAAGCAGGTTTGTTTGCTTCCGCCTTTTTGATTCGTGATGGTTAACCTCGAGTATGGGGGCAACGGAACGATTTCGGGTCGTTAATTGAGTTCAAAATATCATCGTGGTCGCGTAACAACTGAGCTGCCTCCAATTCTTGTTTATTGGCATCTTGCATGCGGTCTACCGCCTCTGTTTCTGCATAAGCAACAATCTTCATATAGTGTCGCTTAATCTTTTCGTTTTCTTGGACAATAAGCTCCAATTCTTTATTGAGTATGGTAAGCGTTTGCTCTGATATTTGCCCTTTTTCTGAGAGCGCATTGCGGCGTTTTTGTATAATTCTGACGATTTCTTGGCGTCTGTTATACAAGCGTCGCAACTCTTCCGCTTTCTCTCGCAGCAAAGGGTGGCTCATTTGTTCTACATGCTTGTTAACGGGCTGGTCTCCTTCTTCTTCTGCTTTCCGGAGTTGTTTTTCAAAATCAGCGGCATTGATTTTCATGATGTTCAAATCTGAATGGTCATTTGTAAAATGCCTGCATGAATGAATGCCGGTCAAAATAGCAAAGATGATGGTGGTTATCACCAGCCATATCAATAGTGCTTTGAGAAGGTTTATGATCATGGGTTTCATTGTTGCTTATTGTGTGCTGAGCATGTCATCCAATTCTTGCAAAGATTTATCGATATCTTGTTCATCGTAGCTGACACCCAAATTAGAGAGGAAACGCGCAAAGTAAATGGCGCTCGCTTTGGATTCGATTTCTTTGCTTTTAGCTTCGAGAACCGAGTATTCCTTTTTCAGTCGTTCCATCTCTGCAGTTGCTCTCTTCTTGCCTTCCTCACTTTCCATTTCTGTGATGGTTTCTTCCATCTCTTTAATCTTGGTGATGCTTTCTTGCATTTCGCGATGCAAGCTGCAAAAATGCTCAAATACCAATGGCCTTTCATCTTTGAGAATGCGTGCAGGCCCCCAAATGGCTGCGCTTTTCGCATACTCCCGATTCCCATCTCTTTTGAACATCCATAAAACGGCTGTGCTGAATATGCCCAAGAACCCGAAAATTGCTAATACCGGCAGTAAGCACCCTAAAAGCTTTCCTATGCCCGAGGGTGAAAATTGATCATCACTGCTGTATCTGATAGTGCTGTGTTTTTCTATATATACACCGGTCAGCCAACACCCCAGCGCTGCGCTTATCAAAAGCAGCACCAGCTCTGTGTACCAAAATGATGATTCGAAAAATCCATCCGGCATAACTCGAGTTAATCGGTTAATTGTAATACTTCTATCTGTGCCTCAAGACTGTTGCAGTGGCTTTGCAGGTTTGTTACGTTTTGCTCTGCTTCATCCATTAGCTTTTGTACTTCTTCATCGTCCATGGCATCGCTCATTGCTTTGAGCGTTGCTATGTGTTGGCGAGCAATGCGTACATCTTCGTAGGCTCGTTCACGTAAGGTTTCAACTTCTTGTAACTTAGGCTCCATTTTTTTTGCTGTTTCGTCTGCCTGGTCATACCGGGCTTTCCAATCTTTAGCAGAATTTTCACAGCGCAGGGCCAAGTCTTCTTTACCTTTTTTGCGGTAGTCGTCAGCTTTTTCCAATTCTTTCTTTTCTGCAAGTTCTGCGTCTTTTTTTACGCCGATTAATTTCTGTAACTTGCTCTTCTGGAGCGCATAGGCTTGATCATATTTAGCCAGAGCCAGTTCACCCTGGTCAAGCTGTGCTTCCAACTTGTCTACGGCATTGCCCACCATGGCTGTCCATATCAGTTTCATCTCCATACGAAAACTCGGAGAGAAAATCAGCCCGGCTACGAAGAGCAACACTATGCCGCCGACTACATATTTGATTATTTGTTTCATACTGTTGGATACCGTTAGCTGTATCAGTTCTCGTTGTCCAGTTGTTTAACTTCTATCTCTGCCTCCAAGCGCGCACAGGTGCTCTTTACCTCTTCTTCCATTGCTCGTGCTTTTTGCAGAGATTCTTCCTCGCTACCACCGTTCATGGCTGCCAATTCTTTTCTCAGCATCTCGGTTTTAATTTGCAGGGCTTTGATTTCGTTCTTTTTCTTCTCAAACTCCTCCTTGAACTTCAAATAATCCTCTTCTGCCTTTTTTTCGGAGACCGCAAGTTCTTTAGCTTGGTTCTCGTACTCAGCCTTTTCTGCATCCTTTTTCAAGGCTTGCACCTCGTTACCTTGTTGGCGGAATTCTGCTGCGGCAATGGCGGCATCGCCGGCTTTTCTATCTACGTCTTTTTTCAGCGTTTTGAGGTCTATAAGTGCTTTTTTCTTAGCCTCTTTTATGTTTTCGTATCTTTTAATGGTTATATCTGCTTTGCCCACTTTATCTTCCAGACTCGACAGTGCTTTGTCCACTGCTACGGAGCCCGTTGTTTCCAGTGATTCTTTTATTTCTCCCGCTTTATCGGGGTAGAAAATGGCAAACAAGGCAATGAGAATTGCGCCACCGAATACGTATTTTAAAGTTGACATATTGAGTTATTCTTGTTGTTTAAGTTAACATCGCGCCCGGTGAGAAATGTCGCGGAGAGCTCTTCGGTCGCTATTGCTTTGTTATGTAGCTGCTTCAGACTACCTTAATACGCCGATTGTGTCAAGAGTAAAATGTTAATCATGTTAAAATTATTACTTGTTTATAAGTTATGTGGCGCGGTGGTAAATAAGAGCATAAAAAACACTTCTACTTGAGGTAGAAGTGTATGTCCGGTTGTATCCGTTGAAAAGGTTTTACGTAAAAGAGTAATGATGGTTCAGCGGTATCTGCTTCTTCTACTGTGAGGGTGTTGTGTCAGCCCGTTTTCCTTGTGCCTCAACAATTCTTGTACATGTTCCAGCTCTGTGTCCATGTATTCGGGCAGGTCATTTTTATGCTGCGCCATTTGAGAGAACACCTCATCCCTATAATCCATCGCTTGGCGTAGGGACTCTTCTTCTGACCCATATTGTAAATCAGAAAAATAGCGGGTAATTATTCTGCCACAACGCTGGATGCTTACTCTCCAGCCCAGGAAATCTGTGTTTTCGTATGTATAACGAGTGATGTTTTTGTTCTTCATGTCGGGTAACGGGTTCATTATATCAGACCTCCATTGGCAGAGAATTATTCAATAACTTACAGATTGCGACGTTTAAACTTGATTTTCAAGATTCGGTATGTATAATGCCCGCGCAATGATGGAAAATTTTACACCGTGGACAATGTTTGTGGATTTGGGCGTAATATCTTGCCTGTTGTTAGTATGTAAGTTTTTGCGTGTTAAGCTGAGGCTGATGCAGAAGTTTTTCATCCCGCCGAGTTTAGCTGCGGGGTTCTTGGGGTTGGCCTTGGGCCCGGGTGGTTTTGATGTTTTGCCGCTTTCCTCAAATATGGGTACCTATGCAAGTATACTCATTGCCTTTATCTTCGGTTCATTGGCGTTGACGTCTCAACGCAGTGAGGAGCAGGGTACCTCCATAGGCCGCATGTGGGCATATTCGCAAGCCGGTTTGCTCTTGCAGTGGGCAGTGGGTGGTTTGCTGGGGTTGCTGTTGCTGGTATATATATGGCCGGGGATAGGTGCAGGGTTCGGTATCACCATGCCCAGTGGGTTCTGCGGTGGCCACGGCACGGCTGCGGCCGTGGGTGAAGCCTTCCGCAAGCTGGGCAATGACGATATCCTCACACTGGCTATGACGGCGGCTACCGTGGGTATTGTGGCCTCGGTGTTTATCGGTTTGCCCCTTATCAAGTGGGCAACCAAAAAGGGGCAAACTGCCTACCTTACGGATTACGATGAATTGCCCGTAGAGCTGCGTACCGGTCTGTTGGTGCCGGAGGAGAAGCGCCCCCGCTTGGGTACGGATACCTGCTCATACATTTCCATTGACTCGCTGACATTCAATCTCATTGTAGTATCCGTAATTGCCTTGGGCGGTTATGGCTTGAGTAAGCTGGTGGGTATATGGGTACCCGGGTTAGAGCTGCCCGTATTCAGCTGCGCTTTCGTTGTGGGTGTAATTTTACGTAAAATCTTTGACCACACCGGTGCTATGCAGTACACCTGCCCGCAGACCATCAGCCACATGAGCGGTATGATGACGGATTTCCTCGTTGCTTTCGGTATTGCCAGTATCAAGCTTTCTGTAGTGGTAGCTTACTGGCAACCCTTGGTCGTTCTGTTGTTGGTGGGCTTGGCGTTTACGTTGGCCTATGTCCTTATCGTCGGCCGTTTGTTGCAGAATGAATGCTGGTTTGAGAAATCCATCTTCACATGGGGCTGGTTTACCGGCACCATGGCTATGGGTATTGCCTTGCTGCGCGTGGTAGACCCCGATATGCGCTCCCGTTGCTTGGATAGTTACGCTTTGGCATACCTTTTCATTGCCCCGGTAGAAATTGCGCTCGTTACCTTTGCTCCCATGGTGTTTACCAACGGCTGGGGCCTCTGGTTTGCCGGTGCTTGCCTTATTGCCGGCCTCTCCGTGCTGGGGGTAGCCAAGGCCAAAGGGTGGATGTCCAAGCAGTCTTAATTCTACGGTTTCACTTCTCTGTTTTTCGTAGCGCGGGACTTCTGTCCCGCCTTTTTGCTACTCTACTAAGAGGTCGATAGAAAGAGGGGACTGAAGTCCCTCGCTACAAAAGCAATTATTATCTCCCTGCAAAACCCCGATTCATCGCCCCCGCGTTAACTTGGAAAAGATAAAAACACCCGCAAAGCATGCAGCTTTGCGGGTGTGTTGAAATACGTGTTTCGGTGAGCTTTAGCCGAGCACCTCTGCGCGCTCCTCGAGGAGCTCCTTGCAGGAGGCGTCAATCTTGCCACGGGAGAACTCGTCGATGGGCAGACCCTCAACAACGGTCAGCGAGCCATCAGCCTCGGTGCGGCAGGGCATGGAGCAGATGATACCCTCGGGCAGGCCGTACTTGGTGCCATCGCTGTAGCGAGCTACGGAGAACCAGTCGCCCTCTGCGGTGGGGGTGGTCAGGTTCTTAACCGTCATCAATGCTGCGTTGGCAGCAGAGGCGGCGGAGGAAAGACCGCGGGCCTGGATGATGGCGGCACCGCGCTGCTGCACGGTCTTGATGAAGTCTGTCTGCAGCCACTCGGTGTCGGTGATAACCTCAGTCACGGGCTTGCCGCAAATCTTGGCGTTGGTGTAGTCCGGGTACTGGGTGGCGGAGTGGTTGCCCCAGATGGTCATGTTGGTCACGTCAGACACCTGCACACCGGCCTTGGCAGCAAGCTGAGCCTTGGCGCGGTACTCATCGAGCATGGTCATGGCGAAGAAGTTCTCCTTGGGCATACCGGCAGCATTGGTCATGGCGATAAGGCAGTTTGTGTTGCAGGGGTTGCCTACCACGAATACCTTGCAGCCGGGGGCTGCGTTCTCGGCAATGGCCTTGCCTTGGCCTACGAATACCTTGCCGTTGATGGAAAGAAGGTCCTTACGCTCCATACCGGCCTTGCGGGGTACGGAACCCACCAGCATGCACCAGTCGGCGTTCTTGAAAGCCACGGCGGGATCGTCGGTAGCAACGATCTCCTGCACCAGCGGGAATGCGCAGTCTTGCAGCTCCATTACCACGCCGTTGAGCTTCTCAAGGCAGGGGGTGATTTCAAGGAGCTTTAAAATAACGGGCTGATCTGCACCCAGCATTTCACCGGCTGCGATGCGGAACAGAAGGGAGTATGCGATGTTGCCGGCGGCGCCGGTCACGGTTACGGTTACAGGTGTCTTCATAACGCAGGCTATTATGCCAGCTTATCCCCCCGCGGTCAATCCCGAAATCTGACAGATTGCTACCTTTTTTGAGGTTTAACCTATTTCTTGACGGTAGATAAGGCTGAAATTCACTTATTATTCCACATCATCGCCCTCCGCCGGTATGCGGGTGACGAAGCGCATAATCTCTGCATGGAAGGTGAGGGGCACATCGCCCGTGGGGCCGTTACGGTTTTTGGCGAGCAACAAGTTGGCATCGTTGCCTACCTGTTCGCGCTCCTCATCGTCTTCGGCATAGTATTTGGAGCGCCAGAGCAGGCCAATCATGTCGGCGTCCTGCTCAATGGCACCGGATTCACGCAAGTCACTCATCATGGGGGTGCCTTTGTTTTTGCCGGTGCGGTTTTCCGGGCCACGGTTCAGCTGGGCCAGTACCACAATGGGGATTTTCAGCTCTTTAGCCAAGGCTTTAAGGCCGCCGGAGATTTCAGCAATCTCACGTTCGCGGCTGTTTTGCGCCTGTTTGGTGTGAGAGCGCATGAGCTGGAGGTAGTCAATGCCGATGGCTGCCAAATCCGGGTATTTACGCATTTGGCGGCGGGCTTTGGCGCGCAGCTCAGAGATGGAGATACCGGCGGTATCGTCAATAATGAGCTTGCTGTTTTTGAGCTCTGTAATGGCAGAGCGGAACCGCTTCACCTCATCGGGGTTAAGCTTACCTTGGCGGGCTTTGAGGTCTTGCTTGCTGATGGCAGAGCGGGCATAGAGCAAGCGCTCCACCAACTGTTCGCTGGGCATTTCGCAAGAGAAACACATCATCGGCAACTTGAGGTCCAGCACCACGTGCTCCACAATGTTGAGCATGAATGAGGTTTTACCCATGGACGGACGTGCGGCGATAACGAACAGTTCGCCCGCTTTCATGCCGTTAATCATGGTGTCGAGCTTCTGGTAGCCGGTGGAGATACCGAGAATGCCGCCCTGCGTGGTCATCATACGCTCTAGGTTAGATACTGCTTTTTCAATATCGTCTTTCAGGCTCCATTCTTCGCCCTTGGCAGAGGCGTGGCGTATTTGCAATACCTCTTGTTCCGTTTGGTCGAGCAGTTGCTCAATTTCTGCCTCAGAGGTATAGGCCGCATCGGTGGCGCGGTTGGCGGTCAGAATGATGCTGCGGCGTATGTATTTCTCTTTGAGGGTTTCAAAATGAACATTGTAAAGCGCCGTTGTGGTGGCAAAGGAGAAAATGTCCATCAACCCCGCATTGCCGCCTACGGATTCCAGCTTCTTGTTGTCTGCCAGCTCTTGGGCAACGGAAACGGTATCAATGGCAATGCCTTTTTCATAGCGATTGCGGAAGATTTCCCAAAGAATGCGGTGGGCGGGTATGTAGAAGTATTCTTCATTAAGGCCATCTGCAATGCATTGAGAGATAATGTTGGTGGGGTCGATGGTCATCATCGAGAGCAGGCTCTTTTCCACACCGGGGGCCTGCGGCATCACTGCATGTTCTTTTTCTGCCGTTGCCCCAGCTTTGAAGTCTATCTTGTCTTCCTTTTTCTTAGCCATGATGCCTTGTTACGCGTGCCCGCTCATGCTACCATAGCAAACGCGCGATTTCAAGAAAACAATTTTTGATTTTTTCATTTAGATTGGCATCGATTCTCCTTTACTCATTATCCATTGTGTGATATGCTGATTGCGTAAAACATTTTGCAGTCAATGAAAAACACACTTCTCCCAATCCCTCTGCTGGTGGCAGCAATGCCGGTGTGTGCTGTGTATGCAGCAAGTCCTGCTCCTTCCGCAGCGGGGCAGTCCATAGTGCTTAATTTCCAAACGGCAGAGCTCTGCACCTATCTTTCGGGTGAAGATACATTGGGCCCCAAGATGGCAGCTGTACTCAGTCCCATGGTGTTGACCTTTCCCGCCCAAGGGGATTCTTATACCGTGCCGCACCCACACAACAATAAACAGAATACATGGCCCCCTATTACGGTGACCTATGTGCCCGATCCACCCCATGAAAAGGGCCTGGTTTATATGAAGAGTGATGAGTTTGCATGTTTGATTACGCTGTACTTCGGTGGTGCCCACGCCGGGCATGCCAATATGCAATGGACGGAAGATGAGTTGGTGCGCCAGGTGACGAATGCGACCTTTGCAATAACCCCGGCAGACGGCGCTGCGGCCTGTGTTGTTTTGCCGAAGGCCGGTGGCACCGTGAGCGGCGACCCCGATATGTTGGATGATGGGTTGAGCGATATCTTGGCAGCGCTTCAAGCCGCAACATATACCACTGCTACGGATAAACTTTACCAAAAGCGCTTGCTCATGTTGTTGCCGCTTATTATGGAGAGCTGCAACCCCTCTATTATCACGCCCGAAACAAAGGGTAACACCGCCTTGCATTATGCGTGTGGCCTCAGCCATGTGCAGCTGGTGCAGTGGTTGATAGACCATGGGGCATACCTTGATGCCCGTACGGATAAAGGCGCCACGGTAGATGCTTGCATCAGCGGTAAAAACGCCAAGCAAATTAAAAAACTTTTGCAAAAGGGGCGTGAGAAAAGAACCGCGCACTCAGAGGCCGAGGTAGTGTGGGAACCGCGGCTTATTGTGGACGCCACCGGGGCTGCAGTTTGCGCGAATGAGCTTGAAAATATGTTTGCCATAGGGGGAGAATATCTCTTGCATGATACCTGGGCAGAATACACGCGCTTGTATGCCGAAAATTTATACTCATACGTGCAGGTGATGAAAAGCTTGCCACATGGTGTACATGCGGGTAGCCGCGTGGGTAAAATGGCTCTGGCTGCGCTAGCAGAACATCTCACTACGCCTCAATTTTGTGAGCGTATGGTGGACGCCGTCAGAGAGGAACTTGAAAATAAGCTGGATGCCCAAATGGAAGCCGCCTCTTTCTTTGCCGATGCGCAGCTGGAAATCCCCGGCATTGCAGATGATGTGACGGAGATTGTCGTGACATTCGACCCTGCTTGCCCGGCTCAACCGGATGTACGGGTGGAGCGCCGCAAGGTGGCAACCCACATGAAGCCGTATACCCTTAAGTTGCATTTCTGTGGGCGTGTGTCGCTTGCAGACGGCGCAGAAGCCACTGTGCTGCTGGGGCCGGAGTATGCCCATGTGGATATTGCAGAGCCCGAGTCTCGATTTGATGCGGATATAGCCCGCCATTTCGGTAAGCACTGCCGCTTGGTTTCTTACTTCATGGGCAATAGCTGCCTGCTGCTGTATTACACCCCCGAGGGCGAGATTAACACCCAGCGCACCAATGAGGCAGTGGTGCCTCAAGATATTCATTGTGTGCCGGTTAAATTTCAAGTACTTACTGCACAGAAAGAAGAAAAATGATGAAAACGCATTGGCAGGAGTTTGCCCGAGATATGGAAGAACTGGAAGCCGAAATGGAGTCTATGGCGAATACCATGCCCGCTGAGCATGTGTCTTGTTCTCGTACGTCGTTTACTCGCAATGGCAAAACGATGAGTCGGCAAGACCGCATGCCCCACGGCAATACAAAATCCTCGTCTTCTATACCGAAGAAAGAGATGGCGCATTTGCATGAGTTATTGGAGATGCGCATGGAACGCCTTATTCAGCAGCGTACCAATATGCTTTATGTGCTTGTCGGTATTTCTATGCTGCTTTCTTTGCTGGCTTTGGTAGTGGCTTGCTTGGTGTGAGCCCGATACCATTCGTCATCTTGCCGTTCTGGTTGATAGATATAGCACCCGAAAAATTGTAATTTGAAGTACGAGTTACGAGATTCAAAATACGAAGTAATAGATAGACATACAGCCGTAATGACAGCGGCAACTCATGCTCGGCTTTGCAACACTGCGCCGCAGGCGCCTGACTCTGAACTTCGTACCTCGTATATCGTAATTCGTACATTCAAACTCCGATTTAGCAACTATGACGCATCACATAGCGAATAGAAAAATGATGCCGCTACTTTAGAAGGTGTGCATCAGCCCGTTCGGGCTTATTTCTCGCGTATGCCACGCATCAGCAAGATAAGAAACAGCTCATGGTTGCGTACCAATTGTTGGTGTTGGGCGCTAATCATTGACCCCGTACCGGTGCCGCTGTATACCGGTATCGGGCAGAGCAGGCGTGCTGCTGCCCAAGAGTATGTCTCCCACGCGGCCTCGGCTGCTTTGAACTTCTCAGCACGCACACGGCGGTATTCATCGTAGTCAAAATCGTCTGCCGTAATTTCTGAATTGCTGATGAACTCTCGGCCCAGGGAAAAATCCCCCTCCGTATCCAGCTGGGCAATAATCAGGTCTTGCTTCAGTTTTAATTGTTGCTCAACAATGATGTCACTTTGCGCCACGAATCCGCGATATCCGGCACCACCCAATGCAGATTCATTGCCTCGTTCATAGATGGCAGAGCAAAAGGCATCTGCCATTGGGGTAATCTCGGGTGCGCGGTCATAAGGTGTTAATACGGAAGATGCGCGCATGATGCGGGCATCTCGTTTGTAAAGAATCAAGAGCGCTTGGCTGTATTGCTGCAATGCGATTTGGTAGCGCTGCGGGTGGGTTTCTTTGATGGGGGCCAAAGAATAAAGCGCAAACTCCATTTGGGCATTGTATGCGGTTTGTGCGGCAGCCGTGTATTCGTCTATTGCTTCAAATGCCGGTTGCAAGGTCTCATCGGTAAGCCCGTCATATTCTTGGGTCATGCGGATGTCTTCCAACCAAGTCTGGCGGATATTTTCAAAATGTTGCGTGGCAGATACGGGGCTTGGTGCGGCGATATCTTCGCCGATGAGGGCAGATATTTCGTCTGTGGTGTACTGCGGGCGTGTCTGTGCGTGTACTGTGGCAAAACCGGAGATAGCTATTGCTATGAGAGGTAAAAGTTTCTTCATGGCGCGAATTGTAACAGAGAATGACTTTGTTGTAAAGAATCTTTATAAAGAAAACAGAATGAAAGAGTTGTGGCGTTATTGCCGGCTCTTTTTAATGGCTTGTCGTCGTTTCGCGTATTCCTCATTCAAACTCTTCTGTTTTTTGCTGAAATCTTCGTAATCCTGCGTTCGGAGCTTGTACAATGCCTTATTTTCTGCATCGTACCACTGCGCAAGCTCTTGTTCTTCGGCAGATAATGATTCGAGACGAACAAGGTAGTAATGGTCACGCCATTCTTCTGTATGAGCCTTGGGGTGGGGCAGGCAAACAATACCGCAGTTGTCGCTGTAATTGATTCGCACCCACGGGGGCATGCTGCATTCATTCGGATAGATGGTAAAATTGGCGATATTACAAATGGCTTTACGCTGTTTTACTTGTTGGGGGGTGTTGCTGCTATCTGTTGAGAGCATAATTTCCTCCCACATAGCGGGGTAAATCTCAGCGATAAAGTGAGTTTTTGCTTCTTCAGAGCTGTCTGCAATGCGCCCTTGTGCCACCGCTTTTTCCCATACCGAGCCCTCGATATCGTGGTAAACTTCTTTCCAATTCGTGGGGTATTCGGGCAGGGCTGCATACGCTTCTATGTACGCTTGCTTAAGCATTTCATACTCCTGCGGGTATTTGCTGCGGTATCCTGCCAGTGCGTTGCGGTATGTTTCCGTATATATGGCAATCGGGTCCACCACCGGCGGTTCCGTTGGCTTTTGCTGAAAACAGCATGCCGACAGAAGAATGACGCTAAGATATGGCAAATACGTTGAATGCGGGTTCATGTTCTTCTATATATACGAGAGTTTGTACGCCCGTCTTTCAAAAATGACTGTTTTTTATGAAAAATGATTACTTGTTGATGCCCCTTGCGCTGTGCAGTGTGGTAGCTTCTGCACCGCCGATAACGATATCATCTATGCCGTCGCCGTCAAAATCTGCTATGGCTTGATAGGTGGGGGGTGGGCAGTGGGCAGGGGCGGAACATTCGCAGAAGCTGAGCTGCGGCACGTCTTCCCCGATGATATCTGCTGCTCTCGTTACATCCGTGTCAAGGTGAATCATGAGCCTATTGCTGCCGGCGCTGTAGAAATAGTCGGTCGTTACACGGGCTCCCTCGGTATCCGTTAGCTCAATAGGCTCGCTGAAGAGGATTTTGCCGGGTTTAGATTCATTGATGTAGTACCAAAGTTTCCCATTTGCCAGTACCACAAGGTCGGGCTTGGTGCCATGCGTGCGCACGGCCATGGGTACCCTGCCGGTAATGGTATTGCTCAGTTCTTCCGGCGGTTGCGGTAGCTCGCCATAATAGCTGTACGCCTCCGGCACGGAAACCGTGTCGGCTAATGCCGGTACACATAATAAACAGTAGTAAACAGATTTCATCTTGCTTTCTTATAATAGCTCTTTTTCTATTGAAATGCGAGCGTATTCTTCAGAAAATTCATAAAATGTGGGCCGCAATCAATTTACAGCTTGACATCTTGTGTGGAACTCGTATACTGGAAGTGTCCTTATAACCATGAAAACGCTTTCCATCCTTTCAGTTTTTGCAGCCCTGACACTGAGTGTTCAGGCTGCCCCCACTATCGACGCAAAGGACCTTTCTGAAGATAAGCTTCAAGAGGTAGCATCCGAGCGTCAGAAGAAGAGCCTTGATAAATATAACTCTGCCGTGAAGAAGGCTGAGTCTAATCGAGAGAAAGCTATCAAGGAAGCTCAGAAGATTACCGATAAGAATGATGCCGGCATGAAGAAGACCATCCAGCGCCGTCATCTTAATACCATGTTGCCTCCTTGCGAGCGTGAGCCCGAGGCTCCCCGTGAACCCGAGGATTACACCATCGAGTACTGATATCTTTTTTGGGTGTTTTTTTCATATTGGCCGTGGTGCGTGATTGCGCATCACGGCTTTCCTGTTGGGTGCGCCGTTGTTTGTTTGTATGGGCGATAAAAATGATTTGTTAAAAAAACAAGGTTGATAAATCGGAGTTTGTCGGGCAGATGGCTCGCGTTAGCGAGCGAAATTTTTGAGCCCCGTGATAGCGGGGCGGCATATGGTAGCCCCGGGTACAGCCGCGTCAGCGGCGGAACCCGGGGTAAGATGAAAATAAAATCGGAGTCCGAGAAGCCTAAGCGTAGCGAAGGCGACGAGGCCGACAGCACGCCCCGCTCCTGTTTTTGCGTCAGTAAGCTCAGATAAAACCGTATTATTATTAAATAACAACGCATTATAAAAAAATGAATAAACAATACTTATGGGGGGATGCTACCCTGCTGTCGGCCTCAGCAGCTGCGCTGCTTCGGGCTCCGAGATTCTTTTCTACCAATACCACGGGTTCCGCTGCTGACGCAGCTACACCACGTGGCTACTGGTCCGTCGCCCCGCTATCACGGGGCTCTTAAATTTGGTTCGCTACGCTCACAGTATCACATCAAACTGCCCGATAAATTGCAATTTACAGGGCTGATCAATCGTAAACATTAACAGAGTTATAAAAAACGCCGTTACAGATTGCTGTAACGGCGGGGGATGCGGAGAAAATAGACGGCGGTTAATGCGCCTCGCAGTTAATTTGGGTAATGAATGCTTGCGGGGCTTCTTCATTATCAGAGGAGGCGATGGACCAAGAAATCTCGTGTGCGCCTTCCTTCAGATTATAGAGCATCAGGGCACTGAGCTCTCCTCCTTTTTGGGCATTTCTTTGCATAATGCACATGCCGGCGGGGCCGTCCGTCAGCAAACGGGCACCATTATAATTGGGCATGGTAAGCAGCAACACATAGATACCCGTTTGCGGGGCGTTGATGGTGATTTTTGCCACTTTGATGGTATTATTTTTGCGGCGTGTGTGTTGCCATTTGAGCGGTAAATCTTGCGGCACACAAGCTTTGGATGCTTTTGCGCCCAGCGGGTCGCGAACCAACATGCGCAATTTTCGGGTTCGGGAAGCTTTGCGGTACGTTTGCAGGGTAACGTAGCTGATGGGCAGCAACCCGAGAGAAAACCACGTGAATACCGCAACAAGTGCCACTGTTACATAATCGAGCGCCAACATGGCGATAAGGAACACGCAGAAGGCACCCGTGATGGCGTAGCCTACCCAGTACCCCAGTATCATTGCCGGGAAGAGTAAGAACAGGATGGTATAACGCAAAAACGGTTTGATGTTGAGAGGCGTGCCTTTTATAAACTCTTTGCGAACAATGAGCTCGTATAGTTTTTTTAATTCTGCTTGTGTGGTGTTGTTGTCGAGTTTCATGCGGTGTCAATCAATTGTAGTGGTGCGTTGTTTGAGCATGTGGTCTGCCAGTACAATATAAGCCATGGCTTCTACCACGGGCACGGCGCGGGGGAGCACGCAGGCATCGTGCCTGCCTTTGCCACGCAGCGTTACCTGTTCGTGGGCATCGTTTACCGTATCTTGCTCAATCATGAGGGTGGCGGTGGGTTTAAAGGCAATGCGCATGTTAATATCCTCGCCGTTCGAGATACCCCCCTGAATACCGCCCGAATGGTTGGTGCGGGTGCGTACTCGCTCACCTTCCATATAGAAAGCGTCATTGTGCTGAGACCCCGTCATGAGCGGGGCCGAGAAGCCGGAGCCTACCTCAAAGCCTTTTGTGGCCGGTATGCTCATCATGGCGTGTGCCAGTGTGGCCTCCAGTTTGTCAAACACGGGGTCGCCCAAACCCACGGGGCAGTTGCGCACGGTGCAGGCAACCACACCGCCCAGCGAGTCGCCTTTGCTGCGGGCTTCGCGTATGGCTTCTGCCATGTGCTCGGCGCTTTCGGCATCTGCGGTGCGTACAATGTTGCTTTCCACCGTTTCCGCCTTAACATTTGCCGGCAGAATGGGGCATATCATGGTGTGAATCTGCTGCACCCATGCCACAACCTCCAGTTGCGGGCAAAGTGCTTTGAGTATGGCTTTTGCCACGGCTCCTGCCGCCACGCGGCCAATAGTCTCTCTCGCACTGGCGCGGCCACCACCGGCCCATGCACGTATGCCGTATTTGGCATCGTAACAAAAATCCGCATGAGAGGGGCGGTAGGTATGCTGCATCTCATCGTAGGCACTGCTGCGGTGGTCTTTGTTGCGTACGCTCAGGGCAATGGGAGTGCCGGTGGTAAGACCATCTACCACGCCGCTGAGAATCTCCACGGTATCAGCCTCATTGCGTGGGGTAACAATATCGCTTTGCCCGGGCCTGCGGCGATTCAGCTCTGCCTGAATCTGTTCTGCGTTAAGGGGTAAACGGGCGGGGCACCCATCTATCACTACGCCCACACCCACACCATGGGATTCGCCCCAGGTGCTGATTCTGAAAATGGAACCGAATGAACTTGACATACTGCGCTCCTATCTTAGCGTAAATGCTTTGTTTTTACAAGATAAATCATGCTTCGCTCTGCGTATTCTGCGTAATGAGCGTTCTGACGGGGAAGGGTATGTTGATGCCTTCTTTCTTGAATGCAGCCAGCAGTGCCGTGGCAAAGCGGAAACGCAGGCCGTGGTACACCTCTGTCTTGCACCAGGCGCCGATGTGTAAATCAAGCGAGCTGTCGCCGAATCCCTTGAAGATGACAATGGGGGCCGGGGTGTCCATCAGTTCCGGTTCTTGGGCAATAACGCCCAGTATCACCTCTTTTACTTTTGCCAAATCGCTATCGTAATCTACCCCCAAATCTATATCAATGCGGCGGCGTGGTGAGCCGGTGATGTTGGTGACGGGGTTTTTTATCATTGTTTCGCAGGGAATGCGCACGAGGGCGTTATCCGGTCGGCGTAGGTAAATGGACAAAAGGTTGATGCTTTCCACCGTGCCTTCCTCGCCCTCTACGCTGATATAGTCACCCATTTTGAAGCTGCGCTCCGACACCAAAAAGATACCGCTGATGAGGTTGCTGAGCGAGGTCTGCGAGGCAAAGCCGATGGCCACACCCATAACACCGGCGGCGCCCAAAATACCCACTACATCTACCCCCAAGGCGCGTAAGCCCTGTATCAATACCAGTGCCCATATTATCCCCCTAAGGAGCTTGGACAACAACTTGAGAACTTGCCGCGGGAGCTTATCTGAGCTTTCAATTCCTTTAAAAATGCGGCCTATCACCGTGGTGACAACGCACCCTAAAAATACATAAAAGATGAACTCCACCCAGCCGTTGCGGACCAAATGGCCCCATATGTCATTACTCCATTCCATGCTCCTCAGTCTACTCTAACGTGGTTTAACTGTCAATGCCGAAAAATCATTGCTGTCACGGCATAAGGTGTTATTTATTTTGCATCGGGGGCAATGCGCACCGGTATTTGTTCTGCGGATAAGCCTGCTGCATTCAGCACATCGAGCGCGTGGATGAAATTGCCCATAGAGGCGCCATCTGCGGCAGATATTTGCACGGTGGCATCAGGGTTTTCGCGGCGCAATTCTTCAATGGCGGCAGGTAATTCTGCTGCCGTGGTGATTTTGCCTTTGAATGCCATAGTGCCATCGGCGGCAATCTCCAATAGCACTTGGTTGCGGTCGCCGGTGTTGCCGCCCAAGCTTTTCGTGTGCGGTACCTCAATGTTCAACACGCTGACTTGGCGCTTGAATTCGGTCTGCACAATGAAGAAAATGAGCAGAATGGTCAGAATATCCAGCATCGGTACAATGTTGATGCTGCTGATAACGGGTTTGCGGGTGTAAATCTTCATGGCGTTTTCAAATCTCGTTACGGTGTGCCAGTAACTCGGTAAACAACTCATCGATGTGGGTTGCCGTACGCTCCAACCTCCTCTCAAAACAGGTCTGTGCAATGATGCCGGGTACCGCAATGGCTAACCCGAAAATGGTGGTGTAAAGCGCTTTAGAGATACCCAAGGCTATGCCTTCTTGCGCCCCGGGTGTGCCGAATACACCGAAAATATCTACCAAACCCCAAGCCGTACCCAAAATACCCAGCATGGGGGCAATGTTGGTAATGATGGAGACAAGCCCCATGCCGGTGCGAGATTTCTCAATAAAGAGGCGCAATTTGCTTTCTACCACCGCCGGCAGGGATTCCATCTCTTTGTTTTCTGCAATGTAGATTGCAATGTTGAGAATAGGGTGCTTGGGGGCATTTTCTTTGAGGTTGGCAAGCACTTTATCCCGTTGTGTCGCCCCACAGCCGATGAGCTGCAGGCACAGCCGCCACACGCTGTCATTCAGCTCCGTTTTGCGGCGTATGTGCCATTGGTAAAATATTGCAGTAAGCAGCAAGACAGAGCAGGCCAACAGGGGGTATCCGAACGGGTGACAGGCCTCGAAGAATTGGTGGATGGTGTGCAGCATAGTGTTATTTTGCGTTAGTTGAAGTCGAAGGTGATGATGATTTCTAAAAGATTACCGATGAGTGTTTTCTGAACCTCTTTAGGCATGGGGGGTATTTGCGCACTGCGAATGGCGGCAAAGGTGAAAGATTGCTGGCTTACGCCGGCCCCGCGGCGGTTTACCAGATTCATGCTCTCTATGGTGCCTTTCTCCGTAATGCGGATGGCAATGATGATGGTGCCGGGTATGATATCGCCGCGGTGTTGGTCGCAGGCAAAGTACCATTGGCGGGCAATACGGCGGTAGATTAATTCTTCATATTGCCCGCGCGGTGTGGCCTCTACATTGCAGGCAGGCATGCGGCCGATAACGAATTGCCCCGTGCTGCGGGTTCTCCGCTCTTCGGTGCGCAGTCCCGGTGGTTGGGCATGGTCTGCCTGGGTGGGGTCATACACGGGGCTGCGCATTTGCACCACGGGTGTTGCCTCCGGTGTGGCCGTGGTGCCATTCGGCGTACCCACGGCGGGAGGCGGGGTTTCCTTGGTGTTGTCTTGCGTGGGCTGTTCGTCTTGTGGGGGGCTTACATGAAGCTCTCCTTCTGTGTTCGGTTGCTCGGCGCTTTGAGATTCTGTGGTTTCTTGCACCTCTTCGGGGGTGTTTCCCGTAGTCGGTTCCGGGGTGACGGTGGCATCGGGAATGCCCTGTGGTGTTTGGGAAGCAGGGGGGATGGTGGGCTGTTCTTGCCCCTCGGTGTCAGCCGGTTGCGGTTGTGAGGCGTCTTTTTTGCCGTAGAACTCAATATCGCCATCTTGGCGCTCTTGCTGCACGGTGTTGATTTCCTCTTTTTCTTCTCCCTCCATCGTGGGGATGGGCGCGTCGCTGCTGCGGGTGGTGTTATCCATACCCTCTGCACGGGTGTTGCGTTGCCCCTCAAAATCGGCGTTATCAGGGTGTTGCTGCGGGTGGTCGGGGTCGGTTTTTGCAAATGGTTTTTGCTCCGGCGTGGTCTCTTGCTGTTCGTTGGTGCTGTCCTCCTTTGGGGCCGTGGTCAGTGTCAGCCGGTAGGTGCGTTGATGCGCGGTTTTCTGCTTATTGCCGCTGTTGTCGGTGGCCAACACCAAAACAGCTGCTATACCCACATGAAATGCCAGCGACAGCATAAGACACAAGCTTAGCGTGCTCAAACGCTTTGATTGGCTGTCCGTCGGCATTCCCTGCATTTTCTTATCAAACACTATTGTACCGCCTCTGGCAAGTATTTATCGTGTCAGAATTTCCCCTCTTACACGTGATGCTGCTTCTTTCTCCTTGACGCAGCGCTGTTATATGTTATGATGACAACACTATGAGACTTCTTGCTTTCTTCATGATCTTTTCATTATTTGCTTCTGCTCCCATGGCAGAGGCTCAGAGGTATAATAACGGCACAGAAATGTCTGCCAAAGAAAAACGCAAGCAGGCTAAACAAGAGGCCAAACAGGCCCGCACGGAAGCTGCTCAGTATTATAAGGAGTACATTGTTAAAAAGCGCAAGGCTCTTATTTTGGTGAAGAAGATTGAGGATGAACGCTCTCGCGATGGTTCCATCCGCAGTTTCAAAGTGTTGTTTGAGGAAGAGTCGGAAGATGACGATCAAATGGGCGGTGGCCGCGTTATCGGTGGCGGCACCCGTGGTGGTTTTGGCGGTGGTGGCGTAAGCGTTGAGGCAAAGAAAAAAGCCATGGAGGCCGAGCGCAAAAAATACGAAAAACAAATCAAGAAGATTGACGCGCAGATAGAAGCCGAATCCACTCGCATTGAAGAGGCTGAGCTCATGACGGATGAGCTGAAAGAATTTATCACCAAGTCTTTGGAGTAAATCGCTCTCCGTGCATTAAAATAAACATATCGTTCTTTTATGTGCCCCAAGATTTTGGGGCACATACAGTATTGACGCCTTGTGCTGTCTGTGGTACACTTTGGCGGTAAATTATGAGTGAGCAGACGGAAACGAAAATCCACCGCATGGGTGATGTGCTGGCCAGTCAAGTGGCTGCCGGCGAGGTGGTGGAGCGTCCGTCCTCCGTTGTCAAAGAACTGGTAGAGAACAGTATAGATGCCGGTGCCACGTTGGTGCGTGTGGAAATTCGGCGCGGCGGTGTATCGCTCATTAAGGTGACGGACAACGGCAGCGGTATGAGCCGTGCAGATGCCGAGCTGTGTTTGGAGCGCCACGCCACCAGCAAGTTGCTCAGTTATGAGGACCTGTTTGATATACGCCAACTCGGGTTCCGTGGGGAGGCTTTGCCCAGTATCGCCTCGGTAGCGCAAGTTCAGATAACTACCCGCCGTGCAGAAGATGTAGAGGGCACGCAGATAACCTGCCATGGCGGGGAGATGCAGCCACCAGCCAATGCCGGCTGCGCGCCCGGTACGGAAATTGCCGTGAGCAACCTCTTTTTCAACACCCCCGTGCGCCGTAAGTTCCTCAAAAGCGATGATACGGAGTTTGGCCACATTGAGCACCAATTGCGTCTGCATGCCTTGGCATTTCCGCACGTGCGCTTCATTTTGGTAAAAGACGGCACCGTGGTGTTTGATGTGCCTGCTACCACAGATTTGCGCCACCGTATTTCCGAGTTTGTGGGCAGGGAGCTTGCTGCTTCCCTTTTACGCATCAAGCCCATGCATGGGCCCGGGGTACAGGTAAGCGGGTTTTTGATGCCGCTTTCTGAGGCGCGCCGCAACCGCCGCTTGCAATTTGTCTTCCTTAATGGCCGCCCCATCGAGGATAAAATCGTTGCCCGCGCCGTGAGAGACGGCTACGGTGGTTTCCCCACCGGGCTGCACCCCGCGCTTTTCCTGTATCTGGAGGTAGACCCCGGGCTGGTGGACGTGAATGTACACCCCGCCAAACGAGAGGTGCGCTTCCGCCGCCCGTCAGACCTCACCACTTGCATTATAGATGCCATCGCCGGTACCCTTACCGTGCATGCCCGTGGTGATAAAGAGGCGGAGCCCACCCCCGAGCCGCCCCCGCTGGTGTTGCGCCCCGTGCTAGAGCCGCAACAACGCGAGCTGCACCTGCCCCCGCAAGCGCCGCAGCCCGCTCCGCGCCCGCAGTCCGTGTCGGCACACACTCCGGCCCCGCAGCCGGTTGAGCATACGGCCCCCAGGCCGCAAGCAGAGCCTCGCCCGCAGCCGCAGCGCCCATGTGTGGAGCCCGTGGTGCCGCACCGCCCATGCGGACAAAACGCGCCTCAACCTCCGCCCCCTACGCCGGCCCCCGCCCCCCAACCCGCAGACCCGGCCCCCCTCGTGCCCCCACCG
>JAZNGY010000124.1:0-34755 GCA_045576695.1 Akkermansia sp.
CGAGGCTCAAAAATTCGGTTCGCTTCGCTCACATCAAACACCCCGTTAAATTACAATTTAGCGGGCTGCCACATCTACAAACTGTAAACGCGTGAAGTCGGAGGGCCAAGCGGTCTTAGGAAGACAATGTCATAAATCCACTCCTTGGCTCACAGAACGACATGGCTGATCCGACTTCCTGACTCTGAACTTCGTACCTCGTATATCGTAATTCGTACATTCAAACTCCGATTTAGTGTTCATGTTTCTAATGATGCCCACGCGTTTACAGTTTGTAGATGTGGCAGCCCGCTAAATTGTAATTTAACGGGGTGTTTGATGTGAGCGAAGCGAACCGAATTTTTGAGCCTCGCCGTATGGCGAGGCGGTATATGATAGCCCAGGGTTCCGTCTTCGGGCTTTCGCCCTACGCCGAGACAAGACAGCCGCGTTAGCGGCGGAACCCTGGGTCCGGAATAAACGTTATTCGAACCCCGCCGAATGGCGGGGTGGCATAATGCGCGGTGTTAATATTTACGATGATAATAAATACCTTGCGACATCTTGCAACCCTCTATGCCACCCCACCATCCGGTGGGGTTCCAATATATTTTTCATCTTACCCCGGGTTCCGCCGCTGACGCGGCTGTACCCGGGGCTACCATATGCCGCCCCGCATGCGCGGGGCTCAAAAATTCCGCTCGCTAACGCGAGCCAGCTGCCCGCTAAACTCCGATTTATCAACCGAAAAGTTTAACAGAACGTTTAATTTACGATGACGCGTGGGCATCATTAGAAACATGAGCACAAAATCGGAGTTTGAATGTAGGAATGACGATATACGAGGTACGAAGTTCAGAGTCAGGCGCCTGCGGCGCAGGGTTGCAAAGCCGCGCATGAGTTGCCGCAGAAAGCGAGCTCAATACCTCCATTTCCACTAATGATACCCACGCGTATAGCTCTGCTAAATCCGCAAACGGAGTTTTATCTGTTACGGCATTCCTCTTTAATCATTTTTTCAATTGTGGTTTTTGCATCCAATGGCACACACTCGAGGAGAGACTTAGATTTGCCATCCGGGCGGGTAACACCAACATCGGGCCGCACCCCCTCATGTTGAAGTAAAATCCGCACAATCTCAAATAATTTTTTGGAGGCGGCCAAAGCAAGGGGAGACACGGCACCACCATCATTGGAGCTTCCCTTATTAACATCAATCCCCTTTGCATTTACCAAGGCTCTCACAATTTCCGGATTAGGGTTATCTTTCCAAATGGCCTGCCACAGAGGAGTAAATTTTTCATTATTTTCATCTGTACTTTTGCCAAGGTTAACATCTATACCGTCTACGGACAACAGGGCATTAACACAGTTGAGGTTATCAGACTCTACCGCATTATATAAGGGAGAAGGCCGGTACTCTCGCGAGATATTGGCATCTATACCCTTGATACGGCAAAGGGCCTGCACCATAGCTTCATTATTGGCATTAACGGCATCTGCCAACAAAAACTTATTCACGTTTAATGACATGTTGGGGTTATAAGGGGCGAGGGCTTGCACCATCAACACGTTATCAAGCTTAACGGCATTTGCCAACAAGTTCATATTCTCAGCAGATGACATATCGGGGCGGTAGGCGGAGATGCCATGCAAGGCCTGCACCGCAGCAACATTGTTTTTTTTCACGAATTCGCTCAAGAGGTTATGAGGAATGGCATACCCGTTATCGACAAAGCGCTGCATTTGCCCCTGAGTCAGATTAGCCTCGGTAAAACGGCGGGTAATCTCTCTTTGAACACAGGGCAAAGTTAATTTACCGTTGCAGGCAGATAACAACCAATCGGGTTCTGCCATTTCGGGCAATTCAGCGTTGATAAAGGAGGCCATGATACCGCCCCCCATCACCCCCAACAACACAACACCGCCCCCCCATTTGGCACAACCGGGGCGCAACATAAGAAAACGCGCTGCCAACAATACAAAAACAGCGTACAGCAATGCGGCGCAGAGCAATAGCAGAGTATGCCCATAATACAAACAATAGGCAGCCACAAGCGCGGCGGCAAGCACCCCGATTAACGCCGACACCGAGAGATAACGGCGCAGGTATAATTTGGCACGCGCCGAGCCGCCGGAGGCAGCCCTATGGCACAACTTGAGCGCCGGGAAGCTTTTGCTACCACGTTTAAAGAGGGCAAAAAGGGCATCTGCGTGGTTATTTGCAGCTGCTTTTTTATACCACTGTTCAGCTTCTGCGGCATCTTGGTGCACGCCGATACCCTTATCATAATAGACGGCAAGGCGGAACTGAGCATCCGTAACGCCGGCATCTGCCGCCAAACGCAGGTATTTGTATGCTTGGCTGTAGTCTACCGCACCGCCTACGCCATCATTATAACAACGGCCCAACGCAGCCATGGCGTTAACGTGGCCTTTTTTGGCAGCTCGGCGATAATACCCCACGGCAGCGGCGGTATCAACCGGCAGCAAATCGCCCGTTTCAGCCCCCTGCCCCAAGCGGTAGAGGGCATCTGCCTGGCCATCATCAGCCGCGTGCTGATAATAGTGGAGCGCTTTCGGCATATCTGTCGGTGTACCGATACCGTGCTCGTAGCAGTAGGCAAGGCGCTCCATGGCAGGCGCATAATAGCACACGGCAGCTTTGGTAAACCACTCAAAGGCGTATGTTTCGTGGCGCTCTTGCAAATAGCGCTGCCCCAAGGCAAATTGGGCTTTAATATTACCCTTATCTGCCAATTCATGCAAGGCATTCACATCTGTCGGCAGTGGCGCATTTCCCTCCTTGTCCTCATCCGGGTCTTCAATTTTCCCCAAGAGCGCAGCGCCCATCACCACGGCCTCGCGGGCTTGGGCCCAAGTACGCGCGGGCAAGCGTGTGGCCTCTTCAAGTTTGCGGCGTATGCAGGGTATAAGAGCCGTGCCGCCCACCAACACCAGCATCTCGGGTTTGCTCTCGGGCGGCAAAGCCTCCACAAAGCGCTTTACTTCATCCACAGCAGCTGCAACATCATCTGCCACCAAGTTCTCGAAGGTCTTTCTCTGTACTCTGTGCAGCACTTGTTTTTTATCAACAATCATGTGCAGCACCCCAATTTCGGCAGAAGAGAGGTTGACTTTGAGGGCGCGCACCTGCTTCATGAGCTCGGGCCAGCAAAGTTTATCAAAGTCGAGGCGGTCGGCAAGCTCCCCGATAACATGTTGGCACAGGCGGTCGTCAAACACCTCTCCACCCTTGGTATTATCACCGAAGGCATGGCGTTTTTCACTGCGCAGCCGGTGCCCGCTGCGGGTAATCAATGCTACGTCTAACGTGCCGCCGCCCCAGTCGACTACCAGAGCATTGGTGCGGAATGCCTCTGCCGCACAATAAAAGCAATAGGCGGCCCCCGCTGCTTCGGGCTCGGTTACAAATTGCACCTCGGGCAAGCCGGCGTCTTGCGCCGCGGCTTGCAACTGCTTGAGTTGCACTACGCTGAACTCTACGGGACACGTCAATATGGCGCGTTCTATGCTCGCATTGAACATGGTGGCATCTTCTCTCACCTTATTAAGCAGGTAGGTCAAAAACTCGCGCACCAGGTCCTGCGCGGTGTACTGCCCCAATAGCATTGACCTTGAGCCCAACTTCATCTTGAACGCACGGCAATAATTGGCGGGGTCCGGCACCGCCATATCCTCAGCATCATCGCCGAACAACAGCGTACCATCCTGCTGCAAATACGCCACGGTGGGTATCAGATCCATATGGCGCCCCAATCGCATCAACCGCGGTTCGCCCTTGGCGTCGATATACGAAATCAAGGTTTTGGTGGTGCCGAAGTCGATGGCAATTGTAATACCCCTGCGCATGTTCTTATGGTATAAAATATTGCAGATGCGTTATCCTCAATAACGGAGAGCATGAGTAACCGCGCGCATTATAGCAAAAAGCAATAACATAAACAACTGCAAAAACAGGCAAGAAAACAATTAAATGGGGCTGTTTCAAATCTGCTGGTAAAAAGTGCTTGCGTCTACTTCGAAACAGGTCTTTCAAACGCCATTTTAGAGTGTTTACGCGTGGGCATAATTAGAAACATGAACACTAAATCGGAGTTTGAATGTACGAATGACGATATACGAGGTACGAAGTTCAGAGCCCCGCGCATGCGGGGCGGCATATGGTAGCCCCGGGTACAGCCGCGTCAGCGGCGGAACCCGGGGTAAGATGAAAAATATATTGGAACCCCGGCGAGGGGTGACATAATGCGTGGCGTTAATATTCACGCTGATTTTGTAATATCACAATGAATGAAAAATAAAATCCTTACGTCATTAAGCCACCCTTTATGCCACCCCGCCATTCGGCGGGGTTCGAATAACGTTTATTCCGGACCCAGGGTTCCGCCGCTAACGCGGCTGTACCCTGGGCTATCATATACCGCCTCGCCATACGGCGAGGCTCAAAAATTCGGTTCGCTTCTCTCACATCAAACACCCCGATAAATTGTAATTTATCGGGCTGCCACATCTTTCAACTGCAATCTTTAACTGCGCCTTGGGTAATGATGTAATCCGCAGCTCTTAATTCACCCGAAAAAAATATTTTTAATACATTTTCCGCTTGTAACGTCACCTCAAATTCTATAAAATACGGGAAGATGACGGTGCAAGTCTCTCAGCATTCCGACTCGCGAGGAAACGGGCATCCCTGCACAAGCCTATAAAATCAAATATCATCATACAATGAAAAGAACATTCATCGCTCTCATGGTTCTGGCCGGCATGGCTACAGCTCAGGCAAAAACGATAACCCTCGATTCTTCCGCATACACTAACCCTGCCAGCTGGGTATATGTATGGGATCCTTCCGTTCCTGATTGGCGGGTTTTTACAAAACTTGATGACACATACGGATATTTAGTCGGCACTCCTCCGACCGATCACGACCCCGTATACGTGGGTTACACATTTAAAATGATTGATGGGGTACAGGCCCTGCTCTCCACAGATAAAGTCATGACAGTTAACGCACCCAAGTGGATTGGCTCTAAGGGTGCTTATCTGGGTAGTAATGTGACTCTGACCGGTATTAATAACGGCTTGCAAGCCGGTTCTTTTATCGATTTCGCTGATATTTCTACATCTCAGCTTGCATACACCGGAAGATTATGGAAACAGGGCGATGTGGCAATCACCGGTTCTTTGACTCTCTCCGCAGATAGTTTTGAACACACTTTCTTCTCTGCTTCTCAAATGGAACAAAAGGTTGGTGTTTGGGATTTCGCCGGTTTTGTTGTTACCGATGCACAGGGTAATGCCCTTACATATACAACAGATGCAGAAAACATCGGCAAGGCAGGCTATTTCTGGGTAGAAGAGACCGATTTCTCCGGAGGTGCAGCATATTCTGCTAAGCTTGTAGCTAAGTCAATTCCTGAGCCTGCTACAGCCACTCTGAGCCTGCTTGCCCTTGCCGGCTTGGCTGCACGCCGCCGCCGCAAGTAAAGCTTAGTTTTTCACTATGAATTCAGCACCATTGCTCGGTTACGAGCAATGGTGTTTTTCTTTCTGCAACACAAAAATTGCGAGGCGGGTTCAAACGTTGCCGGCTGATTTTGCTACTGTTATTTTGCATGCTTGACAAACATCTGATAATTTGCTATCAAAGTGTTGAGGTAGCATCAATTCTTACCTTAGAAAAACAATAAACATTAGCAAACATGAAGAAAATCATCACTTTCGTAACAATGCTTCTCAGCATCCTTTGCGTGAATCTGCCCTCACGAGCAGAGGCATCCAGCGCACAGGAAATGTATGCAGCAGCATCCGGATTCATCAGCACTTTGGATGAAATGAACAGCATCTTGGCCGGTGTATACAATCAACAAACCGCTGATGCCGCTGCAGAGCCCCTGAAGCAAGCCGCCATCAGATTCTTCTCCCAGTTGCAGATTATCCAGAGCATGAAGCCCGATGGCCCCATGGATAAAGCAATGGAGCAAAAAATCATGGCGCTCATGGCCAAAGGTGAAAGAGGCCAGGCTACCTTCATGAAACATTGCCAGCGCATCGGCCAAAAGAACGCCTTCGGCTCTCAGAAGTTGATTCAGACTTTCTTGTACATTGGCTCCATGGGCAAAAAGTAAAAAGAATCACTGAATAAATTTTAAGCCGTTGTTCACTCACGAACAACGGCTTTTCATTTTCCCTATCGGGAACGTACATAGATAAACGAACAAACGGCATTAATATCTTTATGCGACTATTTTTATTCATTTTCAAGAATAAATAGGCCTTTTTTCTCTTTTTGAGATTTACAAGTTTTATTTTTTGAGATACAATATCACATATGAGCCATGAGTATCCTCAAAAGAACATTTCAAACAACAACAAAGAAGAGAGCAATTCCGCCAACGGCAAAAAAACTCAAAATGAGACCGAGCACTACTCTATACACATCAAAATACCGGCAGAACAATATACCATATTGCTGAGAAAATCGAATATGGATAACATCAGCATAGATACCATGATAACAAATACCATTAAAAGGCTCTTACAATAAAGCATATTAAACACAGACGTTGGCTTGACAATAAGCCGACACATGGTAAAATGGAGTTGTGACGAAGAACGAAGGCCAAGCAGATTTTAAGAAAATAGTTAAACAATGGCTCAAAGACCATAGTTTGGATTACCGCTGGATAGCTGAGCAATGTGGGGTTTCAGAGATAACGGTACGCAACTGGATGAGCCAAAAAAACATTCCACCGCTCAAACAGCAATTACTTGAAAAAGTAATGGTTCAAATGCCTTCGACAGCTGTTGCCTCTCAGGGAGCAGAAAACTCCGGCATAAGAGTAAATACATCTCTTGCACTTACCATACATCTGAGCCCTGAAATATACACGGCTTTGGTCAACAAGGCGGAAAAGCAAGGCACCACTATCGAAAGCATGGTAGAGCAAGCCATTATGCGCGTGGTGAACGATACCGAGACTGCACCTATCGGCATGCTTCGCAATCGAAAAATCATACTTCCTTCTTAAAATATACTGAAGAGCATTAAAAAAGTATGATAGCATCTGCCGCTCTACCGGAAAAAACCGTTTTAGGCAATTACGAGATTCGCTCAGTTTTGGGTCAGGGAGGCGGTGGCATCAGCTATCTGGCTTTTGATCGCTCATTAGAACGAGAAGTTGTCATTAAAGAGCATTTTCCCGTGGGGTTATGCCGGAGGGCAACCAACAGCGCAGAGGTACGCCCGGAGGACGAGGAGGTGTATACACGCTCGCTGCACATTTTTTGTAAAGAAGCGAGAATACTGGCCGGGCTGAACCACACGAACGTTGTGAAGGTGCATGATATATTCGAAGGCACCGGCACGGCTTACTTAGTCATGGAGTATATAGAGGGTTATACCCTGAAAGAATACTTACCCCAACATGCGGAAAATATTGAGGATACGCAGCATATCCTTGAACAGCTACTGCATACCCTGCACTATTTGCACGGCAACAGCATAGTACACCGTGATATCAAGCCGAGCAATATCATCATACGCGATAACGGACAGCCGGTCATCATTGACTTCGGCTCTGCACATTTGGGTACCATAGACCACACGCTTACCCCTGTAGGGTCGCCGGGCTTTGCCGCCCCGGAGCAATTCAGCCCCGGTGGGCGCGTCGGTGCGTGGTCCGACCTATTTGCCTTGGCCAACTGTTTTCTTCACCTTATACCGGAGAAGGCAAAAAAGCATTACCCCCAGAGCTTTCTCAAAACACTGCAAAAAGCGGCGGCACCGGAGATTGATGCGCGATATTCCGGTGCAGATGCTTGGCTGCGCGAGCTGGCACCTGTGAGGCGCAAGGGGAACACCCGCATGATCAGCTTGAGCACCATCATACTCTTTGTGACGGTGTCGGCTTTATGCGGGCTGAGCATCTATCTTCACCTTCACCGGCAAACGGATACAAATGAAGCAAAAGCGGAAATTCTTGTAGCGGCCCCGCCCACCATACCGCAAATTATTGAAAAGAAGCGCATTTTAAAACCACTGCCCGAGCCGCCACCGTTCAACCCTGTGTCGGCCGACTATATGCCGATGGGCACATTAGTGGGAGAAATGGAAACACCGCCGACCATGCCGGAAGAAGCGCAGTTCGAAATCGGGGAGCTTGCCCACAATACGGAGGTGGTAAAACAATTTCAGACACTCAGAGAAGAATACCGAAAAAAGATTAAAGACTACTGCAAAATGGCCACGCACAACGGCATCCCTATGTCTGAACAACAAGAGTACATCAACCAACTCAACGAGGCCTACCGCACCAATTTGCTGATATTGGCAGAACAATAAAAATGGATTTCAGTTTTCTGCCAACCAAGCCGTAAACTTCTCTGCCCAGGTTTTGGAGATACCGGGCAGCTCGGAGATTTCAGCAGCAGAGCGAGAGCGAATACCCGGCACGGTGTGAAAGCGGGCAAGCAAGAGCTCTTTGCGCTTGGGGGTCATGCCGGGGAAGGCATCGAGCTTACTTTCGCGCACGCGCTTGCGCACCAGCAACTCGTTGTAATTGTTGGCAAAGCGGTGTGCTTCATCTCGCAAGCGTTGCAGTAGTTTAAGAGCACCGCAATCCTTATCTAACACCAAGGGCTCACTTTCGCGGGGAAAGTATACCTCTTCATCTCGTTTGGCAAGGCCAATTACGGGCATATCGCCCAGCCCCACTTCCTCTAACACCTGCACGGCAATGGCAAGCTGGCCTTTGCCGCCATCCACCACCACCAAATCGGGCACGGTGATGGGGGCTTTACCCTCGCTGCTCAATTGCTTGAGCCATGCATAGGTGCCCATATCGACAGGTTTGTCAAACAAGGCCGCACTTTCATTGACAATGCGAGAATAACGGCGGCGCACCACCTCGAGCATAGAGGCAAAGTCATTCTGCCCCTCTACCCCGCGTATACGGTAGCGGCGGTAGGCCTTGTTGTCGGGCTTGCCATGAGTAAAACGCACCATGGAGGCCACGATGTGGTTATCCGACAAGTTGGAGATGTCAAAACACTCCATAACGGCGGGGGGCGTAGCCATACCGAGGGCTGAGCCCAGCTGAGCGAGGTCTTGCTCCGGGTTAACGGTACCGGGTAAATCGGGGGTACCACGGGTAAAGCGGCGGGCCGGCTCAAGGGTTTTGAGGATGTTTTCGCGTATATCGCGCAGGCGCGCTGCGCGCTCAAAGTCCAAGGCCTCAGAGGCCTCCATCATCTCTTGCGTGAGGGCATCTATATGTTCCTTACGGGCACCACCCTCCAGCAAAGCCAGTGCAGCATCGAACTGCGCGCGGTACTCCTCTGCCGTAACGCGCCCTATGCAGGGGGCCGAGCATTGGCGTATCACATCGTCGTGGCAGTGCTTATAATGCTCTGCCCCGGGGTGGCGGCAGGTGCATGTGCGCAGGCGGAATCGGTGGTTGAGCCACTCCACCGTCTCTTTGAGGGCGGTAGAATGCACAAAGGGGCCAATGTAGCGCGCGCCGTCATCTTTACGCAAACGCACTAGGGAAAAGCGCGGCAGTTCCTCTTGCCGAGAGGCCCGCAGCAGCAGGTAGCGCTTGTCATCGCGCAGTTGCACATTGTAATGCGGGCGGTACTCTTTGATGAGCTTTTGCTCCAGTATGAGCGCCTCTTGGTCATTGCGTACCTCGTAATAATCAAAATCCTCAATAGCCGCAATGAGCGCGCGGGTTTTACTGTTCTCCAGCGTAGCCCGCGAGGGTGAAAAATAATTGCACAGGCGGCGTTTCAGGTCCTTGGCCTTGCCCACATAAATAATACCGCCACCGTCTCCCTTCATCAGGTACACACCGGGGCGATGCGGGCTCTTGCGCCACTTCTCCTTCAAATCCACCTTGGCCATGCCTGCATTATACCACTACGCCCGCCATTCTCAAGGTATCACCCTGTCATTTTACGGTATCATACCGCGATGAAAAAACTTAAGGATACTGACTTGTAGCGTTGCAAGGTGTAGTGTAAAATAAGCGCAGGCATGAAACAACAAAAAACACTCTCCGAAATTGTTTTACGACTCTTTCTTTTTGCGCAATGCTGCGGCCATAAAACATCGTGCTGCACTCAGGCCGATATTTTATCAGAAAATTGTAAATGGTAAATTGTACATTGTAAATAAAGAACTTACAATGTTCGTTACCTAATGCGTTTACCCTGTTACCGCCCTGCTAAAGCTTGCATTTTTGCCTGTTTTGTTGTATCTTTCTCCCCACAGCAAGTAGAACTGTCATGAACATCAAAACGCTTTATTCAGCAAATGAAATCAGCGTGGCCGTCAAGAAAACAGCACAAGAGATAGAGGCCTATTTCGGTAGCGAAGAGCCCGTTGTGGCACTTTGCCTGCTCAACGGTGCCATCTGGTATGCAGCCGACCTTCTGCGCCATTTGCCAGCCAACTTCGAGCTGCAAACCATCCGCATCTCCAGCTACGACGGCACAGAGAGCACCGGCACACTCAAATGGCACAATGCCCTGCCCGATTGCAAGGGGAAACCGGTGTTGGTCATTGATGATGTTCTTGACACCGGTCTTACCATGAAAGAAGTTTGCAATGCCCTGCGTGAACAAGGTGCCACCAAGGTGACCGCAGCCGTAGCCATCTGCAAAAAAGGACGCCGCACCGTTGAGTTTGAGGCAGATTTTTGCTCCCTGCACTGCGATGATTTCTTCTTGGTGGGATACGGGCTCGATTTCAACGGCAAGTACCGCAATCTTCCCTTCATCGGCTACATAGAAGCCTGAAGCTGCTGATGCTTCCACCCGTTTTTTACGCAACGCGCCGCTCATTATCCGAGCGGCGCGTTGCATTTTATACAGAAGGTGAATCAATAATTAAGAATCTTTCTTAGAATCTTTACAATTTTTCTTGACATTTGAAGATACGGTGGCATAATTGCGTGCAACATACAACATACAGTGGCAGCCATGAGAATACGGAAGCGAAACGGACAAGAAGCCGCATACGAGCGGGAGAAGATAGCGCGAGTGATAAGGCTTGCGTTTGAGAGCGTAGGGATGCAGGACACGGGGAGCGAGGTAGAGCGCTTGGCCGTGAGCATAGAAGCGAGCCTGCGCAAGCAAGGGGGAGAAACCGTAGCCGTAGAAACCGTACAAGACCAAGTAGAAGAAAGCCTGATGGTGGCGGGGCATTACGAGGCAGCGAAGCGGTTCATTTTGTACCGCAACGAGCGCACGCGCGCACGCGCTGCAAGAGAGCACCTGTTGCAGCACTTTGAGGCCCGCCCCGCATTGGATGCCGTGCTCAAAGAGATACAGCAAGAGTTTACGGAAGAAGAGTACAGCATTCAGCAGCTCACGGCCAAGTTCCGCACCTTTTGCAAAGAGGGGCATGGGGATGACGCAGCGCTGGGCTGTCTCATCAAATCGGCCGCCGAGCTGACCACACGAGATGCCCCGCGTTGGGAGATGATAGCCGCACGGTTTTGGCTGCTGCGCTTCCGTATGCGGGTAGCCACCTACGAGGCAGAGGCCGGCATTTGTAACCTGCACGACAAGATTAACCACCTCACCAAAGAGGGAGTGTACGGCGAGTACATACTGAAAAACTACAGCCGCGCCGAGATAGAAAGTTTTGAGCAACTGATGGACGCAGACCGCGACAAGCTCTTCAACATCTCGGGCTTGGAGCTGCTGCACGGGCGCTACCTTATCCGCACGCACGCAGGGCGCGTGCTGGAGACCCCGCAAGAAATGTTCTTGGGCATAGCCATGCACTTGGCCATGAATGAGCAAGAGGGACGCGCCGACTGGGTAAAGCGCTTTTACAACATGCTCAGCACCCTTAAGGTAACCGTGGCCACCCCTACGCTGGCGAATGCGCGCAAGCCGTTTCACCAGCTGTCCTCCTGCTTTATTGACACCGTACCCGACAGCTTGGAGGGCATTTACCGCAGCATTGACAACTTTGCACAAGTAAGCAAATACGGCGGTGGTATGGGGCTCTACTTCGGCAAAGTGAGAGCATGCGGCAGCGCCATACGCGGGTTCCCCGGGGCAGCGGGCGGTGTTATCCGCTGGATAAGGCTTGCCAATGACACCGCCGTGGCAGTAGACCAACTGGGGGTACGCCAAGGAGCAGTAGCCGTGTATCTGGATGCCTGGCACCGCGACCTGCCGGAGTTTCTCTCGCTGCGCACCAACAATGGGGACGACCGCCTCAAAGCGCACGATGTATTCCCCGCCGTGTGCTACCCGGACTACTTTTGGCAGCAGGTGCGCGATAATATTGAGGGCGACTGGTACATGATGTGCCCGCACGAGGTGCAAAGCATCAAAGGCTATGCGCTGGAGGACAGCTACGGCGAGGAGTGGGAGCAACGCTACCTCAGCTGCGTGGCAGACTCACGCATCAGCAAACGCGGCGTGCCCATTAAAGACCTGGTGCGCCTCATCCTCAAGAGCGCCGTAGAAACCGGCACGCCCTTCGTCTTCAACCGCGACCTCGTGAACCGCGCCAACCCCAACAAGCACAAGGGCATCATCTATTGCAGCAATCTTTGCACCGAGATTGCACAAAACATGAGCGCCATTGAAAGCATCAGCCAAACCGTCACCACCGTCAATGGCGAGCAAGTGGTGGTAACCACCACCAAGCCGGGCAATTTTGTGGTGTGCAACTTGGCCAGCCTGTCGTTGGGGCGCATCAACGTGAATGACCCGCAAGAAGTGGCAGACATTACCCGCAGCGCCATACGCGCGCTGGACAATGTGATAGACCTCAACCTCTACCCCCTGCCCTATGCAGAGATTACCAACAGAGGGTATCGCCCCATCGGCCTGGGCGTGAGTGGCTACCACCACATGCTGGCCAAAAACGGCATACGCTGGGAAAGCGAAGAACACCTGCAATTTGCAGACAGGCTTTTTGAGCAAATCAACCACGCCGCCATCAGTGCCAGCTGCGACACCGCCAAAGAAAAAGGCGCCTATGCCCACTTTGAAGGCAGCGAGTGGCAAAGCGGCCGCTACTTTGAACGCCGCAACTACACAGCCCCGCACTGGCAAGAGCTGCGGGAGCGTGTGGCCACCCACGGCATGCGCAATGCCTACCTGCTGGCCATAGCCCCCACCGGCAGCACCAGCATTATTGCAGGCACCACCGCCGGCATAGACCCGGTAATGAAACTCTTCTTCCTGGAGGAAAAGAAGAACGGCCTGATGCCCCGCGTGGCGCCCGAGCTCTCCATAGACACCCTGTGGTACTACAAGAGCGCCCACAAGGTAGACCAAAGCTGGTCCGTACGCGCCGGCGGTGTACGCCAACGCCACATAGACCAAGCCCAGAGCATGAACCTGTATATTACTAACGAATACACCCTCCGCCAAATACTCAATCTTTACATCCTCGCATGGGAGTGCGGGGTGAAAACAGTCTATTATATCCGATCCAAAAGCCTCGAAGTAGAAGAATGCGACTCATGTGCCAGTTAACCCGCAGACCACTGTTTAATCCGCAGGGCGACTCCGAAGTACTCGCCCGCCGTATCATCAACGGTAACACCACCAACCTCAACGACTTCAACAATATGAAGTACGCTTGGGTGAGTGGCTGGTACCGCCAGGCAATGAATAATTTCTGGATACCGGAGGAGATTAACCTCTCTGCCGATGTGCGAGATTACCCCAAGCTCTCCCCCGCAGAGCGCCGCGCATTTGACAAGATTCTCTCCTTCCTCGTATTCTTAGACAGCATACAAACCGCAAACCTGCCCTCGGTAGGCGAATACATAACCGCCAATGAGGTCAACCTGTGCCTGTGCATTCAAGCCTTCCAAGAGGCCGTGCACAGCCAAAGCTACAGCTACATGTTGGACACCATTTGCGAGCCGCAGCAGCGCACCGAGGTGCTGTACCAATGGCGCAATGATGAACACCTACTGCGCCGCAACACCTTTATCGGCAACCTGTACAACGAGTTCCAAAACAACCGCACCCCGCAAAACTTTGCCCGCACACTGGTGGCTAATTTCATTCTGGAGGGCATTTACTTTTACAGCGGTTTCATGTTCTTCTACAACTTGGGCCGCAACAACAAAATGCCCGGCTCGGCGCAAGAAATCCGCTACATCAACCGCGATGAAAGCACCCACCTCTGGCTCTTCCGCAATATCATCCGCGAGCTGCAGCGCGAACAGCCCGAGCTCTTCACCCCTGAGCTGGTGGAGGAGTACCGCGCCATGATTCGCGAGGGTTGCGAGCAGGAAATTGCCTGGGGGTGCTATGTCATCGGCAATGACATACCCGGCCTCTCTACCGGCATGATTACCGACTACATACGCTACCTGGCCAACCGCAGGTGCATGGACCTCGGCTTCGAGCCGCTCTACGATGGCTACGAGGCGGAGCCGGCCTCTTGCACCTGGGTATCTCAATACAGCAACGCCAACCTCATCAAAACGGACTTCTTTGAGGCGCGCTCCACCGCCTACGCCAAAAGCACCGCACTTGTGGATGATTTGTAAGATACGGCCAACGGGGGCCGAGGCTGAACGTATAATCAGAAATTCCCAGGGCAAACGCATTAGGTAACGAACCTTGTAAGTTCTTTATTTACAATGTACAATTTACCATTTACAATTTTCTGATAAAACATCGGCCTGAGTGCAGCACGATGTTTTATGGCCGCAGCATTGCGTAAAAACATGTTTCTCTCGCTATGTAGCCGGGAAAGGATAATGCCTTATGGTGGGCTTTCTGCTGATGAATATTTATATAAGAGCTTGTAAATTCAATAACTTTGTAAATTTAAATGGTAAATTGGCAATCTGAAGAAAGTGTCATAATCCTAATGCGTTTGCCCTGCGCGCGCGTAAAGTTGCGGCTCTTCTGCCTTTGCAACAAGGCACAAAAAAGCCCCGCGGTGGGCGGGGCTTTGAAAGGGTGGGTGCAAACGGCGCCGGTGATTTACTCGTGTAGGAAGATAACTTCGTACACGAACTTACCGTAGTCTTGCGGGGCGTATATGTTAACCTTCTGCACGCCTGCGGGTACGTCGTATTCGCGTATGTGCGGGCTGCGCTGAGAGCCGGTGTTACCGTTGATGCTGGTGTCTGCCGTACCCAATACCAGGATCTTGGTGGTATGCTCCGGCAGGGGGACGATGGTGTTGAGGGCGCTCTTGGTGCAGTTGTAGAAGGTGGTGAGGTCTTCGTCTACCAAGGAATACGGGTTTTGGTCCGGTGCAATCTCGGGTATACCCATGCGGAACAGGGTGAGCTTGATTTCCTCCGTAGCCTTGCCTGTGTTGGTGAGGCGCAGGGAGCTTACCTTCTCTTTGGGCATGGAGGTTTTGTCTACATAGAGACGGTTTTTGACAACCTTGCCGGTGACGGTGTGTTTAGTGCCGTCTTCAAGGGTGAACTCAACGGTGGCCCAGCGGTCAAGCTTGGCGTTTTCGAGGTTGATTTCTACCCATTCTGCATTAACCGGGGTGGGGAACTCCAGGTTGATGAACTCGCCCGGGGCAATGGGGAACACCTCCATAATGCGGTTGATGCCACAGTGATTCTTATCGGTAAAGGCGCCCAGCTTGGCACATTTCTCGATATTGGTGGTGGCGTAGGTAGGCATGCCGCGGTTGATGGTGAACTCGCAGATAGACATCCAGCGTTCGTTGGGGGTGGTGATACGGTAGCGCAGCATGCGGGCTTGCACGGGGTTATCCATGAGGTTGAGCACCACGGCGGCGCCGCCCTTGGGCTCATCGTTAATGGGGGTCCAGGTTTGGCCGTCGTCAGATACCTCAAACACACCGGCCTTGGGGAAATCGCCCGCGCGGGGGCCACCCATCAGCAAGGTGACGCTGCGGATGTCGGTAGGCTGCCCGAAGTCGAGGCAATACCAGTCGCCGGCCTTCATGCGTTGGTCAGAGGACCAGAAGGTTTTGAGGTTGCCGTCTGCCACGTGCAGCGGGTTTTTATCTGCGGAGCCACCGTTGGTGGAGAACACGGGCAATGCGACTTCTCTGCCGGTAAGCTCGGCATAGATATTGGTGTTGAGGTATTTGAGGCCGGCTCTGAGGGCGGGGGTCATGGCATACATGGCAACCTCCACATCGGGCAGGTAGATGGTGCCTTGGGCGCTCCACTCATCGCGCACGGTGTTCCTCATGTCGGCGGCGTAATCTACGGCTTCAAAGAAGTATGCCATGCGGTCTGCGGAGTCTGTGGTTTGCAGGGCGGTCATGGTGGCTTGGCCTGCTTTGCCGGTGAGGATGAATTGGGCAATCCACGGGGCGATGTCTAATTGGAGGGGCTCCAGGCCTTCTGTATCGCGTATGGTGATGCCGGCTTGCTCCATGGCGGCAAACTCTGCCTTGAGGGCTGCGGTGGCCTCGGCATCGGGTTTGCGTACATCGAGCGACTTGATGAAGAGGTCTGCCGTGGGCTTAATGTCTACGGACTCTTCGCGGAAGTAGCCGTGGCCATTGGGCAGCAGGTAAGAGTTGTGGTTGCAGAACACCTGCATGGCCTCGGAGCATTGCGGGTACAAGCGGCTTATGCCTGCCCGCCAGCTCTTGTCAGAGTCAAAACCGGTGATGTTCCAGGTGTAATCTGCCACGCCGAACAAGCCCACCTTGCTGGCCTCTGCGTGCTCCATGGGGTTGGCAACAAAGCCGCTCATGGCTGTCTTCATCTCGGGCTCTGTGCCCAAACCGTAGGTGCGGCCCATGGAGATGCGGCTGCGCTTGAAGTCGTTGCAGGGCCAGTTCCACCAAATGAAGGTGGGGCGTTTGACGTGTTGGTTGACCCACTGCTGGCCCTCCAGCGTGATATCGTGCACCACGGTGTTGCCGGTCCACATCACGGGGATGGAGGGGTTGAGCCCGGTGCCGAGGGTGTTGAGGAACTTGGCGTTGGTCCAAGCTTTATTGTAGCCGGTGGGGCACATGATGAGGGTTTGGTTAACATCCTGGTGCTTGCGGATGAAGTGCTCGAGCAGGTAATTGCACAGCTGTACCTGGCGCTCAGCCTTGCCGATTTCGCCGCTGGAGTCATCTACCAGTACACCGAAGTTGCGCACGCCCAAATCATACATCCACTCCATCTTGCGCACAAGGCCATCCAGCTGCTTTATGCCGCCGTTTTCCTGCCATTCCACGGTGTTGGCGGGGTGAATAGCCCATACGAAACGCACGTGGTTGTCTTTGGCAATTTTGACCAGCTCGCGAATTTGGGCGGCTTTGTCGGCGGGGTAAGGCTTGTAGCAACCCATGCCGTGGTGGTAGGGGTCGTCTTTGGGGGCATAGATGTAGGTGTTCATCTTGTTGCGCCCGTAGAACTCGAACTGGGCCTTGCGGGCCTCAAAGCTCCACGGGGCGCCGTAGTAACCTTCTACCGTGCCGCGGAAGGGCAGATCCGGCCAGTCTACCACATGGCCGATGGGCAGCATGCCCATGCCGGCAATCTCGCTGATGCTTTTACCGGGGTAGGGGTCTTTTTGTGCCGTGCGAGAGTTGGGCACACCGCGCAGCAACTGCAGCAGGGTTTGCTTGGCGTAGTATACACCCTCTGCGCTGTTGGCCCATACCTGTACCTTGCCGGGGGTAATGCGGATGGCGTAGGCACCGTCGTTGCCGGCGGGCAATTTCTCCCATACATTGCCGGTGGAATCTTTTTGGCGCACCTCTACGCTTACCTCTTCGGCATGCGTATACTCTTGCTTGAGCTCTATCTGTTGCGGCTTGGGGAACACCTCAATGGTCTCCGTTGCCATCAACGGCAGGGCCATGCTGCCCAGCAGCATGCCGGCCAATATTGCGTTTTTCTTCATATCATTAATGTTGTAATCAATGGTTCCAGTTCTGAGAAATTCGTTAACCGATAATCGGGGTTGCGTGCCATGCATGCCGCTTCTTCGGCTGCGGCGTGGCTGCCCCATGCGGCGTTGATGATGCGCACCCCCACGCGGTGGCAGTGGTCTATATCCGTGGGGGCATCGCCCACGTAGATGATTTCATCTGCCGGCAGCCCCCAGGTGGCCATGGCCTCCAGCAGGCATTCATCCTTGCAGTTGTGGGTGGGCTGCCCCGTGAGAATGAGGTCGAACAGCCCCTCCATACCGTAGCGCGCAATGGTGGGGTCTGCCGTGATATGCTCTTTACCGGTGAGCAGCCCCACCCTCAGCCCCTTGGCACGCAAGTTTTTCAATACTTGTACCGCGCCTTCATACGGGGCGGGGGCCAAGGTGTCGTGCAGGCGTTCATATACCTTCACAAAGTGTTCTACGGGCAGATCGGGGGCATCGTACCCCATGCCCAGCAGGCCTCCCAGCACCCCGCGGTCGCTGATGCCGAACAGCCCCATTACCTCCTCCGCACTCGGCATGCGCCCGCTCACCTCGTACGTGGTTTGCCTATACGCCTCCACGCACAAGGCAACCGTGTCGCCCAATGTGCCATCCATGTCGAAGATAACTCCTTTTAGCATCATTAAATTGAGGTTGATGAAGTATGTAAACTCCCTTATATTTTATTAAGTCTAGCATATTCATATCCACATGGCAAGCAGAAAGGACGTCTGCGCCCCGCGCGGGAAATTCCGGTATCGGCGCTTTTTTATATGTTAATGTATAAACAGAAATCAACCAAGATAAAACTAGCCCTGTTAAACTTTAAGGGTGATAAAACGGAGTTTGAATGTACGAATGACGATATGCGAGGTACGAAGTTCAGAGTCAGGCGCCTGCGGCGCAGTGTTGCAAAGCCGTGCATGAGTTGCCGCTGTCATTACGGCTGTATGCCTAACTATTACTTCGTATTTTGAATCTTGTAACTCGTACTTCAAATTACAATTTGCGAGACTTCCATCTATACCAAAAAATCACACATTTTCAGTCCCAAAACTCTTATTGGCTTGAAGGGGGCGGGGGGATTGGGTATTATGAACCTATAACAAGTACCGTTTAGTTATGACCATGCCTAGGTATCAAAGAATCCTTGCTGCCATTGTTATTTCCCTTACTGTGTTTGGGCTGAGCTCCTGCGTGCGAACAAGCGAAGCCGTGTTTAATCAGGCCTCGGTTTACGATGCCGTTGTGACCACTGAAAATATGCCGCTTGATGCTGAGCTTGAGGAGTCTTATACAACAAAAGTACCTGTATACAAGGTAGGCGGTAAATATTATGTGCCGGCAGAACCGGCAGAATTGGAGCTGCACACCGGGCAGCTGATTATTTACCCGGACCAGGTAGATTCAAGCCGGCTGGTTTATGCAGAGGCTACCGGTAGCAAAGCTTATTATGAGGTGGAATTGCAGAAGAATGGCAGCTTAACCAGTTGCGTCTTTGCGGAGGAATTGAACCACCCGTTGACGGCCTTGCCTATGGATTGCAAAAAGCCCGTTGCATACTATGCCATGCGCCCTTACCGTATTTTACCCTCATCTCATGATTCGGCATGTCATTACAACGGCAAAAAACGTGCCGTGGCCAGAGTGAAGGATGACGAGCGGCTGACATGGCGTGCCCTGTATGCTTACCCCGGTGCAGCGCTTCTCTATGTTTGTGTTGACCTGCCGGGCAGCATTATCATGACCCCGTGCTATCTGTTGTATGAAGCCTGTAAGTAAACTCTATACTTCTATGAAAACGCGTGTGTTAATTTCCTTGTGTGCGGTAAGTTTATTATTACCGGGGTGTTTGCAGACTGTGGAGCAACGCATGGCAGCCGACCTGCAAGAAGTGAATAGCCAATTTGATGCGGAGGCGGAGTACGCTGCTTATGTCAAAAAACACGGGGAATCCGCCCGCAAATTGCGGGAAGCAGCCGCTGCTGCCGCGACCATGCGTTTTCGCATTCACGGAGGCGGCGGGGGATACACGAAGGTGGATGAGTACCTGCCGTTGACGCAAGATGAAGTTGCTGCTGTGCGTGAAATTCTGGCACAGATAGAGGAAACCCCGGCGCGTGATTTCAGCAGTTGGTTAAAGATTCAGCATGAAAACCACATTTGCCCGGTGAGTGCTCCGCCTCCCTATTGGTTAGAGCTTCAGTTTGTATCTGCCACGGGTGAGGTGCTGTATTATTGGGGAGATTATAACGCTCCCATCGGGGATAACGCCAAAGCAGAGGCGTACCGTACTTCTCTTTCTCGCCCCTTTTATATGTTGCCCGCCGAAAGCTTATGCCGTTGGAAAGACCAAGCTTTTCTCAAACGGGTAAATGCTCGCCATAATGAGTTGTTGGATTCATTCAACGAGCCTCTTGCAGTGCAGCTGCGTGAATCCAAAAAACTGCTATAGTGTCGGTGTAGCTACCCTCAAACGGGGAAGAAATGGGCCATCCGTTTGCGGGGCTACTTCTGTTGCATGTATTCCTGCAACAGGCGGTAACTCTCTATGTAGGCATCCCCGTGGATGACTTTGTCTCTGAAGAGAGTGAGCGCATCGTCTCCGTCCTCGTTACGAAGGCTCAGGTCGGGATTGCGAGAGAGGAGCAGTTTCACTTTTTCCGGTTTACCGGATGCAAACATGAGAGCCGTATAACCATAGGGATCTTGGGCGTTGATGTCGGCCCCGGATTTCAACAGCAGCTCCACCGCTTCATCGCAACCTCGGAACACGGCTTCAATAAGCAGGGAATGATTCATATCCGCGCGTGCTTCATTAACATTCATTCCATGTTCTATCAGCATTTGCAAATGCTCGGTCTTTCCCTGTTTCAGGACGAAAGTAACCTCCCAGCCGGCGTCCCTCGCAAAGTGTGTGACATCTACCCCGGTTTGTAACACATACTGCATGATAGGCGCATCATGAAGCCGGATGGCTGTGAGGAGCTGTCGCATATTATCCACCCCCTTATAGGCACCACTTTCAAGCAATTCTTGCAATTTTTGCTCATCACCGTAGCAGACGGCATCTGCCCAAGCATCGCCTGTGGTGGCACCGGCATCCATCAGCAAGCGCACAGATTCCGCGTTTTGTGGGATTGGTTCAAATAAATCTTGAATTAACGCTTTATCGGCGCGTATTGTTTCCACACTCAACAAATATCCGAATACATCCCATGCATCCTGATGCAAGGCCCAATGCATAGCGGTATAATTTTCTGACCTCAGAAAAACATCTGCCCCGGCCTCAACCAATAGTCCGGCGCATTCTGCACGGTTATTATATGCTGCGAGCATGAGCGGGGTGAAATCTAATTGATTAGGACTGCGCATATTGATATCAGCACCTGCATCCAACAACAGTTTGACACATTCTGCATACCCATATGCGACACAAAAATGCAATGGAAACACGCTTTTATCATCAGGAGCATTGGGGGACATCCCTGAATCCAACAGCACCTTCATACATTCTGTTTGGCCGTGCACTGCTGCCAGTATAAGCAAATCCGGTGTCAGCTCGGCTCCGGCGTGTAAAAACTCTTTCAGCTTTTCTGTATCACCCTTCCGGATGGCGTCTTGGGGTGTTTCCACGCGTTGTAATTCTTTTTCGAGAGCATTCCAAAATACCTCGTCATCGAAATCGATTTGTAGCCCGAGCGGTAGCTTGAACTCGACGTTATTGCTGCTTTCTTCTTCTGTTGCGTGGGCAGGAATACAAGCCGTAAAGAGAACACTCAGAGCTAAGAGGGAAGTTTTCATGCTCGTTATTTTAATGCCGATACCGGCCTTGTCAATCTTTTTGTGCTTGAGTCTGCTCTTTTTCTTCAGATTGACAATTCATGCATGTTTTATTATGAGTGCTTCGTGGATGGAACAAAGGGTATTTGCGTATCGGGCACCAAAAACAATAAGGTGAAAAAATATTTGGCGCGGCTTTCTGATACAGATGTGTTTCACATTTTGCAGCGGCGCTTCCCGTAAAGACTGAAAGTTTGTTTTATCTGCTGCTCTTGGTACCACGTAGCTGTATTTGTTACCCACTTGTGGGTGACAAAACGGCTTTGTTACCCATTTTTGTGTAAAAAGTGGTTGACAAACTGAATTGCTATGAATAAACTGGGGGTATGAAAAAGAGGAATGTGTTACCGTATTTGCCGATAAAAGCATTGAAAAAAGAAGGTTTGTTTGATGTATTCGGCGCAGCAACAGGCGAAATTGCCAGATATGACGGCATGATATATAACATGCCGTATGCTAATGTGTTGCTTTCTCCTCTCATGACTCAAGAAGCTGTGTTGTCATCTCGTATAGAAGGTACGCAATCTACGTTGGCCGAGGTATACACTTTGGAAACCGGTGAGATGGGAACAGAAGCACAGGAACGAGATGTGCAGGAAATTCAAAACTATCGAGAGGCTTTAAGGTATGGCAATGTCAGTTTACAAGACAGAGGCATTACGCAGGGACTCATCAAAGAATTGCATGCCATCTTGCTTAATAGTGTCAGGGGGCAAAACAAAACGCCCGGGCTGATACGTACCACTCAAAATTGGATTGGTGCGCGGGGGTGCCGTATAGAGGAGGCCACATATATTCCGCCGGAGCCTGCTGCTGTAGAGGCTTATCTTGATAATTGGGCAGAGTATATGAGGGCGGGGGAAGAGCATCCCCTGATATTGTCCGGTATACTGCATGCTCAGTTTGAGTTGATACACCCGTTCAACGATGGAAACGGCCGTGTAGGTCGTTTACTTATTCCCTTGATTTTAACTCAGAAAAAAGTTTTGTGCAGGCCGGCATTTTATTTGAGTGAGTATTTTGAACACTACCGCAGTGAATATGCCGGCCATTTGAGCCGATTAAATGATGAGCCTGATGCATGGCAAGATTGGATTTATTTCTTTCTTAAAGCCGTGGCTTATCAGGCCTGCGAAAATAATAGGCGAGCCTCTGCTATGGTTAAACTGCATACTGAACTTAAATCGGTGGTGAGAAAATTAACCAATTCTCCGTACGGGGTTCCGCTGTTAGATGCCATATTCGAGTCGCCTATCTTCACTAAGTCGTACATGTGTAAGCGTATCACGGAGTTGTCTTCTTCCGGGTTACAACGTATGGTTGATGTGTTAATCAAAGAGGATATTTTGACGGTGCGCAGACCTGCATCGGGCAGAGTGCCGGCACTGTATCAACTGCGAGAAGTGACCCGAATTGCGGAGGGTGAGCCTATTCGCTATTGGGATTATTAATTGCTCTTGTTCACCACTTGTGGGTGATAAAAAGGATTTGATGCCCACTTTTGCGTAAAAAGTGGTGAACAATGTGGCTTTGTTCACCACATGTGGGTGACAAAATGGATTTGTTACCCACTTTTGCGTAAAAAGTGGTGAACAAAGGAGCTTTGTTCACCATATGTGGGTGACAAAAGCAACCGTATACATGTCGGGCTGTGTTCGAAGCCCCTCCCGCTTGCCACGACGTAGCCGCTTTGCGGCGAAGTCGGGCGACGCTTGGGGGGGGGCCAATGTCACTTGACGAGGTGATGGGTGAGAGCCGGCGCGTAAACAACAAAAAAGGATACTCGAATGAGTATCCTTTTTTGTTGTACGAAGCGGACGGGGCTCGAACCCGCGACCTCAGCCGTGACAGGGCTGCGCTCTAACCAAACTGAGCTACCGCTCCTTGCCTTTGCTCTCCTCCGTGGGAGGGGTGCGGGGGCATTATAGCGGATTGCGGAGAGTAATGCAAGCTTTTTTTGTAAAAAAAGTGAAAAAAGTTGAAAAAATGTTGAGGGCGGGCATAAAAAAGCCCGCCTTTTATATAGCGGGCTGGTTTTGTGAGTATGGTGTAATTTATTGATTCAGAATGTTGACCATATGGTGATTGGGGGTGCCGGTGAGTTTTTCGCGATTTTCGGCACGGGCTTTTTGAATTTGCTCTTCAGTGGCGCCGAGGCCACGCAGGAGCATGGAACTGAGGGTGAGAGCCACCTCTTCTTCACCGGAAACCACCATTTGCGCACCCTGTTTACGCATATCGCGCGCGTTGCGCATGTAGGTAGTGTGGGCCAGCACGGCAATTTTGGGGTTGATATCGCGGGCGGCGGATGAAATATCGGCCGCAGGGGCGCCGGCTGCGGTAATAATGATGGCTTTGGCGTGTTCTGCCCCGGCCATGCGTAAGATGGAGTGCAGGCGGGCATCGCCATGCATGGCGGGTATGCCTTTGCCGGCAAGGTGGGTCACGGTGTCGATGTTCATTTCAAGCACCACAACCTCGACATTATATTTATTGAGAATCTTGGTGATGATTTTACCACAGGGGCCGTAACCTACCACAATGACGCGGTCTTTGGTCTCGGTGGGTTCGGGCAGGGCAGAGGAGTCTGATGCAGGCATGCCGATGCCGCGGGCCTCCATCTTGCGGATGAGGGCAGGCACCAAGCGGAAAAGTGCCACATTGAGCGTGATGGTGATAATGGCCACACCGGTGATGACGTTGACAGCCCCCGCGGGCAACAGGCCGAAGCGGTCGCTTGCGGCCAAGGCTGCCAAGATGAATGAGAACTCACCGATTTGGGAGAGCGAGGTGCCCACCACCACGCCGAGGCTGCCCGGGCGGCGCAGTAGGCGAATAACACCGTAGGCGCTCAGCGGTTTGAAGAGCAGGGTGAGCGCCAGGGTACCCACGGCGAGTTGCCAGTGCTCCAGCAGCATGGGGGCATCAAAACCCATGCCTACGGATACGAAGAAGAGCACGGCAAAGGCGTCTCGCATGGGCAAGGCATCGCTCGCGGCACGGCTGGCAAATTTACTTTGCCCCACCACCATGCCCGACAGGAAAGCCCCGAATACCATGGAGGCGTTGAATACCTCTGCCGACAGCACGGCCACACCCAGCGCGCAGGTAAGCACGGCCAGGGTAAACAGCTCGTTAGAATTGCTGCGCGATACAAAGGTGAGTACGCGAGAGATAACATGCTTGCCCAAAAAGGCAACGCAGAACACCATGAGGGCGAGCTTCCACGCCATGCCCCACAAGGCGCTCCATATATCATCTGCACAGAATACCGCCTTGGTGCCCCCATCGGGCAGAATGAAGACGGCGGGTAGCAGCACCAACAGCACGATGGTGAAAATATCTTCCATCACCAGCCAACCTACTGCCGTATGGCCGCTGGGGGTGTGCAGCAGTTTGCTGTCCTCAAGCACACGGGTGAGCACCACGGTGCTTGATACGCACACGCACATGCCGAAGATGAGGGCGGCCACCCAATCTGCACCCGGCACACAGGCATGGTACACCAAGGCGCCGCAGCCGGTCCATAGCGTCATGCACATCAGCGAGCCCGGTACCGCCACCTTGCGCACGGCCAACAGGTCTTTGAAATGAAAGTGTAAACCCACGCCGAACAACAGCAGCACCTCGCCTATCTCGGCGAACTCGTGCATGACCTCTTGCGGGTGGTCTGTAAGCCCCCACCATGGCTGCGCGGCCAGTATGCCGGCCAGTAGGTAGCCTACCAAGGGAGATAATTTGATGCGCTGGGCAATCATGCCCAAAGCCAATGCCAGTACCAAACCGAGTGCCAGTGTGCCTATCATTTTCTCGCGGGGGTGTTGATTACTCCAGTACACGGGCCCAAAGTACCTTCAGATAGCGGCCTTCGGGGTAGGTGGAGAGGAAGGGGTGGTCCCAACCGGGGCCTGTCATCTCCAGTATCTGTAAGCGGCGGCCCAAACGCTGCGCGGCTTTGATGACGGTTTTCTCAAACTCTGCGGGGGATACCAAGCCCGAGCATGAGCAGGTGACAAACAAGCCCCCCTTGCGCACGCACTGCAAGCCCAGCATGTTGAGGTCGTGGTATTTTTTAAGGCCTTCTTCTTTTTCTTCATCGCGGCCCAGTACGAACTTGGGCGGGTCAAGCAGTACGACGTCGAACAACTTGCCGTTGCGCACCATTTGGCGGGCGTATACAAAGGCATCTGCATGCACAAAGTCGATGCGCAGCGGGCCGCCTGCCGAGTTGATGTTGGCGTTGCGCTTGGCCATGGCTATGGCTTTTTCATCCAAATCCACCGCCGTTACTTCTTTGGCGTTGCCGTGCAGTTTGGCGTGTATGGAGAAGCCGCCCGAGTAGCAGCAGAGGTCGAGCATGGTCTTGTCGGCTACCAGTTTGGAGAGCTTGAGGCGGTTGTCCCTCTGGTCGCAGAAGAAGCCCGTTTTGTGTCCCTTGGCAAAGTCTACTTCAAAGTTAACGCCGTTTTCCACAATGCGCACGCGGTGCACGGGCTCGCTGGGCGGGGCGGTGGTGGGGTCTATGCCTTCCATGCGGGCAATGCCTTCGTCTACGGTAACAACATGGCGCGTGGTGCCGCACAGCTCGTGCAGCAGGGGGAGCCAGCGGGGCAGGCGTTGCCATACACCCAAGGTGGTTACCTCCAGGCTCAGCACATCTCCGTAGCGGTCGGCTATCAAACCGCCTATGCCGTCGGAGTCGCCGTGGATAATGCGGTAGGCAGAGGTGGTGGCATCCAGCCCGCAGTCTTGGCGGCGCCATTCAACGGCGCGGCGCAGCGAGGCTTCCAAATCTTTTTCGCCCATGGTCTCGGGGCCGTGGTAGAACATGCGCAGCGGGGTGCGGCTCTTGGGGTTCCAGAACCCGCAGCCGAAGGGCTCGCCGTTCTTGTCATACACGTTGATGAGGCCGCCTGCAACGGCATCCGGGCTGACGGCGCCGAGCATGCGCGGGAATACGGCCGGGTTGTAGGTAAAGTACTTGAGCTGTACCCACGGGCGTACCCAGTTTTCGCTGCCCTCGGGTGCCGGTGTTTCTTTCACTTGCTTGGGCGCGGGGGCTATGGGTTTGCGTGCGTTGTTGCGGTTGTAGGTTGAGCCTTTTCTGTCCTTGTATCCTCCCCTGTTGCCTGTTTGTTGCATACGTGCGAGTGTACATGAGCACGCGCGCGATGTCAAGGCTCTTTCGGGTCTGTTTTTCTAGCGGCGTGTTAATTCAGAGCCCTTGCCGGTTGAGGTAAAAGTGCACGGCCAGTTTCAGTACAGAGGTGCGGTCTATATTTCTGGCTGCGGCAAACTGCTCTAATCGCTCAAATAGCTCTCTGCGGCACCGGAAAGTGATGATGCGTAATGGTGTCATGCCCCCCATCTTAGCAGAATTATTGGGTAGGGCAACCCGTATTAGGTGTGCTACGGCTAATCTCATTGTTGATTCGTAGAAATATATAGGGCAACCGCTTGTGAATATGTGTTATGAAATTCTTTGATTTTCATGATGATTTGGCTTGACAAAATCTAACGCATGGTACACAATAAAAACAGCTTTTTTATACAGTGTTACATCATGAATGTGTCAATGAAAAACTTAACTCGTTATACACGAGAGAAAACTTCATTCTTGGGGTGGCGTGTGTGCATCAGTCGTAAAGGTATGATGTTCACGAAGTATTTTGCTGATGCTGCTTATGAAGGTGAGCAAGGCGCTTTAGAAGCAGCTCGCGCTCTTAGAGATGAGATTCTTGCTCGTATTAAGGAAAATCCTGATAAGGCTAAGAGCATTATGGCTGAGTATCAGGAGAAATACGCCAAAAAATTAAAAAAATAAAATAAACACCTGCTGTTTGTAGGTAGTTGTTGGGTGTCTTGTTTGCAGTTGTTGAGCTTGCTGCAAACAAGGTGCGGCAGGCTCTGATTTGCTTTGAAAGTTTGAGTCACCGGGATCTTGTGAAGATTGGTGGGCGCAGCAAGCCAAACTTTAAATTCGTACTTGGCAAATTAGCATTTGCAGGGCTGCCTCATCTATCAACATTAATCTTTAACAGCGCCAAATCAAAACACCCCTCGGGTATCCGCCCGAGGGGTGTTTCAACTTACTACCTTATGAAACTCAGCAGCTTTTTACAGGGGTGGGGGCAGGTGCTCTCTCCTTCACCGGCGCATCACCAAGCGGCTGATAAGGTAATAGACACCGGTGCAGGGGGCTTTGTTCAAATAAAAATACAATTTTTTGATTTTTTTTCTGCTTGCTATGGAAGAGATAAGTTGGTAAAGTAGGCGAGTAGAATTGTGAACATTATGAAATATACAACTTTTTCTCTCATGATGGCAGCACTGGTGGTGTGTGCACCGGTGTATGCACAGTCTTCTTCACGTGGTAGCAAGGCTCGCCAAGAGCAGTCGGAAGACCAGGAGGCCAAGACCGGCGTACGCTTTGTCATTTGCTCTGCCCAAAATATCAAGGTAAAGAGCCCGTTGTGGTACAAAGTGAGCGATGAAGAGGCAAAAACGGTGACTATATCGTCGCGCACGGCAACCCCGCGCATTAAGCCGAAAGGGGGTAAAGTTGTTTTCTATGAGTCTGACCCCATACCGCCCAAAACAGAAGACGGCAAGAAAGACGGCAAAAAAGGTGACAAGGCAGAGAAGTGGAAAGAGCCTAAAGTAGTCTTTTCTGTAGATACGAAGGGGGCTGCCCCCAAGTCATTCTGCATTGTGATGCCTGAGACAGAGACCAAGGTGGAGACGATTATGCTCAGTGAGAGCGAGTTCCCCAAAAAGGGCGTGCATCTTATCAACCTGTCGAAGAAAGACATCAAGATTCTTACATCCAACTCAGAGAAGGGGGATTTCAGCGGTGCAAAACCGACACTCCTTAAAGGTGGAACCAAGGGTGTAACCGGCTCGAACAAGTGGAGCTTTGCGGGTGCCAATCACGGTGACCAAATTGCCTTCAAAATCACATATGTCGGCGTAAAAGAGCAGCGCACCAAAGAAAATGGTAAATATGTTAAGAAGAAGGTAAAGACCGACATACCGGTGCGTAGCTCCAAGTTCATTGTGTCTGACCGCCAGTCATTCATATCCATCATCGTAGATGACCCCAAGCGAAATGGCGTGCAGCTGTTGAGCATTCAGCTGGCAGAGTAAGGGCGCAAGGCGTTGATAAAACCTACCGTGATACATCATAACGCGAACGACAGTACTGAATTATGCCGCTGAGCAAATTATACGTGGGGCCGTTGGCAGAGCGCATAGCGCGCATAGGCGACCAGTTTGCCATTAACGGTGAGTTTTTGTATGGCGAAGAGCTGTGCAATGGGCATATCAATACCACTTACCGAGCCTGTTACCGCACCGAGGATGGCACCGAGGAGCGCTACATTTTGCAGCGTATCAATGACTACGTGTTCAAAGACCCGGTCATGGTCATGAAAAACGTAGAGAAGGTGACCCGCCATATCAGCTGGAAAATACTTCGCCGCCGCAAGAATGCAGCCGGCCAAACGCTGACCCTTTACCCGGCCCGTGGTGGGCGCAACTATATTTATTTGCCGGAGGAAGGGGGCATGTGGCGCTGCTACAACAATATTGAGGGTACCCATACCTATGATGTTGTTGAGAATACGCGCCAGGCGTACCAAGCCGGTTTTGCCTTCGGGTCATTCCAAGAGCTTATATCTGACATGAACCCGGAGGATTTGCGCGAGTCTATCCCCGATTTTCATAACACCCCGAAACGCTATGATGCCCTGCAGGCCAGTGTGGCGGCAGACCCGCTGGGGCGTGTGGCAGATTGCCGAGAAGACCTGCAGTTGCTTGAAGAATGGGCCCCCATGCTGAGCCGTTTGGTCGACATGCAGAAGAGTGGGGAATTGCCCACCCGCATTACGCATAACGATACCAAGATTAACAATGTTATGCTTGATGAAGATACCGATAGCGCCGTGTGTGTTATTGATTTGGATACCGTCATGCCCGGGCTCTCCCTCTATGATTTCGGCGATATGGTTCGCACGGCTACTTGCACCGCATCTGAAGATGAGGAAGACCTCAGCAAAGTGGTGATGCAGATGCCCTTCTTCGAGTCATTGGCTGAGGGGTATTTGGATGCCGCTCATAATTTCTTAACGCAGAATGAGATTAAGCAGTTGGCTTTCTCCGGTTGGTTGATTACGGCAGAAATCGGCATACGCTTCCTTACTGACTATTTGGATGGCGATAAATACTTCCGTATTGAGAAGCCGGGGCACAATCTCATCCGCGCGCGCAATCAGTTTGCCTTGGCTCGCAGTATACTCAAATCTCTGCCTGCTATGGAGAAATACATTGCACGTTTGGTGAAATCATATTGCAAGAAGTAATTGTTTCGCGCATGCGTTTATTGGTACTCAGCTTGTTGGTGTCATTGCTGTTATCCCCTGCGGTTATGTCTGCGGGGGATGAGTATCAAATGGTGGAGCCGGGGGCTTCTTACAAAAAATCGAGCGCCAAAAAGAAAAAAGCGCGCCGCTACATCAATATTACAGCCTTGCACCAATCATTACCCGGCAGTCAATTGGCAGATGAAACATGCCTGTTGTTCAGGGTGGATAATTGCGATGTTGTGGTATTGGCAGATGATGAGCAACGTGTGAAGTTTATCTATGTGCGGGTGATGCCGGGGGTGAAGAAAAACAAGCGCCGAGAAGTGCTTAATGCCGTTAAAGGCCGCCTGCAAATGGCATATGACCGGCCCAATAAACTCAGTGAGCTGATTTCCGCAGATGGCAGCGCGGCATTGCTGTATTATGACTTGGGCGGCGGTGCAGGGGGGGATGAGCTGATTGCTGCCCCCCGCTGTGAGGTTTTGCAGAATATATTCAGCAAATTTACGGACACTGAGCCCGAATTGCGCTCGGCAGAAGGTTTTGCCTGCTCTTTTGTGGTTGAGACAGAGGGCGTGGAGATAGAAATAACCGTTGATTTGTCTTTACCTACCGTCAATTATGTTGAATTGCGAGGCGGTAAGGTGAAAAGCCAGTGGAAAGTAAACCCGGAGGAGGTTGTAAGTGGGTTGTTCCCCGATTTGGATGATAAACCCGAGCGCGCTAACGCCGTGTTCGGTAAAGGGGCGGCTCGCTTGCGTACCCTCTCTTGTGATGATGCTTTCTATTTGGTGCGCAACGCCAGGTTTTTTGCCGTCGGTACGGAGCCTCAGCTTAATCGCGCTGTAGCAAGTGGAGTCGGCATAAAAAAATACGGGTTCAAAAAGGCGGATTTTCGAGCTTTAGAGGTGACGCTGCCGGCAAACTCGGTTGCTGATACCTTGGTGGCGCCATCAGCCGATGAGCTTGAACCCACCCCCCCTGATACCCCGGTAGATACGCCCCCCGAAGCAGATCCCCATCCGGCTACCCCAACCCCGGCGGATGATGCCCCCGCTGTGCCCTCGGAACAGGCAGACCCCCCGCTCTCGCCCGAGGCTGCCCGCGAAGCATACCGCAAAATGTTGCGCGAGATGTGAGTCATGAAGCCGATAAATCTGCTCGCCGGTGTTGAATGCGCCTCCGATTTGTGCTATACTGAATTCGCTGTATGAATGCTCCTATCACAGAAATATTCGGCAATGTGCCAACCGACCCCTCGTTTATTGTGCCGTCTGTGGTAGATTTGCAGGTGGTTCAAGAATTGGAACGCGCCTTGGGTGGTAAAGAGCATATTATATGGATGGCTGAGAGCTCCCAGCGCCCCGATGCTGAATGCATGCAATATTTGCAAGATACTCAAGCTGTTGGCTTTCTTACGGCTATATCCGCTTCCGGGCCGGATCCGGTTATTCAGCAAATTGAGCGCTCATTGAGAGACGGGCGGCATGTGGTGCTGCTCACCGGTAAAGGCAGTGGTGAAAAATTGGGGGCTCAGCTGCTGACGGAGTTTTTAAAATTTGCAGATTCTACACATCTTTCAGCCGTGCCCGTAGGGGTTTGCATGTTTAATGCGAACATGGAAAAACCCATGGTGGGCGCGGCTCCGTACAGCCATTTGCAGCTTCATTTTATGGCGGAAGAGCCGGCCGGCACAGCCTTGGCCGTGAGGGTGCGGAGGGCTTTGCAACAGGCTGTTGCAGATGCCTTGGCCGTGCATCCTTTGGTTGCCGGTGCTACGCTGGGTAATGTTTTGTTGGGTTCCGTCTTGGCGCATTCACAAAGCGTGATAACGGACGGTATAGATGACAGGCGCATGAGCTACCGCCGTATGTTGGTTTATGCGTTGATGCTCAGTCGCCGTTTGCGGCATTATACATCAGGCCGCCGTTTGGGCATTATCCTGCCGCCCGGTAAGTTATCTGTCATTGCTAATTTGGCCTGTATTTTTGCCGGTATTGCCCCGCTTAACGTAAATTACCACGCAAGCGAGCACGAGTTTAATCGCCAACGTGCCATGTGTGGCATAGATCGCTTTATAGCCTCTGCCGCGTTCATGCACAAGCAAGATACTTTCGCATGGCCTGACACGCGCGATATCATCTATATTGATAATGAGTTGCTGGAGATTGGGGCTTCTCATCTTCGCTTTTGGGAGCTGATGAGCACGTGGTCATCCTCCCAATTTGTGACCTCTCGTTTTCATTTGCCGCAAGCCCAACCGGATGACGAGGCCATGTTGGCCTTTGTAAGTGACGGCAATGAGGCACCGCGCCTTATCAGCTACACGCATAAGGCTTTGATGATTGCCGCCGTGCAGGTGCAAGCGCAAATCAATATGGTGGGGCAAGAGAGCATGTTGTATGCCCAGCCGCTGCATGACTATGAGGCTATTGTGCCGCAGTTGATTTTGCCGTTGTTGTTGGGTATGCAACTGGTAACATACCCTTCACCCATTGCCGGGGTAAGACTCAACACTCTTATTCGCCAACACCAAGTTGCGCGCATTGTTTTTAAACCGCAGTACGCCCGGGCTGTGTTTGATTGCGCTAAAACAGAGCATTTGCGCTCGGTGCGCGGTTTTTTGATTGTTGGTGGCAAAACGCCCGAATCATTGGTGCGCACGGCGCTCTCAGAGTTCCGGCTCACCCTGTGTGAGTGCCGCCACATACCCGAGTTTGCTGCGCCGTTGACCATGGTGCAGCATGATTCTGTGCAGGCAGAGGGCTCTGCCGCCGAGGCGGACCCCAACGTGTTCTCCGGTTGCGTGGGTGTTTTGATGCCCGGTTTCGTCTTACGTTTAATGGATTTGGCTCAGAAGGAAACCGAGGTTGCGCCCGATGCACCCGGTATTGTGCGCATAGCCGGCCCCTCCATGGTGCGCGGTTTGCTTACAGATGAAGATGCCGCTGCCGCTTGCTATACATCGGCCTATTTGGGTAGGGTAAATCAGGCCGGCTCTCTCTTTATTATGGGCTCAGTCAATTTATTCAGCAAAGTGTGCGGTGAGCTGGTGCCGCATGTGGCTGCAGAGGCGGCGTTAAGCACATTGCTTAAAATTCAACCTCAGAATACGGACCGCCGTATAGCCCTTATCGGCATGCCCGACCCCGCCACCGGCGAGCACTTCCTCGTACTGTTGTCAACGGTTCATAAGACGGTTATTCCCAATGATACGGTGTCGCTGTATTACGGGCTCATTAATATGAAGCTGTCGCCGCAATGGGCACCCAAACAGATTTTATCTGTGCCGTTTATACCCCTGTTGCCGGATGGTACCGTGCATTATGAATACTGCCGCCGTGGCATAGAAAGTGTGCTTTATTCTGCACAAAAACGTTCTTAGTGTTTCTGTTTGCAACGCTTGATTCATCTTATGCAAGACTCTTCGCATGGCGCTCCCTTGTCTCAGCCCGCATCAATCGGTGGGTTTGCAGATGATATACTCGGGCGGTTTAACGCTGCGCCGCTGTCAATGCCTTGCGAGGGGGAGATAGATGATGATTTTTTGCCCGCTGCCAGAGAATTGCCCGAGAACCACTTGCTTAACGGCTACAGGTTGCTCAAGTGTGTCGGCTCCGGCGGTTTCGGTATTACCTATTTGGCGGCAGATGAGCTGCTGGGGCGCAAGGTGGTGATAAAAGAGCATTTCCCGCAAGCTATTTGCGAGCGCCGCAAAGGCTCTCTGAATGTTGAGTTGCAAAACCCGGAGGCCGCCGAGGGCTTGGAGTGGTCGTACCGCAATTTTTTGCGCGAAGTGCGCCTGTTGTCGGCGCTGGATCACCATAATATCGTTAAAATATTTTCTTCATTCCGGGCTTATCATACGCATTATTATGTGACGGAGTATATTGAGGGCCAAAGTTTGGGTACAGTTGCACAACTGCATGCCCGACGGGGGTTCCGTGTTACGCAAGATGAGCTGTACGGGCTTATGGTGCGCGTGTTGGATGCTTTGCACTACCTGCACTCTCGGCGAATTTTACACTTGGATATTAAGCCCGATAACATCCTCCTCACGCGCAGAGGCCGCCCGGTTCTGATTGATTTCGGCGCGGCGCATGAGAACTTCGGTGATACCGGGGCCGGGGTTGTGGAAACCCCCTGTTACAGCCCGCCGGAGCAGGGGATGGACGGTGGGGCAGATTTGGGCCCTTGGTCAGATATCTATGCCTTCGGGGCTACACTTTGTTATTTGTTGACCGGCAAAGCACCATCGCCCGGTGGGCAGCGTTTGCTGTATGATAACCATGAGCCACTGGCATCTCGGGCAGAGTTAACCGCCTATTATCATTTGGACCTCTTGGCGGGAATCGACCGCGCATTGTCGCCGTCTCTTGATACACGCTACCGCTCGGTAGATGAATGGATGGCTGATTTGCGCGGTTAATCTGATTCGGCTCTGTTAAAAAATACAGATGATAATTTGAAGTACGAACGACGATATATAAAATACGAAGTAATAGTTAGTCTCCCTTGCTGTAAACTGCGTCCCTCGTATATCGTATTGCCTCAAAAAAAACAGTCACCGAAAAGTGGATGCCTCAAAATTGCGGTCACCGAAATTCTAGCGGATAATTGACTAAAAAACAAGGCAAATCCACCATTTTTCTGCCCCAAAATGACAGCGAGCGTAGCGAGT
>JAZNGY010000125.1:0-4970 GCA_045576695.1 Akkermansia sp.
CTCATGGCGAAAATCATCTTGCTCAATTCTCTCCCGGCTGCAACACCCTTTATCTACCGTAAAGAAACCATCGTACGGATTCAGGATGAGCCTCGACTCAATACCAGCTTCCTGCGCGTTCATGAGCCGGATTTGAGCCAAGGGCATTCCTGGAGTGATGGCTTTCCTTGGATTGCTTCATTCATGGAACGACTCTTCCCGGACATCATTCAACGTGACCGCTTTATGGCAGCCTGGGCTTATGCTTACCGCAACGCATATGAGGGGAGACCCCGCAATGGGCATGTGCTTTTCGTTGCCGGTGGTGTTGGTTGTGGTAAAAACTTCCTGTCAGAATGTCTTTATGGCGAAAGTCTTGGTGGCTCATTGGATGCCAGCGCGTATATTCTTGGGCAGACTCGATTCAATGATTACCTGATGCGCATAGGTGTCTGGACGTTAAATGATACCGTGGCCAAGGGTGATACCCGTGAGAGAAATATCTTTGCGAAAGCTTTGAAAAAGATGGCTGCAAACCAGCTCCATACCTGCGAGGGTAAATACAAGAGTGCTGCTGAAATCTATTGGCAAGGTCGCATCATTGTCACGCTCAATACTGACCCGGATTCCCTGCAAATCTTGCCGGATATTGAGGTAAGTAACCGCGATAAAATCAGCCTGTTCAAGACATCTGATGAGCCCATGGAAGATAGGGATGGTGCAGCCAAAGCCAAGGCTGAGATGGGGGCATTGTGCTCCTATCTGCTGAATTGGGAGATTCCCGAGCATTGTGTAGGTGATGCCCGCTGGGGTGTGCGTAACTATCTGCATCCTGAGTTGCTTGCAGAAGCCTCTAACTCAAGCTCTACCGCCTCGTTCCAAGAGATTCTCTGCTTGTTTGTGCAGGCTGCGTTTGATGCCGATAGCCGTTTGGATGTGCTGGAGGGCTCTGCTACGTGGTTCTTGCAGCAGATGATGCTGGTAGATGGAGTCAATGACATGCTGCGTGGTGAGGTTACGGCTCGAAGTATCGGTAAGCGTATGAGTGCTCTGGCCAGTACCGGCGATTTCCCCCTCGAATATGGCCGTAATTCTAAGCAACGTATCTGGATTATTAAGCGCAAAGCGTTTATGGATTATCTCAACAACCCGAATCAGGAAGGAGAACTAAGTCGGAGGCCAAGCGGTCTTAGGAAGACAATGTCATAAATCAACTCCTTGGCTCACAGAACGACATGGCTACGATCCGACTTCGTTTGATGCCGACAACCGTTTGGATGTACTGGAGGGCTCTGCTACGTGGTTCTTGCAGCAGATGATGCTGGTGGATGGTGTCAATGACATGTTGCGCGGTGAGGTTACGGCTCGAAGTATCGGGAAGCGTATGAGTGCTCTGGCCAGTACCGGCGATTTTCCCCTCGAATATGGCCGAAATTCTAAGCAACGTATCTGGATTATTAAGCGCAAGGCGTTTATGGATTATCTCAACAACCCGAATCAGGAAGGAGAACTCGATGAACTTTGCCCATTCTAACCCGCATCTGCCTGTGACGTTTAGCAGGTTTGTGACATTTGCAAAATCAAATGTCATAGCAAAACGTCATTGCTATAAGTCCTTATTTATCAGCCTTTATTGTTTTCTTATGACGTTTGTGACGTTTTATGTAAAGGATAAACTATATATAGGAAAAAATAAAAATAGGGGTATAGGAAATATAAAATTTAAATTTACGTATATAAGGAGATTTGAAATAGCTAAATGTCATGACATAAACGTCACACCCCGGCAACACCATATCTCCCGCTTTCCCCCCATCAACCAGAAAGGAGATTGTTTATGAACAAAGATGATTACGCTATCCGCGAAGTTGAGCGCAACCGTGCCTATCGTGACGCTTACGAATCCCCGGAAGCAAAGAAGTGGCTGGAGTCGCTTTCACCGGAGGCTCGCTTACATGCTCAGGAGCTAGGCTTGTTGGAGCCTCGGCTTGATTGGGCTGTGAATGGCCATAGTATTGACCAACTTGTCGGTGAGAATGAACCCCGAGAAGAAGGTGATTTCAACCAAGGCCCATTATCTGTCGTGGAAAGAAAACGCCGAAAACGCTCCGGCTCAGATTCGTCAACAGATCGTAACCGCAAGTTGCTGCGAGCTTTCTTGCAACGCAATGGCAACCCTCGCTTGACTTGGGCTGCTATCCGCTATTTGCAGGGCAATGGCTCGTTGGAGTCGCATGCTCGTGCTATCGGCATGAGTAAGCAGGATTTTCACTACCACGTCCGGCAACTTGAAAGACTCTTTGGTTTACCGCCCATGTCGAATCAACGTAGCGAGTAGTCTCGCAACACTAACCGACTCGCGCAGCTAGGCCGAGTCCTTAACCTCAATTTTGACTTAACACCTACTGAATATGAACACTGATTTTACAGATACTTTCAATACTACTCCGGCTACCGCCGGGAAGGCTTTTTCCTGCACTGAAAACGAGTCTGAAAAAGCTAGAGTGGACTTTACTTGTCACGACGTCGTGACAAGTAAACCTAACTCTAACTTTGTAGAATCCTCCATTCAGGTAGGTGGTATTGAGCTGAGCATTACCGGACTTGTGATTCGTAATGAGAATATTACCGTCGCCGAAGCAAATGAACTTTTGGATACGGTTCTTTCCATGCATAAGTCGTGCAATTGGTTGCTCGGTGATACGTTGCTCATGATGGAACGCAAGTGGGGTAATAAGCATGTTGTCAGCAAATACGAGGAAGCCTCGCAAGCTACGGGGTATTCTATCGGAACGCTCCGCAACATGGTGCGTGTTTGTAACGCTTATCCCATCGACATGCGTCATGCAGACCTTAGCTTCTCACACCATGTGGAAGCCGCTTGCCTCAGCAATGACTTCGCTACCCGGGAATCTATGCTGAAAGCAGCCTCTGACACTAAGCAATCCATCAAGTCTTTCCGCAAGAGTATCCGCGAGCATAATGCCAAGCCGATGCTTGATGAAGAGGGGCAGCCTGTGCCGGAGCATATTGCTCACCCGGAGCTGGGCGAGAATACCGACCGTCCGTTTGGACTCATTGACCTACCTGAACGAGCCGCCCCCGGTGCGCCTCCTTTGTGGGATGCCATGAAGTTCTCGGACTGGGTAGACAAGCAGGAACCGGAAACTTACACCGCTGAACAATGCGCCCAGGCTATTGAACTCACCGAGAATATCGCTGATTTCTACGAGCGCGTTCTCGCCAGACAGGAAGAACTGGAATCCGCGCCGTAACAGCCCCTACAACGTCTTAGCATAACCCAAATAGCTGCAATTTCGACATGAAACCACCCATTTACGGACAATGGCGCCTCAGGCCACATCAGAGCGCGTGTAAGACCAAAACAAAGGAATCTATTAACGCTCAATGAGTTGGCGGCCACCCGTCTTTGGCAAGTGGAAAAACAGCGCAAACCTATTTTTTCTCATTCCCACTTTTTTGGCACATTTTATCCCCGTTTTTGGAGCGATTTTCATCTCTTAAAAAACAATGTAAAACATTAAGCATACGAAATATCCGCTTAATCAGAACTTCCGGCGTTTACACCATCTGAAAGTGGGAACGAGTATGCGTTTTCATTCCCACTTTTTTCCCACTTTAACCAACAAACATCATACCACCATGTACCAGTCCATTCCCACTCCTATTCCCACCGAAGATGACATCCAAGCCCGAGAAGAACGCTATCGTTCCATCAGCAAACGTATCTCTTGGGGCATTTGTTTCGTCTATCTTGCATTCCTTGCTTGGGTACTCTACGATTCGCATACGAGTCTTGAGCGATGGCGAGCCGAGTTGAAAGAATCAACCCGAGAATTGAAGTCCATTCGAGAGGAAAACAATCACGCCTTACAGGATGTATCCAACACTCTCCCGCCTACATTCGAGTAGGCGGGATTCCTGATTTAAGCCGTTGAGAATGAAGAAAAAAGAGTAAAAAACTGCGTGACAAAAATCCGACAATGTGCTATACTGAACGATACATAAACCATTAACAAGCAATATGCAAGAATTAAAAAATACGGCATGGCACGGGGCGTTAGTAGACGCTGAAACACTGCAATACGAGCTTTGGGGCGAATGCAAGCAGCCACAGGAGTGTCAGGTGGTCGTTCACGAACCTCATTCATTCAACCGTGGTGGCATTACCGTCACTTTCGGGAACCAGAAAACACACAACGGAGCCAACATGGCCATCGTGATAGCCTTGCCGGACGGCATTCGCCGCTTGGAATGGTACAGAGTCACGGACGACTTCGCTATCGAACCCATTTCCGTAATCATCCACTTCCTGCCGGAGAACATGAAAGAGGAGTGGCTTTCCAATTTCCCAGAATAACACTACATATAACCATGAGTAATAATAAATACACAGAAGAACAGGAGGCGCAAGCCAAGAAAATCGCACTCCAAATAGCAGAGGAGCTGGCGGGCGGTCTACAGAACATCATCGTCTGCACTGGGTGCAAGGATTTCCTAGCCCTGACAGCGGAGCCGGAGAAGAAGTACATCGGCGGGCTGGCATTCCGGTACCCCCGCCGCTTCGCCAGCAACCGCTCCAACGAGGTACGCATTTTCGCCATGCAGGATGGAACCCGCAAGTTGGAATGGGGCTACGTTACGAAAGAAAAAGGTTACCTCCTCCTCGAAACGGAAGAGGGTGTTGCCCCGGAAAAGCTGGAGGAAGTCTGGTGGGAACATACCGCCTGTACCGTTCGCCCGCCGTGGTTCGTGGAATCCTGCCGGATTAAGGTAAAACTCGGGCGAACCGTTGTCACACATGGGGCTGATGAACAATTCACCCACGAAGAAATCGCCAAGTGTATGAAGCGCCACTCCTATGGAGACTGGGGCGATTGTTGCGATGAAGACAAGAAGATTAACGACGCTGCACTTAACCCGAAGAATCCCTGCCGGGTGCTGAGCGTTTACAAGTTCGAAGATGGACG
>JAZNGY010000126.1:0-4904 GCA_045576695.1 Akkermansia sp.
CAGTTTTTATTTGCAACACCGGCTCCCTCAATGGAGCCGGTGTTTTTTGATACGATTATCGCGTGGGCATAATTAAAAACATGAACACTAAATCGGAGTTTGAATGTACGAATTACGATATACGAGGTACGAAGTTCAGAGTCCGGCGCCTGCGGCGCGTGTTGCAAAGCTACACATGAGTTGCCGCTGTAATTACGGCTGTATGCCTGACTATTACTTCGTATTTTGAATCTCGTAACTCGTACTTTAAATTACCATTTAGCGGGCTGAGTTCTATTGCGTTGATAGGTATAACAACTGCTTTTACACACTTTCGTATGGTTTCAGGGGTGTGCGTAAATGCCCATAAAGTACGGGGTAGCGTTAGTGTTGGCCTCGGTGATAATCCAGATGAAAGGGTGATCAAAGGTTAGTTTGAGCGGTTGCGGTTGTTCATCTTCGAGCAGCCACGCAGGGAGTTCTGATAAGGCAACCGCTTCAGTGCCCTCTTCATCCAGTTTGATGCGGCATTGTTGCATGACATCGGTGGCGAACACCGGTGCATCACAGAATCCGCTTAGATCAGCCTTGTCTGAGAAGATGTGTGAGATGCCGCAGCCTTGCAGGGCAGATTTAAGAGAAGCGGGGGCGGTTCTGATATCAAAAGACGGCAGCCCGAGTTCAATGTCTTTATGGCCGTTAGCTACAGCTTTGATGATGCTGTGGTACAGCTGCGGTGTGAGGTTGGCGGCAAATTGATGTGCATCCCCCTTCGGCAAAATGGCAATAAAGTATCCGCCGCTTTTGTATGGTAGGGCGATAGCTTGCCAGTTTTCTCCCTTGGCATAGTACATGGATGCTGTTTTGTGCATCATATCAACATCATGCTTTTTGCCGTTGTTTCCGATAAATGTTTCCGTTTTGGTGTCACCTTTATCAAACGGGTCTTCCCACTTTTCTTTAAGATACACGGCATTGACCAAGAGCATTTGTGTACTTGGGTCGAGTGCTGAGGAAGATTGGAAATCCGAGATGAAACCGTGAGTTTTGTCATCAACCCATTCCGATATAGCATTGCTCGCCGCATCGGTGCCGAATTCAACGGAGAGAATATCATCCGCCGAAATGCCGGGCTTGAGTGTAAGCCCCTGATGGAGGAAGATGCCGTTGGCTTCTTCTACCGCCATGGTGGGTTTGGTGGCGGCCTTGGTATCGGGTACGATACTGAGCTGTGCCGCCGTTTTACCACGTGCACCTTGTTTCAGGGTGCGCAGTGTGCCCACCACAGAGGCGGGGGAAAAGACAATGTTGCCCGATGTTTCGGCTGCTAAATGCCTGAAAATATCAACGGCTAAGTTTTTCTGTTGCGCTTGCGGGGCAACGTTCAACTTTGTTGATACGGAGTCCGTCGAATCGTATTTCGGTAAAGAAAAGTCATTTTGTGTCGTGCAGGCGCACAGCCCCAACAGAGAGAGCAGGGGTAGGTAGAGAGTTTTCATGGTTTTTCTGTTAATCCCATAAAGTACGGAGCTGCGGGGGAATTGAGGTCGCCGATGACCCAGATGAAGGGGCGGTCAAAGCGGATGTACTTGGGTTTGGTCTCTTCGCCGGGGGCACAACATCCTTCTACTGCTAAGGCCATGGTGACGGCTGCAGCCTCTGTGCCGGCCTCGTCTACCTTAACATAGCAACGTTGTAATACATTGCTGAGCATCAACCCCTCTGCAAATCCCGAGTAATCTGCCGACTCCGAGAATGACAGCGTAACCCCGCAAGCCTCCAGCGCCGGTTTAAGGGAGAATACACCCGAGTCCATAGAAAAACGGGGCAGATACACGATGGTGTCTTGCGGGTAACCTGTCGCCAGTGCGGCGCGAATGGTTTGGTATTTTTGCGGGGTGAGCGTAGCCGCAAATTTTCGCGCATCGCCCTTGGGCAAAATGCCGATGAACCCCACCCATTGCATATTGGGGGTAAAACGCTTATCTGCTCGGTAATACAGCACCACGGCCTGCCAGTCATCACCCTCTGCATAGCGCAATTCTTCTCGCTGCCACATCATATCCACCCTGGTGGTAGTGCCGTCTGCCATGGTGAAAACGGCATTTTCTTGTGTGTCTTCAGGGTCAAAAGAAATGCTCCATTTTGCTTTGAGGTAAATGGCATTGGCCGCCACCAAGCGAGTGAGCGGGGTGAGGTCTTGCGCGCTCAATATGTGAGCAATTAGCCCGTTGGTATGCTTTTTAGCCCAAGCGTTAATGAAGTTTGCCGCCTTGGCGTTATTGGAGCCGAACGGAACAAGAAACACCTCATCTGCCGAGATGTCGGGCGAGAGCCGCAGAGAATCTGCAATGAAAAGAGCGTTGGCTTCTATGGGGGTAATGTTGGTGGAAATACCCGTTTTGCCCATGGGCAGGGCTGCCAGTTCGGCTGCCGTTTCTCCCCTTGCGCCTTGTTGCAAAAGGCGTACAACCGCCTCCAGCGAGGCGGGGGAGAATACAAGGTTGCCTTGTTGTGTTTTTGCTAAGGTGCTGAACATCTGCACGGCAAAATCATCTGCCGGGGCAGGGGTGGTATCTGCCGCAGTGGCAATGGCACCTATGGTAAGAATGGCTGCTGTAAGAGATTTCATAGTAGTGTGTATTTACGGTTCTTCTGTAATGCCCATAAAGTAAGGCGTGGAGTTAATGTTCAAATTGCCGACGACCCAAATGAAAGGGCGGTCGAAAGTGATTTCTCGGTAGCGTACGGTTTCTTCGGCGCATGCCCATACGCCTACCACCCCGGCGGTAACGGCTGCTGCCTCTGTGCCTTCCTCATCCATTTTGACGTAACAACGTTGTATAATGTCGTTGAGGTAGAGCGGTGCATCGCTGAAACCGCTGAAGTTTGCCGCCGGGGTAAAGATGTCATTGATTCCGCAGGCTTGGAGAGCGGGCGCCAGCGAGAATGTGCCGGTAGTCAATTCAAAGCGGGGCAATCTCACAACGGTTTCTTGCTCGAAACTCATTGCCAGAGCTTGGATGATGGTGCGGTATTTGTAAGGGGTAAGCGTGCTGGCAAAATCACGGGCGTTTCCTTTGGGTAAAATGCCGATAAAGCAGCCGGGCTCACCCACGCGCCCCATGGTGTCGTAAAAAAGTGCTACGGCTTGCCAGTCTTCGCCCTCGGCGTAGAGAAAGTCATTGCGCTCATACATCATGGCTACCGTGGTGATGCTGCCATCTGCCATGGTGAAGATGACATTTTGCTCTGTGCTGCTTTTTTTAAACGGGTGCATCCACCTTTCTTTCAGATAAATGGCGTTGACGGCCACCATCCGCGTGAGTGGGGAAAAGTCTTGCGCAGATACAATGTCCGGTATGAACCCCATGGTGTAGGTGTAAGCCCAATTATTGATGGCCGCTGCTGCCGCTGTGGGGTCTGTTACCAGGGGAATATTGTATACATTGTCTGCCGTAATATCGGGTTTCAGCTTGAATGAATCTGCCACAAACAGGGCACTTGCCAGCTGCGGATTCATGGCTGTAAGCGCTGCTTGGCTGACGGGTAGTGTGTTGAGCTCTGCGGCCGTTTCGCCTCTTGCTCCCTGTTGCAAGATGCTCAGCACAGCTTCTAACCCGGCGGGCGAAAAGACGATGTTGCCCTCCTGCGTTCGGGCTAAATGGCGGAACATATCCACGGCAAAATCCGTGCTTGCTACGGCTTCTTCATATTGCATTTCGGGGGCGATATCTTCCTGGGCACTGCCACAGAGGCAAAGCCCGGTAAAGGCAAGAGTTGAAAATAGGAGCTTTTTCATGACGTTCTGTAATAGATAACGCTCTTGCACCCCGAATCCGCGAAAAATAGTTTTATTTTCTTACAAACGGGCAGAGTATTACATTGGCTACCCAGCCGATGGGCGTTGCTGCAATGGAAAGGGGAATATCCGCTGCATCGAGAATAAACACCAAGGGCCTGCGCCATTGGTTTCCCGTGGTGCGGCGGGCCGGTAAGCGGTCCAGAAGTATGCGTTGCGGAGCCCGTGTGGCGCAGTCCGTCAGCTTTTCGGCTCCCGTTAAATCAACCTCGGCCGCCGGTATAATCTCGTATTCCATGTTGCGCATGCGTGGGGTAAGCTCAATTTTAGGGTGTCTGCACGCTTCTTTAAATTGCTCGGCATTGAGCACCGCGTAGTATATCTCTGTGGGGTATTGGCTGATTTCCGCATCCGTTAAACGTTGCGGCCATTCAAAACCATTATTGAGCAGATAGGGGGAATAATGGAGCGCATACCAGTCTTGAGCCGGTACGTAGGCAATGGGTAGCTGTATGTAATAGGTATCCCCTTTTCTCCAGGCCGGTGTAGGCGCGTTGGTATAATCTTCCAAAATTTTGGGGTGTTCACCCGTGCGTTTTACCTGTTGCGGCACGGCTTCTTGCTTGCCTATTTCATCTACGGCCCCGCCCATATCCACAATGGTGCAGGCGGGTAGCAGCAGTAACGAAAAAAGTAACATGATAATCACGCGGGGCATACCCCACCATTATATCTGTTACCCCGGGCTTGTCAAGTTGTAATTATTGCGAGGAGTGATTATGATAGTGCATGCTTTTTTTCTCGACATCATCAGCCTCTTGCGTTAGAATCACCATAGTGGCGGCAGTGCCGTAAGCTGCTGCTCATCTCTCAAATATACACTTATTCAGTTGATCTGCCATGGATGCTAAAAATGATGAATGTACAGATGCCCGTTGGTTGTACAGTCGTTTTCGCCGGCAATGAGAAAGGTGTTTTGCCGCTCTCTTTGGCTCTTTGGTCGTTGCTGAAAAAAGCCGCGGATAATACCGTATACGATGTGCGGATTTTGAGTGATGGGATTTCATCCGAGTCGCAAGCACGGCTGATGGAGATTGGTCGTAACATTTCTTCTCGTCATAAG
>JAZNGY010000127.1:0-16632 GCA_045576695.1 Akkermansia sp.
ATGAACTTCTTTATTTGTTTCGTACATGCCCCACAGCTGCTATTATATATTTTGGTTGTGATTTTGTGTTCGTGCGATACCTTAGATGATGAGACCAGTAAATTAAAAGGAAACTGTTACAATGAGAGTAGCTCCTCCATCTCATCTCAGAATCTTCATTGTGTCCCGGGGATATCCGGTATGGGTGCCCCTACAGGTGCCGAAGTTGACTTAATGATGAAAAATCTTCACCACGTCAAAAAAGTTGAGGAATGATGAACTGATATGCACCGGACACTTCCTGATTCGGTAAAATGAGGTAGAAATAGCGTATCACCATCGTGTGCAAAGATATTCTACGTCTGAATAATCTCGGGGATGAAGTTAATACATTGTCAATCCATAGCAGATGACAATGTAATATAGTGTGTTTTTTCGGGAATGTTGCTCCGCGTTCCTTCTTTCAGTCGCACCTTCATACATTTCAGTATTTTTTTGCTCTGTTGCTATATGTTCTGAGATGCAAGTGGTTACCCACGCCGGATTCGGTCCTTCCCGCTGGTGTTGTTTGCTTGGCGGTACTATGGCCACTGCTGACTCCCTACTGACAGATTGCTCCGCAGCGCTTTCCTTATCAATTGATCTCAGAATAAGGCTCGTAGCTTTCACACAGAGCAAGCTGAATCTACCATGCACACTCTTGACAGAGTATCGGGCGTGAGCATCCATGGCTGCCTCACATCGTGCACTTTGGCCTTGTATTCGGTTCTTGTTCATCCTGGCTGTGTTTCGCCTCCGGCTTCCTCCCCACCCCACATTACTGTAACGCAGTTGCCTTTGGCTAAGTATTCGCCCTCCTGCGATTGCAAAGGAATTACCGGCAGACTCCTTGCAGGAAAACGGAATCGAGGTCATCAATGTATTTTGAGGGTAAATCCCAGCTATCCTTTTTTTTAGCTGTTCTCAATTTTTTACTATTGGACTTGAAGCATCTTCCTGAAAATGGTATCATAGGTGCAGATATGAAGGCGACAGTGAAAAAGCAACGACACTCAACCGCGAAGGGTACCCGACGTGGCAAGAATGGGTTTGTCGTAAAACTTGCAAAGAATGGCAAGATTAAGAAGAGCTTTATGTATACCGATGAGCCGCTTTCCCTGACAAAAGCCGGAGCTCAGTTTGTGGTACAGCTGATTGACAAGGCCTATACGCCTAACGAAGCCACCATCGAAGCTCGCAAGATGAATTCGGCGATACCCCGTTTAGTAATTGATTGATATGTCTGCGGCATATATCAATTACGGCGATTTGCCTATCGCAACAGAGTATTTTCACTGTGGAGAACCTTCTCTGGACGAGTTCATCAAGGAGCATGCTCAAACTTTCATTCAGAAAGGACTGAGTGCCGTTACTCTCCTGATAGAAGTAGAGACTCGGGAGCTCATTGGCTTTTATGCCATTTCCCCCTTTGCCATAGATGGAAGAGCCCTGCGCTCTGAGCAGAGTAAATATTACGATGTTACTTTCCCGATACCTGCGTGGAAAATAGGATTGCTGGCTGTAGATAAAAAGCACCAACGTAACAGCAACCGGACGGAGCCAAAACGATATGGCTCTATGCTTTTGCAGGAAGCCATACAAGAAATCCAGAAGCGAGCAGATAAAGGCGCGGGAGCTCTCATTTTAGTAGATGCCATTGATAAGAAAGTCAAGAAGTTCTACAAAAAGTTCGGTTTTTCCTCCATTCCTAACACCTCTAATCAGATGGTGCGAACATTGGCCGAACAGGTTGATTGAATATCCTCTATCCCGATTTTTTTACAAGGCAGCTTATTCTTTCACGGATAAGCTGCCTTTTGACATGCCCATGAGGGTATGTTTACGTACATTCTCAATCGACTGAAGGAGCGCTCCACGTGGTTGGGGCTTATCGCATTTGCAACCTCCTGCGGGGCAAGTATTGCCACGGAGCTGACCGAGTCTATCATCACGGTTGGCGTGTCTCCGGCAGGTCTGGTTGGCGTAGCAACCAAGGACAAGGAGGACGACAATGGCTGATTCCCTTGCCGATATCAAGAAAGGCCGCAAGTTCCGGCAGCGCATGTTGCGCTTTGCCGGGTACTATGCTATAGCTTGTTCAGCTCATCTATATACGCAGGGCGCCGCATGTAGGCAACGCGCAGGTTTGTAACCATGACATCAGCCAAGATTTTAGCACCGGGCAAGGTGGAGAACTGTCGGATTTTTGTAACGACACGCGCATATTCCGAGCGCTTGTCTGCGCGGTGTGCTTCGTTGTCGATTTCATTATATCCCTTTTGCAACAGCTTTTCGTGGTATTCTTCCGGTAGTAGAGCCATATACTGTTGCAACATCTGCAGAACATTGTACCGCGTTGCCATTATAGCCTTGTAGAGCATGGGGTAATCATGTTCCTCCGCATAAATACGAGCCATAAACTCCTTGCTGCATTTCTCGCAACCCTCTGCCACTACCAGCTTGTATTGCTCCGGCCATTCAGCGGGGGGTACCAGAGCCTTGAGTTTTGGATAATAGTCAAACCCATTCCATTGATTCAACATTATATGGCGGTATGCTTCTATGAGCTTTTGCGTATCGTTCAATCGGAGCAGAAAGCGTATACGCCGTTCCTCAATGTCGGCATTTTCGCAGCGGTGAGCGCTAGCCAAATCCAGCAGGTTTAATGCGGCGTAATCGTCATGCAGCTCATAGAGCCGATTCAACTCTGCGTCCAGGACCGAACGGTAGCGAAGGTTGCAGCGGATAACTGCCAGGGCTTCCGCCGATCGACCGAACTGCCTCAGCAATGAAATATGCTTATGCACCAGTTCTTCGCAGACCTGCCCCTCTGCGGTAAGTATTTCGATAGTGTTCAGCGCCTCTTCTGGGCTTTGAGTGCGGATAAGGTAACTCATGAAAAAGGCATCCGTCAACCCCTCCACATACTCCATGATTTCTGATTTTGCCAATACTTGCAAGGTATCGTAAAGGGCTCGCTTCTCCTGTACAGGTACATCGGGGTGCTCAGCCCATTCCAGCAACAGGGCATCGCAGGCTCGCGCCGCTTGGTTAATATCTACTTCATGCTCTGCATAAAAATCATCGATGTGTTCTTTCAATAAACGGTAAAATTCTACTATGGGTGCTGCAACAACGGTTGGCATCCCGGCTTGTAATTTTTCGCGCAGCGTCACCACCAATTGCACCATTCCCTCTTCCAGTCTAATCCAATCCAAGCCGTAATCGTCGTAGTAACGCCAACGATTATTGCCCCGATATTTCGACTCTGTCAGCCCAAATAACCGCCGGACTTCATCTACATACACGGAGGATTCAGTAATAAACGCACCATATTGTTTCGTGAGCCATTGGCTCAGCTTCACGGCAAATGAAACATCAGAGTCGGCTTGCTGTTGCACAAACTCCCGCAACTCTTCTCCCTCTGCCAAGGGGAGCAATTCTGTTATTACCCCATCCGGTTTGTTATTCATAATGCGTCTGTTTCACATATTGGCTCACTTGTGGGCACGTATTTTCCCCATAATATCTTTTATATCCTGATACAGTTTTTGAATCCGCTTGGCGATAGGTGCAGAGGGCACAGCCTCCCCGCTGCTCCACTTAGAGATACGGTTTGCGGTGGTGGATAATTGCCGCGCCAGTTCCGTGAAATCCCATTGTGTGTATTTTTGGATGTAGAGCAGTTGTTCCATCGGCGTTTTCGGTGTTCGGGCGGATGGAGCGGGTGATTCTTTGCCGGCGGAGCTTTGTTTACGCTTAACCTTGGCTTTTTTAGGGGTCGGTTGTGGTTCTGTAGTCCACAAGGCGGCATCCACCAACTCGACGCCGAAAAGAGCAGCTAAATCCCTCTCCCCCAGCTCGGAGCCAGCAGCCTGCTCCAACGTTTCTTCTGCCCCGGCGGTTAGTACAGTGGCATCCAGCCCACGAAGGGTGAACAAAAGTTCGGGCTGAGTGTCCAAGCGATTTCCCACGCCGTACAATACGGCAGCCTGGTGTTTGCAGAAATCGGCATAATCCGGGCAGCTACACGTGTGTTTTACCTCGTTCACCCGGGGGAATAGCCCATCTCGGGTGTCAGTAAGTGCCGCCATAAGAGACCGGGGAAGTTTACCTTGCAGCAAATCCAGCAGCTCCAGAGACGCCACTTCTCGAAACAGTTTTTCAATCTTTTCCTTGCGCTCCCCATTCAGGCAGGCTATTTCCATGCGTACCTCATAGGGGGTGGATGAGGAACCTGTTACCAGAGCCGTAATAAGACCTTTTTCTATGTGCAGATCCACCACGGCACCGCTGCGCACATAGCTTTTACCCCGAGGTATGCGGTTAGAGTAGTCGGAAAAGGATTCCAGGTGCTTACACCAAGCCTTGCCCCAGACGGAGCGGGCTATCTGCGTGCCCTCTATGAACACCGGCGATAAATTCGGGTATTTCTTCCGGAGCTTTGCGAGAGCCTTCTGCGCCTGAGCCTTGCGCTCGGCAACAGAAACATACTGCGGGAAACCGTAAGAATCGTACATTGTTATTCAGCCGTTATGGAGTTTTGCGCAAAAGATACGAAGTCTATCAGCTCCTCATTGTTCATCTCGGTAAGGAGTTTTTCTGCGCCTTCGGACAGTATGGAATCTGCCATATTCTGCTTATTATCAATAATGGAGTCTATTTTTTCCTCCAGCGTGCCGGTGCATACAAACTTGTGTATAAGCACATTGCGGTGCTGGCCGATGCGGTAGGCACGGTCACTCGCCTGATTTTCCACAGCCGGGTTCCACCAGCGGTCAAAGTGCACCACATGGTTGGCGGCTGTAAGGTTCAACCCCGTGCCTCCGGCCTTCAGCGAAATCACGAAGAATGGCGGGCCGTTTTCACGTTGGAAGTCTTCCACCAGTGCGGCACGCTTCTTCACCGGGGTACCGCCGTGCAGCACCAGCCCCTTGCGCCCAAAGCTCGTTGCCAGGAAATCATGCAGCGGGGCACACAGCTCCCGGTATTGGGTGAAGATAAGCATCTTCTCCTGGCGGGCAGCCGCAGACTCCACCAGTTCTGCCAACCTCGCAAACTTGCCGGAGGCCTTTGCATCATACGCTCCGGTTCCTATAAACTGCGCCGGGTGATTGCATATTTGTTTGAAGCGCGAGAGATAGGCCAGCACCAAGCCCTTACGCCGTATGGCAGGCAGCTCTTCATTCTCTAAATCCTTGCGCAATTGCTCCACGCAACGGGTATATAATGCAGCCTGCCGCGCCGTAAGCGAGCAGTAGAGTTTTACCTCCGTCTTGTCAGGCAAATCGGTAATGATACGCTTGTCCGACTTAAGACGCCGCAGAATAAACGGTGCCGTGAGCTTGCGAAGCGGGGCGTAATGATTATCCAACGCACGCACAAAGGTGCGGAATTGAGTGTGTTTGCCCAACAAACCGGGATTAATGAAATCAAAGATACTCCACAAATCCCCCATGCTGTTCTCTACCGGGGTGCCGGTTAGTGCAATACGGCGTGGTGATTTCAGCGCGCGCAACGCCCTGCTGCGGGAGCTTGCGGCATTCTTAATAGCCTGAGCTTCATCTGCTATCACAGCCGCAAATTCTACACAGTACAGCATATCCTGCCGGGAAAGCATGCCATAAGTAGTCAGCACCAAGTCGTAAGACTTCAACATCTCGCTCTCTCCGTTTTTGAGCATTGCCTGCTCATGCCGGGATTGGGCAGACGGATGCAATACGCCCACACGCAGCCCGGGGGTAAACCGCGTAGCTTCTGCTTGCCAGTTGCGAATCAGTGTAGCCGGCACCACCAGCAGTGCCGGACCATCGTTCAGTACGCCACCCGCTTTCCATACGGCAAGCAGGGTGAGAGTCTGCAAGGTTTTGCCCAAGCCCATATCATCTGCCAGGCAAACACCGGCTCCCATATTCAGCATACGGTACATATAGCTCACCCCCTCGTGCTGGTAGGGGCGCAGTATATCCCCCAATCCAAAAGGTATCTCCGGCAGCGGAGCAGCGGCAGCGCCGACCGGATGGAACAATTCCGCGAGCGAATGTCCGCATGTGTATTCCACAGTTTCATCGGCTCCCGGCAGCACGCCGGCCGCCTCCGGTACTCCGGCCAGCAAGCGCAATCCCTCTATCATGGTCAGCCCCTGTTGCCCGACCGCTTTTTCGACCTGTTTCCATCGGGAGAGCAACTGTTGAATCTGCTCTGCATCTGCCACCACCCACTCACCACGCAGCTGCACCAGCGCCCCCTCCGCTCTCAGTAAGCTTTGTAGCTCCGCGCGGCTCAGGGGCTCATCCCCCAATGCCGCTTGTACGGAAAACTCCAACAGAGAGGCTGCCCCCATTTTCACCTTGCCCGGGGTATCCAGTGAAATACGCAGCTTAGGCCGCAGTGGCTTGTGTTTCCAGATATTGAACACTCGCACCTGTACGCCTGCCTGCTGATAAAGCTGCTGTTCCTGCAAAAATTGAAAAGCCTCTCGGGGGGAGAATGCACAAGCACGGAATATGCGCTGAGAGCGCAACAACTGCTCCATGAAAGGACATGTGGCTGCCAATTGTTCTAGGGGGGTAACCAGTTGCTCAAATGCCACAGGATTCGACTTCTGCAGCTTCAGCGCAGCGGCAAGAGGCCAGTGTTTTCCTTCTCCTTCCGGCGCAGCATCCACATACGTAGCCATGAACGCGAAGGGTAATTTTTGCGAATCTGCCACCTTGTTTTCCGCCAGATGGAAGACGATTTTTCCCCAGTTTGCCCACTGCGGATTCAGCCCCTGCACACATTCGGCCAGTATTTGTTGCGGCTTTTTTAACAAGCGGCGGCGAAATGAGGCATACAGTTTGGCCAAGCCTCCCGCCAAAACGTTTTCGCTCCAATACTCTGCCCCCGGAATAGGGGGCAAATCCTTGCAGAGGGATACAAAATCAAACCCGGGGGCTTGCTCTGATAAAGCGACTCCTCGCTTTGCTCCTTCATGATGAAGCAGTTCTCGTACATAGCACACACAGGCACGCCGAAGATATGCCATGGAGGGCGTTAGGTTTGCTGTTGATTCCTCCTGCAATAACTCCAGCATATCCTCCCCTTGCAGAGAATAAATATCCGCCCCGTCCTGCCATCGGCATAGCAACTCCCCGGTCGGAGACACCACCAGCTCACCCCGGCTCATGGGGTGTCTCGCCTCTTTTTCGCTTAGCGTGTGCGCTTTCTGCATATGCTCATTCTAGCAATTATAAGCCCATCAGGAAAGGAGGAACTGTGCCTGCAATCATTTTTTTTTATGAACGCCGTCCAAGCATGACCGGTAGCACGAGACCGATTACTACCGGAAGCACGAGGTGCCTATCAGGGGGCTGTTTTAGCCGGGAATTCAAAAAGCCGCTGCCCGGTCAGGGGCAACGGCTTGAATTTACATTTACCGAAAATTATCTTACTTGCGACCTGTCTGGGCGAATCAACGAGAAGCCCGGCGGCGGCTTGTCACGCCATAGCTTTAGCGACGGCGGCGACGTACAGCCAAACCTGCCAAAGCCAAAAGAGAAAGCGTAGCCGTGGTAGGCTCGGGGATAGCGGCGGTTACCACTGAGCCATCGCTGTAGGCAACCGCAGCTTCTTTAGTAGCCCCGTTTGCATCAACAAATTTAACAGTGAGCTCATCCAAGCCATCCACATTACCCGCGTTTTTGAAGAGAGTTATACCTTCAATGTTGTCGAGAGAATCCACATTCAGGGTGATTGCAACGTTGTCCCCCAGTATCAAACTTTCTTCACCAAGGTCGATAGCAGAATCCGCGGAGAAATTAATGGTACCGCCATTAAGTGTCAGTGCTCCGGTCTGAACGTCTCCTAAAATATTGAGAGTGCCGTCGTTCATTGTTACATCGGATACGATAGCAGCTTCTTCAAGAGACAAAGAACCATTATTCACCGTGATCAGGCCCACACTCTCTGTCTCGCTCAGAACATTGACGTTGCCGGAATTTAATGTGATGTCGGCCATGGTGGCACCTTTGTTCACGTTGAAGGTTCCCCCATTTACTTCTGTATGCAGCCCAATGGTACAATAAGTTGGTCTGAATACGCCACCTGCATGAGCTGTAACATTTGCGCCAATTTGCAAAATCCCCGGCGTTCCTTCGCTGAGAGACACGAGCTTGCCTTGGGTGATAGTGAATATGCCCGGGAATTCTTCAGTACCCGAAACTATAAATTTATTTGTCTTTACTGTGCCCAGTATCGAAAAACTTTTCGTAAAGTTGGTAGTTGCGCAGATAAATTCGATTTCGTCTGATTCTAATATAGAAGTGGCTTGAACTTGGCAAGCGTTACCTTTTGATAAATTTGAATTAATAGTTGTTTTACCGGATACAATCAAATGAGCAACATCGCCCACGTATTCGCCCAGTTGCAAACGATTGACGGTTAAATTACCATCCACTTTTTTAGTGCCACTTCTAAAGAAGATTTCCTCATGAATTTCATCTGCCTGTGCTACAGTTGCAACACAAACTGCTAAGAGAGAGCTTAAAAAAATTGTATTTTTCATATTGATGTTCATGTTTGAGAGCCGGATTCTACAGTATTTTGAATGCTGTAGATACTATTTCTATTTAAAAATTAGTTTATTAATTTTTTCGAAAAATGAAAATAATCTTATTATCAACCCGCTTTTTTTAGCAAAAAAGAAAAAATATCAACTATTTTCAACTTTTAGGCTTGCTACAGCATTCAAAAAGAAGAACTCCACAAAAAAAATGAAAATCGAGAAAAGAAAAAATAAACAGATGGCGAAGCATCGTCACTTGAGCATCACACGAGAAGAAATAGCCGCCCTGGAGCTGCTGAAAAGCACAGGCGTGCCGGTAATAGATGCTGCGCAAGTTGCATGTGCAACGGTACAAATGGCTAAGCTCCGCGAAGCTTCAGCCTCCGAAATAACAGAAAGAGTGCAGCAAGTTTTATACGCCGGGCTCAAAATGCTGGAGCAACAAGAGCACACCGTAACCTTACAGGAAGCCGCTTGGGCAAGCGTGGAGGCACGCAAGGACCTGCGACCGACCACGCGCCGCGATCTCCGCCACTTCGTGCGCCGCATCCTGCGCGTGGAAGGCGCGGCGGATATGCCGCTGCGCTCCATGAGTACGGCGGATTGCAAGCGGATTCTTGCCGCCGCATTCGGTGCCAGCCCCAGCAGCTACCGCAAGGGCCGCGTGATTCTCAGCAGCGTGTTCAGCTATGGCGTCCGGCAGGAATGGGCGGATAGTAACCCGGTGACGCGTATCGAGGTGCCAGCCGTGCAGGAAAAGCCCATCGAGCCGCTGACGCCGGAGGAAGTGGAAAAGCTGCAAGTCACTGCCAGCCGCCCGGAGTTCCGGGATATGCGCTTCTCGCTGAGCCTGATGCTCTATGGGGGCATCCGCCCCACTGAGGTGAGCCGTCTCCAAGACGGGGATATCAACTGGGAGGAGGGTCATGTCATCATACGCCCCCGCGCCAGCAAGACAGGCGGTGGGCGGGCGGTTCCCCTGCGTGGCGTGAGGGGCATCCGCAAGCGCGAGAGGTTCATCCCCCGCAACTGGAAGCGCAAGTGGCAGGCCTTACGCCGTGCCGCCGGGTTCCGCCACTGGGTGCCGGATGTTTGCCGCCACACCTTCGCCACGTACCACGCCGCCATGTTCCGGAATCTCCCGGAGCTGCAACTGGAGATGGGCCACCGCGATACCTCGCTGCTGCGTTCCCGCTACATGGTTCCCGCCAGCAGGAAAGACGCCGAGTTGTTCTGGAAAGCCTGTCGGTGAATAATAGTAAGCCCGTCTTCGCCGGAAATTAGTCAATTTCCGGCTACGCCGAGGCGACTCCCCCTCCGAAACTCCGGGGAGTCGCGCAAGGATGCCGCGAGCTTCTGGCGGGGAGCAGGGGTGCCCGGAAAACTGCTGCGCAGGTAGAATGGGCGCCTTGAAAAAATCAGCCTCCCGCGGGAGACTCGAGAGGCTGATTTTTGGAGTGGGACGCTTAACCGAAGTCCGCATACACCCGCCATTCGTTTTTCTCGGCATTGTAATAGAAGTAGTAATTCCCGCAGTCGCCTATGAGCAAGCCGGCGTCCGGTTCGTAGGTAATTTGCAGGGAAAAGGCAAAACCTGCGGGGAACTTGGGCGGGTCCTGCAGGAATGAGGGGTAGCCACCTATTTTATGTGAATCGTAAACCACTTCGCACACCTCTTCTCTGTAATCGATATCACACAGCTCTTCCATATCCCTGAATTCGGGCCACCATTCATCCCCGCCGCCGATACCGGGGTAGATGGGCATATCATTCGCGACTGCTTCCGGGGTCAGGAGACAGGTCTTTACTTCCTCGGATACATAGCTGCATGGTACCAGGCCTTCCAGTGTGGGATACACGCGGATGACGCATCCCAGCTGCGGTTTCTCATTCATATCCTCAGCCCAGGCGTCCGTGGGTGCAAAAATGGTGATAAGTGCCATCTTGCGGAGCGGCTCGGGAACACCAAGTAAATCCGGCACAAAAATGGTGGCCAGCGGTTCCAGACGCTTCCCTTGGGCATCCACCGGCCATTCCTCGCCGGGGAGTTGCCAGGTAACACGCCCGAGGCAGCTTACGTGCCCCTCCGGCAGTGTATCGCAGAGTGTGCTGCGCAGAATCACCGCGTTTGTCTGTGTGGTGCGGCGCATGTCGCGTATCAGGTCTTTCTTGAACTGTATGAGTTCCGGTGTCATTTCTTTTTTACTTGCAGGAGTTGTTGTGGGTGCGGCAGATGATGGCGTGTCTCCGGCAGGAGCGAAGAGATAAATCAATATCCCCGTCAGGAAACAACCTGCCAGTAGTGCTGCAGGAAAAATGTTCGCCTTAAGCATAAGCACAGTATAACATGCTGCTCAAGCCGGGGCAAGTATCAATTTTGCCTGCTGCCGCCGAGGTTGAGACGGTGCAGCAGGAAAGCGCAGGCCGGCACCAGCACCACGGGGCTATCCCCGTTGAAGATGTGCGGCACGTGTACCCTGCTAGCGTTTTGGTCGCGGGCTTCACTCTCACCCATGGCGTGCATGGGGAGCATGAACGCGGAAGCGAGAACAGAACATACAAAAGGTCTCAGATTCATAGTATTTGGAAGATGGTTATTTGTTACGGAGTCATGTTACCAGAATCCGTAAGCCGTTTTAAGCTCATAGAATCCAGTCCAGCACCCATACGGGCAAGTCCAGTATATGCGTGGCCACGGTGACCGGAGCATCCGGCACCACCCAGCATATTCCGGCCAGCGGATAGGCAAACAAGGCGCGACCGGTATTCACCCGCGCCTCACCACGCTCGCGGAGCAGAATCAGCGGAACTCCGGATTCGCCTTTCAGCACGGGGTGATTAGCAATCTCCTCAGCTGTCAGGCGAATCGGCCGCGCACCGGCAGGCAATGTTTCCCGCCACCGGTCCTCGTAGTCTCGCGAGTGCCAACTATCAATCTCGGGAACATACCACTCTACAATTTCTCCGTTGTTGTTCCGAAGGGGGTACCATCCTTTTGCTCTCGGATTACCACCTCCTATCCATGTTGGAGCCGCATTCCTAGGCATATTATTCTCGTCTAGCCTTGCAATCGGCTGGGGCTGCGCTATATCAAATGGTTTTTTACCATATTCAAGACGGAATTCGTAATACACTATCTTGCGCTCAGCATCCGGCAGAATGGTGTATTCACCAGTAATCTCCGGGTGCGCCCCCAATTCTGATAAAACTGACGTGGACAGAATCGGAGATCGTCCACTGCGGCGCACTTTGGTCTGCACCCCTTGCACATAAAAGCGATTTCCTGCTTGGTACACAGCGTCATGGAGAACAACAATGGCATCATACTCCTTTGCCATATCGAGCGCCATCTGATGGGTCTGCAAAACAAAGGAACACGAGCTCAGCCCCATCGCCGCAAGGCACAGGGCTGAGGTGGTCAGGATTCGGGGGAAAAGGGCGAGTGTCTTCATGTTCAGGGGGTGCATTGAGGTGGAGGCTCCGGGGCGTTCTGGGTGCAGAAATCGTAAATAGCGTATATGCCGCTAAAGGGGAGTACGACAACCGCGCCCCCCAACAGCAAGGCGTTACCTGCAAGGGTCAGCGGCGCGTCTACTGCCACTGCCGTAATCGCCCCCAGCGGGTAGGCGTAGTATTTGTGCGCATCGGTGTGGGGCTTATAACCTTCATATTCCCCGATGATGTGGCTTCCTCTTCCTTTCTCTGATAGGTGAACTGCCCCGGCAGGCAAAGCGGTTAGGTATGGCGATAGAGCCGGATTCCACCAATTGACATGAAAGAAATCCTCCCGATATAAGTCCGGGAACTTTCGACGGCTTTGCTGTAAATCAGCTTTGAGTTCCGAATAACTCTCGTTCAGCTGAATGTATACAGGTTTACTGTCTTCCGGAACCGGGGTGTAGCACGAGTAGGCTCCGCCGCGAATATTCAGCAGATTCCCCTGCCAGCCCTTTTTCTGGTCACCGCGAGCGGGCCCAATAAAACCTTTGGCATACACGGTGTCACCCACTCGGTACAACTCAATGTTTTCCTCATCCTGAACCCAGTAGGCTTCGTCAATAATCTCAGCGCGGTTCCAGACATACTTATGCAGCGAGGAGTAGCACGAGCTCAGCCCCAGCGCCGCAAGGCACAGGGCTGTGGTGGCAAGGATTCGGGGGATGGTGGGCATGGTCATGTATTATTTTGGTTCTCAATTTCTGTAGGGCAGAGCTGCAGTATTTCATCTAGGAGAATTACACTATTGGCATTCAGCTTTTCGAGCTTTTTAGAGGCGGGCAGCAAATAACATTGTCCTTTTTTGAAGTACCCCACACGTGCAGGATGATAATTGTGTATTTTTATCATTTTACTTTCCCCCTCATAGACTAAACGGGCCGTAATCACGTCTACAACATGAAAGGAACCGTCAGCATACAAATCTTCGCTTGTAGAAACATCTTCGATATAAAGACGGGAATCGCCCGACGTTGTCCCAGTTCCGTAATTGTCTGATAAAGCTGCTTGTGTGTGGATTTCTGTGCAGCCACCCACCCCCGCCGCCGCAAGGCAGAGGGCAGCGGTGGCAAGGATTTTATGGAAAATTGTCTTCATCATTCTCTATCTCCTTTACAAAAGATAATACTTCCCGGCACCGAAGCCGCAACTAAAAAATGGCAGAAAGTGCAGATTTTCTAATAAATAGAAGCTTGCGGCGGGCATTTTGTTGCGCGTTTACTGCATTTTTGTTGCCGGTGGCGCAAAAACAGAGCTGCAAGGGGAGGATTCGCTCGAAGGGGAGCCCTTGGTCTGCCGGGTGTGTGGGCTGTGGAACGTACATTCCCGCAAAGAGTCCAAGACAGCACTATGTATATGTGTAGCTAAAAATTTGATATAAAGCAAAATAAACATCATTTTAGGCTTAACTTTAACATAGTGCGGCGTTATAATATCCGCACTACAATGGCAATTCTTAAAAGACTCGACAAGCGTACCAATATCGTCTACGTGTATGAATCTTCTTCCTATTGGGATAAGAAGAAAAAGCAGCCGCGTAGCAAACGAGTACTTATTGGAAAAATTGATCCTAAAACCGGCGAGATGATACCTACAGATGGCAGATGTAAGCATTTGTCCACGGAAGGTAAAAAGCAGGCACAGGAAAAGGAGACTCAGGATCAAGCGAAGCAACAGGCTGCGAGAGAAAAAGAAGATAAAAAATTGATAACGAATGCTAGACGATACTTTTTCGGTGCTACATATCTGCTGGATGCCATAGCAGAGAAGACCGGTTTAACCTCCGACCTGAAACGCTGTTTTCCTGAAACCTACCGTCAGCTTCTTTCTCTTGCATATTATTTGATACTTGAGGATTCTGCTGCGCTGAGCCGCTTCTCCCGGTGGGCGGTTACGCATGAGCATCCTTATGGCTCCGATATTCCATCACAACGCAGTAGCGAGATTTTGAGAAGCGTAACTGAGGGCTCGAAAATGGAGTTTTTCCGTTGCTTGGCAAAACGCCGTAAGCATGAGGAATATTGGGCTTACGACTCCACCTCCATTTCCAGTTACTCTGAACAGCTTAATCAGGTAAAGTACGGCCACAATAAAGACCATGAGCCGCTTCCTCAACTTAACCTGCTATTACTCTATGGAGAGTCTTCCAATCTGCCGTTTTACTATCGGAAACTTGCCGGTAATATCCCCGACGTAAAAACGGTACGCACACTGATTGCAGACGTAGAGCCTCTTGGAGTAAAGAAGGTAAAACTGTTGATGGACAGGGGATTTTATAGTAGTGAAAATATTGATTCCATGCTTGCCAATCACTACAAGTTCCTCATCGGAACATCTACAACGCTGTCTGAGGTAAAGCGAATGATCAAGGAACATGGTAATACCATGCGAAATCTAGATAACTACGATACTCAGCATGATGTGTTTTGCATATCAGAAAAAGTGGATTGGTTGGCAACAAAACGTTCTAAACGAGAGACAGCGGATGTGCAGGTAACACCAAAGCGCATGTATATACACCTCTATTTCAATCATACCCGCGCTGCTGAAGATGAGAAAAACTTCATGAAACGGATGGCTGCGTTGCGGGATGAATTGGAGAACGGCGAACGAGTAAACTCTCATGAAGCAGCCTATGCTAAATATTTCAAGGTAAGCAAGGTAAAGGGCGGTTCCAAAATCGAGATTAATCGTAATGCCATGCAGGAGGCGCAATCTCGATTTGGATATTTTGCATTGATGAGCAATGAAATAAAAGACGCGCGCGAAGCTTTGCTCCTTTACAGAAACCGAGACGTGGTAGAAAAAGCATTCAGCAACATCAAGGAACGTCTGAATGGCAATCGCTTGCTCGTATCTTCCGAAGACGCATTGGAAGGTAAACTATTCGTGCATTTTATTGGGCTCTTCTTATTATCTTACATAAAGAAGCAGATGCAGGAACATGCCATGTTTAGCAAATATACCATGTCTTCTCTGCTGGATGAGCTGGATGTGATAGAACGGATACACATCCCAGGCAAGACTCCCATCGATGCCCTATCATAGTGCGGTCTTTCGGGAATCTACGTTCCATAAGGAGTCTGTCAAATACGCCTCACACATGGAGAATTAACTGACGCATCAATAACTGGAGATAATTCCATGCTACTTATAACGTTTATTCATCTTTTTTCTTAACCACATTCCACGGTCGTCCTGCATCGGGATACCTCGCCATAATGAACTCGGCAAGCTTCTCGATGAAATCGCATCTGAATGGAATACTCGCATCCAATGAATGAATCAGCGCATTCTCTACCTGCTCGTTAGAGAGCATGGCTAAGCTATCCGGCAATTCACCTTTCTTATATTCCGGAAATTGACTCTTGAATAAGGGCATATATTCCTCGCTGTGCATGGGAGAGGCAAAGTGGTTACACTCCCGGCAAATGTTCACCCACTCAAGAACTCGCTCTGTAGAGCTGTGAAGAACGAGGAAATCCTCAAAGTTGTGAATACTAAACAGGAAGGCAGGTATACCCTTGGGGCGTGACTCATACAGCTCCATGCAGTGCTGGTCATTTCGTAAATACAAATCCCAATCCACCCATATCCATGGTTGCACATTGCGATTGTTGCGATGAAAATCTTTGTACTTCTGTACAACATTGCGGAAATGTCCGCCCCCATCCTCACCCCTTTTCTTAGGGGTGGGACTCAGCAAGGTTAGACCTATGCCGGAATCTCGCAGAAGTCGATTCAATGCGGCAAGATAATTCCGCTCTGATTTGCCCTCGCAAACCACGTGGAGAAAAAAGTTCTGAGAGTAAGTCATGGCGAGGTCAGATAATGGGGAATGGGATGCCTGCGAATGCGCCATCCAGATACGTCTTGCGGAAGTTCTGAACATTGCGGACACCATCAAAATCACACAAGCGGCGAGCAAAAGTCCCTTCTTTTGAGGTCTTGGTCACAATGGCCACCTGTGATGTCCGCAAGTTATCAGCCTCCAACAACTCTGTATTGTGAGCCGTCAAGATAAGCTGAGCTCCTTTCACATTGTACTCCTTATTGGTGAAGAGAGATACCAATGCGACAAGCAACAAAGAATGCAACGAACGATCAATTTCATCAATGACCAGCACACCTCCTGTACGGAGCTTTCTCAGCACTACCCCCAGCAAACCGAACAATACCTGAGTACCTCGCGACTCCTCCCGGAAATCCAATGCCACCAGCTCGCCGTTTTTATCCTTATGGTAGCTGTTGATTCGATACATCAGCTCCGGTTCTCGCCCCCCATCGTCATCTGGCTTAGAACTAAACTTTTCTTCTCGAAGAATCAGCTCCATGCTCGCGATATCAATATCGAGACGTCGCAGGTATTTTGCTATCTCCTGGAATGCTTGCTCGTGGGTAGAATCCTGCTCACCCTGAGCCAAATAATTAATAGCAAAAGGGGCAGAGAAATCATTTTCCAGAGAGTTGGATATACCATACATCAGGAACTGGTAGGCATTGCTAAGCTTAGCATTTAAACCGGGATAATTCGTTGCAATCTTGCCTAGATAAGAGACTATCTGCTCTCCCTT
>JAZNGY010000128.1:0-5158 GCA_045576695.1 Akkermansia sp.
CACCCCCGTTCTTCTTGGGAGAACGGGGGTGTTTGTTTCAGAACTTTTCGGCTGATACATTGCAGTCGGAATGTGCGAATGACGATATACGAAGTTCTGTGTCAGGCGCCTGCAGCTCAGTGTTGAAAAGCCACGCTTTTCAAGCGAAAATTGATGCTGTGCTTTTTCTTAAAGCGCTGTTAAAGATTAAAGTTGATAGATGTGGCAGCCCGATAAATTGTAATTTATCGGGCAGTTTGATGTGATACTGTGGGCGTAGCGCACCAAATTTAAGAGCCCCCTGATAGCGGGGCGACGGACCAGTAGCCACGTGGTGTAGCTGCGTCAGCAGCGGAACCCGTGGTAGTGGTAGAAAAGAATCTCGGAGCCCGAAGCAGCGCAGCTGCTGAGGCCGACAGCAGGGTAGCATCCCCCATAAGTATTGTTTATTCACTTTTTATCATGCGTTGTTGTTTAATAATAATACGGTTTTTATCTGAGCTTACTACCGCAAAAACAGGATCGGGGCGTGCTGTCGGCCTCGACGCCTTCGCTACGCTTAGGCTTCTCGGGCTCCGATTTTATTTTCATCTTACCCCGGGTTCCGCCGCTGACGCGGCTGCACCCAGGGGCTAGTGGTCCGTCGCCCCGCTGTCACGGGGCTTAGGAATTCGGCTCACTTTCGTTCGCATATAACACCCCGATAAACTCCGATTTAGTGTTCAAATCAGATTAATGTTTCTAATTATTCCCATGCGTCTCTTATCTTATCAATAGGCACACAGATTACCGTAGAATACAAGAGGTATGTCAGAAAACATGTTCTTTTTTGGTAAATCACCTGTTTTATGATTGCAGGGGCAGGGGAGATGTGGTAGAATTGCAGCGAGTAAAAATTTACCATAAACTTACGGCTATGACCACAGATCACACCATTCGCGGTAAAAAGGTATTTGAGGATGAGATTGCAGCTTTGCAGGCAATCTGCGAGAGACTTGATGACTCATTCGTAGCGGCAGTAAATGCCATGCGCAAGGCCATCGAAACCGGCCACAAGATTATTGTGGTGGGTGTAGGCAAGAGCGGCCTTATCGGCAACAAGATTGCCGCCACTCTTACTTCTACGGGTGCCCCCTCCGTAGTGCTGGATTCCATGAACGCCATGCACGGCGACCTCGGTATTGTGCAAGACGGCGACGCTTGCATTGCCATGTCATTCTCCGGCGAGACTTCCGAGCTGCTCACGCTCATGCCTTTCTTGAAGCGTTTTGACATGCCCATCATCAGCATGACCGGCAAGCCCTCTTCAACTCTGGCAGAGCTGAGCGATGTGGTGCTTAACACCGCCGTAGAGCGCGAGGCCGACCCGCTGAACTTGGCCCCCACTTCTTCTTCTACCGCCATGTTGGTGATGGGCGATGCCCTTGCCATGGCGCTGCTTGAGGCCCGCAACTTCACTAAAGAAGACTTTGCCCGCAGCCACCCCGGTGGTTCGCTCGGTCGCGCTTTGCTTATGCGCATTGCAGACATTATGCGCAAGGAGTACGCCACGCAGCCCGAGGGCGCCACGGTGGCAGAGTGCATTATTGCCATGACCTCCGCCCGTGCCGGTGCTTGCGTGCTTACTCACCCCGATGGTACCTTGGCCGGTGTGTTCACACACGGCGACTTTGCCCGTGCTTACCAGGCAGACCCCAACTGCGGCACGCACGCTGTGTCTGACTACATGACCAAGAACCCCGTCTATGTAGAGGCTGATAAATTGGCTATGACCGCAGTGAAAACCCTGCGCGACCGCCGCATTGACGATTTGGTCGTTTTGGATGCCGAGCGCAAGCCCGTCGGCCTTATCGATACGCAGGACTTGGTGCGCCTGAAGCTCATTTAATAACTGAATTCTAAAAAAAATTCACATAAAACACACTTTAGGCTTGCATTCTGTGCAAAAAAGGTGCATCATACGCCACCGCTTTTTGCGAAAGCAAGACATCTTACTTAGAATACAGTTATGAGAAAGTACGAAGCACTGATCGTTCTTAACATGAAGGGTGCCGCCACCCTTGAGGAGCTTACCGCCGCTATGCAAGGCCAGCTCGAGGCTGCCGGCGCTAAGGTTACGGAGGTTACCAACGTTGGCCGCCGTGAGTTTGCCTATGAGTCCAACCACCTGACTCATGGACAGTACATGCTCTTCTCCTTCGAGGCTGAGCCCACCGTAATCCGCACTGTTCGCGAGGCTCTTGCCATCGACGAGCGCGTACATTACCAGTACTACCGCGCCAAGTAAGCAATTGCTCGCTTGCACGCATTAAGCTTATCAATTTTATAAACCGTAGATTTGCTTCTCGCGAGGTGAATCTACGGTTTTTCTCATTTGCCCCCGCCATGGGCTCACAAATGAATAAAAATTGCCGAAAAAATAATATAAAAAAAACAAGGTGTTGACAAAACGGCGCTCTTAGTATATAAAACGCTTCATTTTTTACATATCGCATACCATGATGAAACGCAAAAGCACCCCCATTAAGCGCAAAGTTAAGAATTGGTCTGCGGCAGATTCTGCCGAGCTTTACGGTGTAGAAAACTGGAGCAACGGTTATTTCGGTGTTTCTCGCAATGGTGAGGTTACTGTTAATCTGATAGATACGGACGGCGAGGCCCGCCCCGTGAGCCTGCATACCATTATGAAAGGCTTGGCCGAGCGTGGTACAGATGCCCCCGTGTTGTTGCGTTTCCGCGATTTGTTGCGCGCTCGTATCGATGAGCTCAACCAGAGCTTTATCAAAGCCATTAATGAGGTGGACTACAAGGGGGTGTACCGCGGTGTGTACCCCATCAAGGTAAACCAGCAGCGTGAGATTGTGGAGGAAATCGTAGCCTACGGCGCCCGTTACCATTACGGGCTTGAGGCCGGCAGTAAGCCCGAGCTCATTGCCGCCATGGCTCAGATGAAAGACCCCGAGGCTTTCTTGATGTGCAACGGTTATAAGGACGACGAGTTCATTGACCTTGCCCTCACGGCTCAGCGCATGGGTATCAATATCTGCCTTATTCTTGAGATGCCCAACGAGCTGCCCGCCATTCTTGCCCGCGCAGAGGCCATGGGTATTGAGCCCAACCTCGGTGTGCGTGTGCGCTTAGCTGCCAAGGGCTCCGGCCATTGGAGCGAGTCTGCCGGTGACCGTTCCGTGTTCGGTCTCAATACCGCACAGGTTATTGATGTGGTAGATACTCTTAAAAATGCAGGCAAATTGCATTGCCTTAAGGTGCTGCACTACCACCAAGGCTCGCAGATTCCCAACATCTCCGTGGTGCGTGAGGGCCTTACCGAAGCCTGCCGCATGTATATTGACCTGGTGCGCGAGGGTGCGCCCATGGGCACGCTCGATATGGGCGGTGGCTTGGCTGTGGACTACGATGGCTCTCAAACCAACTTCCATTCATCTTGCAACTATACTATAGAGGAGTACGCCCGCGACATCGTTGAGGTGGTGGGCGAGATGTGCACCAAGTGCGAGGTGCCGCACCCCACCTTGGTCACAGAGTCCGGCCGCGCCATCGTTTCTTACCATGCAGCGCTCGTGTTCAATGTGCTTGATGTTGCCAGTGCCCCCGGCCAAGATGCAGCCCCGCCCTCATTGCCCGAGAATGCCAGCGAGGTGCTCAAGTCTTTGGATGAAACACGCCGCATGCTTACCCGTAAAAATATCCAAGAGTGTTATAATGACGCCAACTACTACCGCGACCAACTGCGCATGCAGTTCTTCTACGGTAACGCCTCCCTGCGCGAGCGCGGTATCGGCGAGGCTATCTACTGGCACATCATGGGCATGATTTCTCGCCGCATCGATGAGATGAGCGAAATCCCCGAGGACCTTAAGGAGGTATCCGACAACATGGTAGACTGCTACTACGGCAACTTCTCCCTCTTCCAAAGCATGCCCGATAGCTGGGCTATCGACCAGCTCTTCCCCGTGATGCCTATTCAGCGCCTTTGCGAGCGCCCCACCCGCAAAACCGTACTGGTGGACATTACCTGCGATTGCGATGGCAAGGTAGACAACTTCATTGACCGCGAGGATATCGCCCACTCTCTCCCCCTCCATGACTTCGAGGGCAAGGAGAACTACTACGTGGCTGTGTTCTTGGTGGGTGCTTATCAAGAAACCCTCGGCGATATTCACAACCTACTCGGCGATACGAACGTGGTGAGCGTGCACCTCGAAAACGGCCGCCCCGTTTATACCCAAGAAGAGGAGGGCGACAGCGTGGCAGACGTGCTCTCTTACGTTAAGTACGATACCCGCGACCTCGTTGCCAAGTTCCGCAACCTTGCTGAGCGCGCTGTTGAGGAGGGTATTATGTCCCCCCGCCAGCGCCGCGATGCGCTGGAGGCCTACCGCACCGGACTGAACGGCTATACTTATTACGAGCTGTAACGTTTCAGGTTGTTTACCTTTTTTTATCAAGGCACCCTTGCGGTGCCTTTTTTGTCTGTATATTCAGAGATGCTGATAAGATTAAATCCTACTAAGGTAGTATGTGGAAAATGTTGAAAATAAATGTTTTTTTCTACATTTACTGTTGACAGATGCGCCAAAATCATGTATAAGGCGCGCCCGAAATAACAGATAAATAACTGTTATTCTCTCGATAATACGAAAATAAATAGACCATGAAATTACATTTACCTAAAAATATTTTGGTTACAGTGTTGGTTGCAATGGCCGCAACAAGTGCCTATGCTGCAGACTATGAGGTAGGCACTCATACCGGTGGAAATAATCTTCCCAGTGCTTCTAAGAATTATACAGTGTATCAGGGTGACGTTACCCTTGGTACCGGTGACCGTATGGGCACCTTCAAAAATGGCGAGCTTCTGACGGATACAGATTTCGGCAAAGATGAATGGAAGCAAGAATCGCCAGTCAAGGAAAATCTTGTTCAATCATCTTCAGGCAATGTTACCAAGAACGTGCAGGTAACGGGTACCCTTACACTGTCCGGTGATGCTCAGGTTTCTCTCGGTGGTCAATATAAGGGAACTTCTAAAAAGTCGCGAGTAAACGCATTTCGGAATTTCCAAAGACACCTCGGCGTGGTATAATAAGCGCATGGTACCAAAGCTAGAGTTGCCCCCATCCTTACATATTCCCGATTTGTTGCAATTCCGAAGGAG
>JAZNGY010000129.1:0-10635 GCA_045576695.1 Akkermansia sp.
GCAACGACGGTTGTGGAAACATTGAGGACTTCGCGACCCTCTGCGTCATACTCGTATCGGGTATGGCTACCATTGGGGTGAAGTACTCGAATAACACGCCCATAATCATTGCGCCCGGCGATTTCGCCGTATATGTACTGAGTAACCTGAGCTTCATCGCCACTACCGGAAATAGTCTTATCGATCACCTGACCAAAGTTAGTATGGCGATACTGCGTGTGTTCAGCCGCAATCGTGTTACCATCCGCATCGGTGTAGGTGTTATCTCCTGTCCATGCAGCGGGACTCAGCGCATCCTCAGTACGAGTCAGTTGCTCATTAACAGATTCATCACCCTTAGTGAACGTCCAAACATTGCCGTTCTTATCCCAACGATAGCGAGTCGGCATACCATCGGGGGTAGATTCGATAATGTTCAAAACAGAATCTGCCACACCGGAAATAGCAACGGATTTCACAGAAGAACCGGAAAGGGCATAGTAGCCATTTTCACCCTTACTACCGACTTGACTCAAGGGGTAAAGGTTCAGCATAAAGGCACTGGAACCGTAAGAAGTAACGGTCAACACGCCGGTAGAAGCAGCATAAATCTGACGAATCACACCAGCATCATCGCGAATGACCTCGTATGCGGCATTGAACTCGTCTGCGGAGAATGCAACATCCTCGCTGGTAACCATACGCACAGGAGTACCACCGGCAATCGGATAAATGAGAGACGAACCATCAGAGAAAGCCTCTTCAATGTAAGCGGCTTCGTTTTCTGTGTTGGCTGCAAAGTCTGCATCCAGTTTTCGAACTCGAGCTGTGGACAAAGCCGCATTATCGAGAGGTTTGCCCGTAGTCAAACTATAGCGAACGGTTTCCCCAAACTGAGGTTTGACGGTGACTTTCTCGCCCTCGACAATGAGCTCGTTAAACATCGGGTGATTGACTCGCAGATTAGCGGGGCTGAGATCTGCCGCAGCAAGCTTATCAGAGAAGAAACCGACAGAAGCAGACGGCATACCAGCCATCATGGGGAACTGACCGAAGGACATATCCCATGTTGCACAGCCGGATGAAGCAGAACCTGCCCCTTCGGAAGAACAACCGCAAGGATTGGCAGGGTGAGGAACTTTCGGCGGAACGGCACCTTTCAGCAGCACAAAGAACTTCATATCAGGAGATGGAGAGAATGTACGGCTGTAAGTATTGCCGCCGGAGTAATTGCCATCTACGATAGCAGAAGTGTCGTGAGACACCTTGAGAGCCACGGCATTGGCAGAACCATACAGAATGTTGGTATAGGAAAGTTCGGCAATGCGGTAGAACCCTGCTTGCGGGGCGTTACCTTGCCCTTTGGCAATATTGAGACTACCCGTAGGCTTGGTAATATCCACGCCAAGAGAGGGAATTACCAGGCGAGCGGAGTCATCTGCTTCTACGCCGAAATACTGCATACCCGGTTGTTCAACATACACATACAGGTCGTATTTGTCTGCCGTATCAACAGCGGTAGATGCCATATTGACAGAGCGGAAGCCCGGGGTATTGTTGTCAAATGAGGCGACATATTTAAGAGACATCGCAGTTGTATCTGTTGCAATGTCTTTCAATCGCTCATCAAATACGCAGTAAGCTGCGCATTTATCCCCCAGTACACTCGGTTCGGGCATAGCCGCACCGGAAGCGAGAATCATGACCTTATCAGCAGGGATAAAATCAGCGGGGTTTACGATGGTGACTGCACTTGCGTCGTCAGTCCGGACAGTAGTGGTGGTGGATGTCGTATTCATGACGGTATTGGTGTTGGTTGTGGCAGCGAAATCGGTGCCGGAGTTAAGGTTTGCAGAAGCGAGAGCTGCTGCGTTTTCGGGGGTGATGTTGGAAACATCGGCGGCATTCACGTCAGAGACGGAACCATTGGTGGGTGTGTTGTTACACATGGTGTTTTTTTCTGTTTTATTGTTTTATATTGGCAGGAAAAACTGCTGCGGAGAATATATATCATTATAAAAGATGATAAATGCAATTAGCCTCATAATTAATTGATTAAAAAGGCATCACTGTTTACATTCTGGCGCGTTTGCGGGTGTAAGAGATGGGGGCGACCAGGCCGTGGCTGAGGGCTTCTGCAAACATGCGTGCGGCGTCGGCAGAGTGAGAGGCGGCATCGTGCACGGGGGTATCGTGGGCAATGCCTGAGGGGGAGGGCGGGGCGGTGTGGTACATTTCTAAACAGGTGAGGCCCGAGGGCTCTTGCTGCCCGCGCGCATTGATGCGTTGCAGCAGGGTGTCGCGGTGAAACCAGCTGCGCGGCAGCAACATGCGCAGGTTGTTGATGCCACGCCAAATGTCGGGGGTGCGGGGCACCACGCGCACGGCGGTGATGCCGCATTGCGCCAGGCTTTCAACGTACGATTGCCCGTGAGGGTCGCGGTGGGCGGCATCGTGCGGTAAGAAGTGGGTGGCAATGTGGCCGTATTGGCGCTGCCAGGTGTGAATGTGGGCGGCGAAGTGCTCCAGCGGTTGTTGGTTGGCGGCGTAGTGGTTGAGCCAATACACCGCGCCACCGTAATACTGCACCAGCCAAATGGCGGTGTGGTCGCTCAGGCCCAAGTCCCACGCGGTGTAGAGGGGCTCTTGCGCGTTGTAGGCAAAGTCGGCACCAATGCGCCCGGCCTCGCGCAGCAAGGCAATTTGTGCGCCGTAGATGGCACCGTCGTTGCCGGTGGAGAAGGCTTCGTCCGGGGTGGTGGGGTATTCTTGGCGCATGGCTGCGCCCATGGTGCGCTCCATGTGGCTGTACCAGCGTTTTTGCGCTGCAGACAAGCAAATGCCGTGCTGAGATTCCAGCTTTTCGAAATACTCTGCCATGGTGTCGCCCCAATGCCCCTTGCCGGGCAGGGCGTAGTCCGGGTTATCTGCCCAAGAGAAAAAGAAGAAGCGGAAGTCCAGCGGGGAGAGCTCGCCGCGCGCTGCGTTTTCCATGGCGCGCAGCGTCATCTCGTAGTTAACCCCGTAGCGACCGCCCTCGTGCGTGCTTTCCAGAATAATGGTGCCGTTGGCGGGCACGGTGTTGATGGCACCGGTGCGAATCTCGCGTGCCCGCCACGGCGCGTGTACAGAGACGTGAGCCAGCTCCGACACATGCAACAGCTGCAAAGTGCCGCCGCGCAGGGTGGTGCCCAAGCGCACATCACTACCGTTGGCAAATGCCAAGCGACCGCGGGCATCCGCCACCGGGTGCCACTCGTTGCGTTTTTGCAGGCCCGATTGCTGCTTGAGCAGCGCGCCGAGGCAGGCCAAGGCGCGGTCTTGCTCTGTGGGGTGTGGTGGCAGGTAGTCCAAGTGCTCCCACGCAAAACGCAGTTTCTCGAGCTTTTGCTCGGCATCGGGCAGGGTTTTGTCGATGATGCCTGCGTGAAAATGCGGGGTGAAGAGGCAGCGGTCGAGCATGAGCATGGCCACGTAGGTAGAAATGCCCAACTGGCGTGCCTTGAGCACAGCGTTGCGGTACCACAGGTTGCGGTGCAGGCGCAGCTGGGCTGCATTGGGTTGAAAACGCTGCAGGTGGCCTGCTTTATTCTCAATCCAATACAGATTATGAAGACGCCACAGCGGGTCTTTTAAGCGTATGCCAAGGGGGTGGTGTGTAGGCTCGGGGAGCATGGTGTTATGGTTTGTTTTCTTCTATTTTTTCTCTCAACAGTTGAGTGCCGCGCATGAGCAGGCGTTGCAGAATCTCGCGCTGCGGTTTGCCTTTTTGCATGCGCTGCATGGTGTTTTGCAGGCGTTTGAGCGCTTTGATGGCTTGCGGGGCCTGCGCATTGCGTGGGGCAGCCACGCAAGAAATAATGTCTGCCGCCAAACGCAATAAACGCAAGGTAGGGGGTGGTAGCTCGTGCAGGTGTTGCTTGCCCAAAACACCACCGCCGAAGTTGCTGTCCTCAAACAAGCGCATCAGCACCTCGGGCAGCGAGATGCCGCCGCTGAAGCGGTGCTCCATAAAGCGGGGGTCGTTTTCAACGGCTGTGGCCAGGTTGTCCAACACGTGGTCAATGCTGCGGGTAAAGCTGTTTTGCATGTGTTTTGCAGAGTACTTGCGGTGTGCTGCGTGTACATAATGTTGCAGCGGAACCATGGCGGCATGCGGTGCATCCGTTTCTTGTACTGCGGTGTTGTGCTCAGAGAGGTAGACGCCGTCGCGCACCTCGGTAACGTAGGGGGAGCGTTCTCTGGTGTCCGCGGCGGTGAGGTCGCCGGGCATCAGGCGGCTCAGGTGGGTGATGCTGCGGCCTTTCAACCCGTGCAAAATTTGGCGATACACCGTAATGTTGCGCAAATCTGCACAGTCCAGCTCTTGCGGGCTGAGGTTGGGGATGGGTACGCCGCAAATGTCAATAAACTCTGCCTGTTTGCCGGTGCACAGCTCATGCGCTTCTCGCAACAGGCGCATAATGCCAACCAAGGGGCGCGTGGGCTTGTGCTGCTCTAAGCCTGCGGGGACTTTGCCGGTTTTGCCGCCGTATGCCACGCCTTGCCATTGTATGCCCTCCGGCGCGGTGTAGGGCATGGTTGCCGGGTAGGCACGCAGAATATCCAGCAGCTGCATGGCGTGCAGTGCCTCGGGCGTGGTCAGCTCGGGGTAGTCTGCCAAGGGGAAGTCTCGGAACTCGCCCGCCTCTTTCAGCCCTTGGGCATAAGGGAATGCTTGCTCCGCGTAAACGGGCTCTGCAAGCAAATCGTCCGTTTGCAGGGGGTGCTCGGGCAGCTCCAGCGTCAAGATGCGCTCTTGCTGTCTGCCTGCGGGGCTCATGAAGTGCAGCTGTGGGTGCCGCTGTAAAACGGCATCCAAGTTGTTGAGCGCGGCGGTTACGGGCGAGGCTCCCTCTTGTTCATTGGGGGCAGGGTGGCTCTGTAAAAAGGGCAGTAGGTATGTTTTCAGTTGCTCTTGCTCTTGTTTGCTCAAGGTTTGCCAGCCCTTAAGCGGGGCTCTTAAGAGTAGCAAGAAGGGCTCCGACAGCATTTGCAAGGCCTCGCCGTTGGCGTATCGGTAGCACCAGGCTTGCTCTGCATTGCCGGCGTTATCAAGCCCCATGGCGCGTTGCATCAAGGCGTTTATCTCGGCATCGGGCAAGGGGGTATTGGCATAGCGTTGGCGCAAGTCTGCCACTTGTGATATCTGCCCACGCAGGGCAGCAGCCACGCGTCTGTTGGTGTAGCGCATGATGCCATTGTGCTTTTTACCCATGGCAATGAAATCGGGTATATTATCCGCCGTTTCAACCGGGGGACAAAAGGCTGCATAGCCCACCCATTCTTTCACGCTTTGCGGCACGGGCAGCTTGGGTAATTTTGCCAAAAAGTATTGCAGCGAGAAGCGCGCCATCAAATTGGCAACGGCATCGTGGTGGGCTGCTTTGTTTGTGGCGGCGGGCAGTTGTTGCACCTCTTGCTGCCAGGGCTCGCCCATGCTGCGCAAAAAGTCTATAGCTTGAGCAGTGGGCAAGATGTCTGCATTGAACTGCCGGTGCCAGAACGTGTAAAAGCGCGCCGTGGCCAACCCCACCGGGGTGGCAGTGGTGTGGGCATCAAAGCTGAGGTAGGGTTGCCCCGCTGCGTATTCTTCCGTATAAACGGGGCTCAGCCCTGAGCCGTAGCTTTCATTGGGGGCAAAGCGGTGGCGCAAGCGCTCGGTGCGTAACCCGGGTTGCAGGTAGGGGGCAGACTCTAACCAATGCGCCGTGAGGTCTTGCATGGCTTGGTGGCACAGGCGGTCGTAGCCGGAGAACTCCGCATCACCGGCGTAGGGCATTTGCGTTAAATCCACATTGCCGCTGCGGGCCATATCCACCCAATGCGCACCCGCGTTTTTACCGAGGGGCAGGAAGGTGAGCGCCGCGTTGGCCGCCACGTCATTCATGGCAAAAACAACGTTCTCATGCCAGCGAGACACCTTGCCATTAGGGCGGCGGAGCCGGTAATATGTTTTGCCGTCGTCGCCCTCTTGGGCATCTATGGCGGTGCCGGTAAGCTGCATAAAGTCGTTGCAGCGCTCTTCGTTCAGGCGGGTGAACTCGGGCATGGGGGTGGTGTTGAGGGATTGCGCCACCGGCTCTGAGGGGAAGCTCTTGAGGTGCTCTGCCTTGTAGCCCAGTTCTCGCTCTGCGAGGTAGCTGAAGGCCTGTGCGGGGCTCATGCCGCGGGAGAGCGCCGTTTGGAAATCCTCGGTCATGGGCAGCAAATCCATCAACAACTCTGTGTTGGCGCGCACCCCCAAGAAAATGCGGTAGGCCTCCAGCAGTTCGGGGTAGGCGGCGTATGTTCTTTGCTCGTGCTGCGGGGCGTGCTCGCTCATCTTGCGCAGGTAATCCGGCGGTACTTGGCGTATCCAGTCAATGCGTGCCCCACGCGTGTTCTCGCGGTATTTTTTGCGCAGGTAATAGCCTTGGAACCAATCGCACAGTTGCCCCAAAATTACTTCTTTGGGTACGCCTAAGCCGACGTTTACCAATGCTTTGCCTATGTTGCCCAAAAACTCCTCACGCGTGCGCTCTGCATCTTTGCGCATGCGCTCCGGGCTCAGGTCTTTGCCTATCATTGTTTCCAGCGGGTTGACGTTCATCAAAAACTGGTAGGAGAGGTCTTGCAACTCTGCCACGCGGTCTTGCAGCAGGGCGCGGCGCTCTTGCTCGGCATGCGGGGCATAAATACCCAGCGGTTGCATGCGGCGGGGTACTTTGTCGGCCTCGCTGTTGAGCTCTTTCAGGTAACGGCTCATGCGCTCGTAGCGTGCGGAGTCTGCCCCGAAGATGAGCTGAAACTCACCCGTTTGTATCCGCGAGCTGTGCTCGTTGATGTGCGAGCGAGTCCACCACTCATCCCACAGGGTAATGGCGTTCTTGAAGCGCTCGCTGCGGCGCGAACCCTTGTAGTTGTAGCGGTCTTTTGCGTGGTCGGGCGTGTTGTGCATCTCTTCGGGGGTGCGCGTGCCGTAATCCTTACGTTGTACTATTGATGCCTCTGCCGGTAGTTTCAGGAAGTCCCTCACTACCTCCGGCGAGGAAAAACCGCGGAAGTAATCTGTATTGAGCAGGCGCAGCGCTTTGACTGCCTCTATGATAAACCCGGGGCCCGACCACATTGTTGAGCCGGCAATGGCTTCTCTCAACATTTCGCCTTTAACGGCAATGTTTCGCTCGTTCAAGATTTGAGAAACTTTTTCGGAGGGTACCCCCCATTCCAGTAAGCGAGCCCCATCCCCCAGCAGGTTTTCCGGGGAACGGAAATGCCGCAGCGCCAGATGCCCCGAGCCAATGAGCAGGAAGGGCAACATGGAGGCATACTCTCGTATGTTGGTTTCAACGTCCGTTATAGATTCGCCGTACTGCTGCCAGTCTATGCCCGAGGCTTTGCCGGTGGCTTGGCTTGCCAGCTCATGCAAGCCCAAGTCTGCGGCATGCGCTACTTTGCCGGCCAGCAAGAGCTTGACGCTTTCTGCCGATATGCCCGCCATGGAGTTGAGTGAAGCCCAGCTGAAGGCATTCAATCCTTGGCCACGCGCTTTCATGAAGTTGTTGATGTTTTTCTCAAGCAGGTTGCCCCCCAGACGGCTAACACCCATGAAAATGGAGGCTTGCACAGCGCCGCTTATCACACCGGCGGCCATGTGGGCCTCTTGCGGGGTTTCCGGCGAGCGCAGGCGGGCTTCCGCTACAGAGTTACCCGTACCGGCTGCCGTGAGGGCCGCAAAGCCCGACGTACCACTGCATGCCACAATGGCAGCCGGGGTTGATTCTGCTGCGTGGAGCAGCAATGCTGCCATTGGGGCAGTTTGCGGTGTTGTTAAGGGGATTACCTGTTGTTGGGTTGCATGGCGTACTTCTCTTAACACACGCATGCGCTTATCCCAAGCCTTGGCCGTTGCTTGCATGGAGTCTATGCCCAAATCTTCGCCCAAATTATTGATGGTACTAATGCCTAGGTTGCTGATGCCTTGTATGACGCCCATGCCCAAGCTTGCAGAGCCACGGCGAATCCCGCGTACCATGCGAGAGCTTAATGACTCATTGTTCACATTGTTTGCACTATTGCTACGGCGTTTGCTGCTCTCATGTACTGCTAATGCAATTACTATTTGGCGTTCAACCTTCGGTAAGTTTGCCAAGGCGTCTACGGCCGAGAGCAGATCGGGGCTGGCGCCCAGCACTTGACCGGCAGAAATGAAATCATCTTCTATGGCTGTAAATACGGTCATGCCATTTGCAAGTTTAGTGAAAAGCGCTGCATGGCGTTCTCTCTCCGCCCGGGCTTCTGTAGTTGCATAGGCTGCAATTGTTTTGATAGATTCATGGTAATCTGTTGCCAATGGGGAAATAATATCTTGCAGGTCAGGGGGAGGCTCTCCCAGTAATGCGGCTTGGTAGCTGCGTGAATATGCCATATTGATTGAGTCGTCCACTTTGCTCCGGTCATGCCGGGCAGACAGCGCCATGTAGATTTCTCGCTCATTATCTGCTACCCCAAGCTCTTGAGCCAAGCTGCGGCGCAATTCCGGCCACTCTTCAAGTACTTTTTCGCGTGGTTCATTTTTATGGTCTGCATACCAAGAGCGATTCACCGTGGTGCAAATGCGGTACTCTTGCTCCTCGCGGGTAAGCCCTTCTTCATTGGCGCCGGCTCTTTCGCGTACGACATCGGGCACGAAGCGCGGGTTGCCGACCAATATGTTTTGCCAATACGTCTTAACATTTGTGTCACGTATGCTTTCAAGATGGCGGCGCTTTGCTTCGGTCAGGCTTATACCATCCGGGCCTATTATGTCATCCGGCTGCGGTGCAGGGGGCTGTACCGGGGGTAAAGGTGGTGGTATGGGGGTGGGGGCTTGCGGGGGTACCGTAGAGACAGTCTCTTCTATCGGTGCGGGGGGCTCTTGCAGAGCGGTAGCCGGTGTATTTATTGTGTTGGTCATATGTTATTATCAGTTTAAATCAGAAAAACAAACCCATGCATCGCAATGGGCACTTACCCCACGCAACCATTCGGCAGTAGCCTCTGTACCATGCTCTGCCAAAATGGCAAGGCCGTTTTGTTGCAGGGTACGCATACGTTGTTGCGCCTCGGGGTCGCGGGGGCAGCCGAAGCCACTTTGTGAAAATAAGTACAGCAAGCGGCGAGATAAAACTCGGCGGTCATCGGCTGCAATGTTAGCGGCCATGTGGGCGCGCTCGCTCATGCTTTTGCGCATTTGCGGCTGCATGGGGGCTGTAGCAATGGCCATCAATAAATCCGTTTGGGCTGCTGGGGTGTCATCGCTTTCGTCTATACGCCGCATCCACTCAATTTGCTCTGTGGTGCTGAGCTCTCGTGGGGGTGTGCATGCTTGCTCATACTCTGCGGGGGATAAAATGCCCGCAGCAATGGTGGGGCGCAGCGACTGCGGGTAGGGGTATTTGCCTGCCAGAATATCTTGTGCCAAGTCGGTTCGGGCTCCGGTGGCAAGCTGCATTACCTCTGCGTCCAACGCGCGGCGGTCTTCTTCTTCCGTGGGTAATTGCTCTGCTGCGGCGCTGCGGTAATTTGCCAGTGCTTTTATGGGCTCTGCCGCCAAACTTTTGCGCCAGCGTGCCACGCATGCTTGGCTTTTGGCTTGTGTTTTGCGTAGTTCAAGCTCGCTGCTCGGCACAAAAATGTTTTCTCCGCTTTGCAGCCATTGTTCGGCACGGGTGGCATCGCCGGCTTCTACAGCGTGGTCGATACGCTGTTGCCAATGGTGGCGAGCTTGTTCTATGGCCTTAATTTTATAATCTCGCCGTGCACGCAGTGAGGCTTGTGCGTTGTACGCCTCTGCCAGTTCTACCCCGGCTTTGCGCGCAGCCGGGGGCAGAGCTGCAACTGCTGCCGCCAAACGGGGGGCACTTGCTCTTTGCCAAGCGTAGTCCCAATCCTCGGGGGCTTGGGCTGCCAGTTCCGCTGCCGTTTCATGGCCGATGCGGTGCAATTGCTCGGAAAACGCAGCTAATCCGCCCTCTGCCGTTACCTTTTCTTCATCTTGCAAGAGTTGTTGCGTGCCCAGAATACTGCTTACAATACCTCTGCCGAGCCGTTGAGTGGCATCCACCCACCCATGCAAGTTTTCTACCGGTATGCGCGCCGGGCTTTGCGGCGCATGTAGCATACCCCATTCTTTTATACGTATTGCCATACAGCCAGCATGCCTCAGGGCACGCGTGGCGTCAATTCAGCCATACCTTTTGCATGCACTTTTCATGCCGGTGGGGCTGTTGTAGGGCAACAAAAAAACGCTGCTCCATGATAAGAGCAGCGGCGTTTTATTTGGCACGCAAGGAAAACACGGCGGTTGAAAAATAGGTGCTTTTAGCGGGGAGTAGGCGAGCGGAATTTTGGAGCCTCGCCGCATGGCGAGGCGGCATATGGTAGCCCGGGGTACAGCCGCGTTAGCGGCGGAACCCCGGGTCCGGAATAAACGTTATTCGAACCCCGCCGAATGGCGGGGTGGCATAAAGGGTGGCTTAATGGCGTAAGGTTTTTATTTTTCGTGCATTGTATCATTACAAATTCAACGTGAATATTAACGCCACGCATTATGTCACCCCTCGCCGGGGTTCCAATATATTTTTCATCATACCC
>JAZNGY010000130.1:0-12609 GCA_045576695.1 Akkermansia sp.
CTTCCTGCTAGGGTGTTGGGCACCTTCGGAGACTTTTGGATTCTTATTATTGTACGTAACCTTTTTCTTTAAGCCACTTTTTGGTTTCGCCATTAAGCCAGATCAATAATTTGCGCATACACGCAACCATTGCTACTATTGTTTTTTTGCCGTTTTCCTTTAATCTTTTATACATTTTTGTGATAGGGTGGTCTTCTATGAGCTGAGGCAGGAGGGGTGAGAAAGGGTGAGAAAGGGGCGGAGAGCCTGAACATCAGCCTTTTATGCAGCCCGATGCCGTGTGAGGTGTATTTGAGAAAGAGGGCAGCGGCGGGAGGCTGAATTTGCAAGTAAGTGAGAAACGGCAGGACAAAAAAAACGCCCATCATGGGGCGGTCTGCTGAGGGGCTGCCGAGCGTTTGCGGCGGGTTGGCCGAGGGCTGGCATCGATATCGCCGCGCCAGTCTTTGAGGCGTGAGGGCGGGACTGTGGAGCGGGAGGTATGAACCTCGGCGGGAGCGTCCACCTCGAATCGTTCGGCGGTCTTGGCGGTGTTGCGGCGGCCACGCGCCTGCACGGTGTAGAGGAGCTGAGTGAGCTGCCAGCAGTCGAGGCCGGAGAGCATGGTGTCGAGGCTCATATCAGCGCGTGCATCCACGCCGAAGCGGTCGCGCACGATGGCGGCGATGTAGGCGGTGGAGAGTTCCCAATGCCTGGCGCGGTCGCGTATCGTCCATATCAAGGCGGCGGCATCGGTCTGGGGTGTGTTGTCGGCCATGGGTTTGAGGCCAATGATAGCGCGGAGGGCGTTGCAGAGCGGCACATAGTGTTTCTGGCTAAGCTTGCGCCATGAGTCAATGCCGCCGCAATGGTCGGCGGTGAATTCGTGTCTCCACTCGTCATATCCGTTGGAGGGGTAGCCCACCGCCACGAGGTGGCGGTAGGCTTTTGTGGAGAGCTGGCCGAGGACGGACAGCTGGGTTTTGGAGAGGTTCTTCATGCCTTGGCGGTGCGGGCACTTGTCACGGTGCCGTTGGTGGGTTCAATGAAGAAGTTGGTTTTCACCTCCCAGCGGAGGCCGAGGTCAGCGAGGGCACCCGCGCCGAGGTTGGCGGCCTTGATGGCGGGGATGTTGATTGAGACCTTGGGCTCCTCGATGGTGAGGTATTCTTTCTTGCCCTGAGCGTGGAGCGTGGCGGCCACATCGGTGAGCTTGCCCTGCAGGGCTTTGAGAGCCGGGGCGGAGTCACGGTAGCCGAATGTGGCGAGCGTGGAGTGGCCGGAGCGGTTGCCCTCATCGAAGAGCGCTTTCTGGTTGGCGGCCTTTTTGAGGTATTTCTGGAATGCGGCTTGCAGTTCTTTGAGCTCGGCTTTCAGGGTATCAATCACGGCTGCATAACGTGCAGCCACGGCGTTCATTTCGCGCTCCTGAGCGGATTCCTGCTCGGTGATGGAGGTCATCAGGTTCACGATTTTATCCGCCACCTTGCGGGCGGTTTCGGCATCATTGATGGTTGTAGTTTTCATTGTTTTGTTTTTTGGGTTAAGGAAGAGATTTTATCGTCTGCGGCCCGGCTTCGGCGGAACGGAGTCCCGTTCCGTCTACGCCGTGGCTCGCGGCTACGAAACTCCGCCGCTCGGGCGCATGGCACGGCGTGCAACGGGTTCGGTGAGGTTCAGGAGCTGCTGCACCGGGGTATCAGCGGCGCTTTCCTTACGGTCGAGCAGAGTCTCAAACTCTGCCCGGCAGCCGGGTTTTCCTGCGCGTGGTTTGAGCCACTTGGTCAGCCCCAGGGCATCACAGTTCACAATGCGCACCTTGCCATATTTCGGGGAGCGGTACTGAATGCCCACGAGGTGGTGGCGGTCGGTTGCCATAGCGGTGAAGCCTGCACGATGCCATCCGATGCGAGCGAAGATGTCGTTCATCTCGGAGGCAATGAGGTGTGATTTTCCGTCAATCATGGTATCAGGCGGGGCGGTGTGCCATGCGGGTGGCGGCGCGGATGAAGTCAGGCCAAGTGAGGGTGCGGCCCTCCTGCTGGGCAAAGCTGGCGGCGAGTTTGAGGCGGTGAACGTACTGGCCGAAGCATGAGGAGCGGGCCATGGCACCGATTTGCTGCTGGGTTTCGGCATCGGGCTCAGGCAGGCCGTAGGCTTCCCACACGGCCCGCACGTCTTTGTTGGTGGGCGTTTCCGGCAGGATTTCCCACTCGCCACGGCGTTCGAGCTGGGCGAGGCGTTCGGCAAACGGCCCCTTGGTCATCTCGCGTGCGCCGATGTCGGTCACGATAAGCAGGAGGCCGCACTTGCAGCGGTCAAAGAGTTCGCGCAGCACATCCAGCGCGTCTACCCCCTGTCGGCGGGTGAGGGCGAGGTGAACCTCATCGGCCACAATGAGGTGGCGCGGGCTGAGGTGAGCGCGGAGGCGGGTCATACCCTCCCATGCGTTGCGGGCCTTGGGCAGCCCTGCGGCCTCGGTGAGTTCGCGCACCAGCGTGGTGATGGTCGGGCGCGTAGGCATGCGGAAAAAGATGGTGGTCTCGGGGTACATGAGCTTGTATTTTTCCACGGCGGTGGTCTTTCCAATCTGGCTCTTGCCGCACACGGTCACGCAGAGGTGGGCGGATTTGGCGGCATCAGCCGCAGCCCAGATACGGCGGGCCATAGCGGTGGGGATGTGGTCAAGGTCTACACCCTCCACGCGCACGAGCGCAGAGAGTCGGTTTTTCTGCTCATCCAGCTTGGCCAGCTGATTGTCAGCGTTGCCTGTGTAGTTGCCCTCAATGAGGGCGTTGAGCACCTTGTGAGAGATGCCCAGCTCTTCGGCTGCCTTGGTTTTGGTCATGCCGGGCTGGGCCATGTAGACATCACGCAGCCATGTGCGTGCGGGGTGATTCAGTTGTTGTTCTGTCATGTTGTTGAGTTCGGGTTCTGCCGCCGCTGCGGAGCAGCTTTGGCGTGAGTACTAATAGTTAAAAGAAGAGGATTCGTAGGCATCGGGCAGTCCGAGTCCGGCGGGGGCTGGTGTGGGCAGATACGCGGGCTCGGGTTCGGGGGTGCGCTTGGCGCGATTGGCGAGTCTGCGGGTGGTGCGTTCATCGGCAATGCCGAGGGGGTCAAAGGCTTCTCCGCGTGTCACGGCGCGGTTGTACTCCAGCTGGGCGCGGTGTTCAGCGGTATCAGGTGCCACCATGTTCTCAATGCGGGCGAGCTCTTCGGCGCGGCGGTGCATCACATCACCGAACACGCGGAGGCGGGCGGCCTCGTCCACGTGGGCGGCTCGGTGGTAGATGGGGGCGGCACCCAGCACGCGGTTGCGGTCATCGAGCACGAAGAGCTCTTCGGAGAAAGAATTGAGCACGCCGAAGTAGTCCTGCCCGGTGGGCAGTTGCCATGTGTGGCCGCGTGCATCCAGCACCTCGGTCTTGAAGAGGAGCGTGCGGTGGTGGCGGCTGCGGGATTCTATGTGGAAGCAACCGCCCTTGGCGGAGAGTTTGAATTTGCGGTGGGCACCCATGAGGGCCACGCATTCGGCAGGGGTGAAGCGCACCAGCTCATTGCCGGGGAGTCGCTGGGAGAGGTTCCACGCCTCACAGGGGGAAAGTTTGCGCAGGCGCATGCGCTCGGGTTTGCGCTCAATGAGGGCTTGCGCTTCTGCAAGATCGTCCGCGTTCATGGCGGTCATGAGCTGCCAGCCGTCCTGCGCGTTAAAGGAGAATTCAGGGGAGCAGAAGCCGCATTCCTCCCAGCCCTCCAGCTGGTGGTCGGTGCGGTTGTTGATGCCACCCACGACCTGCGCGAGGGCGAGGGCTCGCTCAGCAGGGAGTGTTTCGCCCGCTTTGATAAGGGCTTTTTCGTGCTCCAGCAGGCCGTGGAGTTTCTCGGGCTCGGTGCGGTTGCGCCCGGCCTGAGTGAGCACACCATCCATGCGGTTGTGGAGGAGGCTGTGCCAAGATTCCAGCTCAGCCTTGAATCGGGGGGGTGCCCACGCCACGGCCGCCGAAAGCCCCGGCTTGTCTGCGCCCGGTCATGCCGGAGCGCTCCACTGTTATCTTGCCGCCGGAGATGATGGCGAGCTGCTCCTCCACTTCCTTGCTGATGGCAGCTGTGCCATGCTCACACACCAGCACCGTGCCGCGTTTGGAGTAGCCCACGTTGTAGAGATAATTGCAAAGGAGGTAGAGCATCTCGTCTGAGTTGAGCTGCAGGCTGTGGCCATCCTCGGCCTTGGTGCGCAGTTTGGTGAACCATGAGAGGCGCATACCTGTGTAGCGGTCGAGGCAGCCGAGCTGGAGCGGGCGGCCAATCTGGAGCTTGCCGTTGCCGTCATAGCCCTGCACATGGCAGTCGAGCCACACGTCATCGATGCTCACCACGGCGGCGGGCCACATACCTGCGCGGGTGGAGAACACCTGCGCCAGCTCGGCATACCCGGCACGCACGCCCTCATGCAGTACGCGCAGCGCGGCGGCATCGGGCATGCGGCGGGTCAGGTTGTCGTAGCTCCAGCCCTCGGGCAGCGGCATATTGGGGGCGTAGTTCAGCCCCTCATAGCCGGGTATGGTCTGGCAGGTGTACCACTCGTTGTACAGCTCCTGCACGGCGGTGCGGCGGGAGCGGTTGTGGCGTGCGGCCAGTTTGGCAAGGTGTGCTATGAAGCAGCGCTGTGCCGTGCGTGCGCCTGCCCTGTTGCCAGCCACCGTGCGGCGGTCTACCAAGCAGAGCCACGTGCGGGGGGCTGCCAGCACCTCCCCCGTTTTCTTGTCCGTTTTGCCGTTTACCCAGTCATAGTACAGGCGGCGCATGGTCTGCATGGAGAGCGGGCGGGCAGCGTTACCCTCCAGCCCCGCGAGCTTGGCGCTCACATCCACCGCCGCCTGCGCGAAGTGGTGCGTGGGGTATTGCTGCCGTGCCAGCCACTCGCATGCGGTCATGAGCATGCGCACGCGGGCAGCGTCATCCAGCGGCAAGTCGTCAATTCGGAGCTGAGGGTCAAAGTTCATTTACGATTTACGAGGTACGATTTATCCGGCTTCGAGTCAGCCCTGCGGGCTGCTTTCTACGCCGTGACAGGCGGTTTTTACTTTTAGCGGACAACTTTTACAACGGCGGCGGGCTTGTCACGCCAAAGCTCCGCAGGAGCGGCGGCGGGCAGCACGGGCATGGTGGCCATGCTGCGGAGTTTTTTAGCGGCCTCCTCCAGTTTGGTGGCCACCATTTCGCGGTTTTCTTTCTTCACGCGGGGGGCGGTGTCTGTGAGGTAGGAATCCAGCTTGTCAAAGTAGCCCCCGCATTTGCTGAGGAACATGGCCCGCACCGTCTCGAAGTCATCGGGCGCAGGCGTCTCGTCGGCAGCTTGGTCGATGGTAGCGGCAAGGCTCAGTTTCGGCTTGTCGGGAGCCAGTTCGAGGTATGCCTCGCGCAGGGAGCCGGCGGTGAGGAACGGAGCCCAGAGGGATTCCGTGGCGGCCATGGGGTCATCATACGCTCCGCTGGTGAGGGCTGCCGAGTGGTCGCAGAGCACCTGTACCACCTGTGCCGAGGTCATGCCGCCCTCCAGCTGCATGCGGGATTGCACGTTATCCAGCACTTTGATATAGTTGCGGGCGGTGGCGTAGGTAAAGGGGATGGCGGCACCGCCTGTGAGTTTCATGGCGTGTTCCTGAGCGGTCGGGTTGCCTTTGTTGCCCTTGTACAGGGCGAGCACAGCCACACCATCACGGACGGCCTGTTGTTGCAGGGAGCGCAGCACACAGGCCAAATTCAGCGTAGCCATCAGGTGTACAAAGGCCGCACGCCGCGCATCCGCCATAGCCTGCTGCATCACCCCATGCAGCGTACCGCACAGCAGCACACTCTCCCGCAGGTTCGTGTTAATCAGCTCCTCCTCCGCCGCAGCGCGCGCAAGGTTCGGCGAGAAGGTGGCCGGCTCAGCGTAATCATCCGCAAGCCCCGTATTATTCGTGTTCATATTTCCTGTTGTCATGTTGGTGTAGAAAGTTTATTTGTGAATGATGTAGTCAAGCGCCAGTTTAAGCTCCGCATCCGCGCAGCAGGCCGCACGCAGCTTGTGCATCGCCCCCCGCTCAATAATCCGCCCCGCCTCGCGCGAAATCCCCAGCACCCGCCCCAGCAGCGCCAGCGTATCGCCACCCCTGCGCGGCGGCAGCCCCGCCTTGCGCCGGAACTCCGGCACCTCCAGCAGCGTCAGCAGTATAGCCTCCTCCTGCTCCTTCGTCAGCTTCCGCCGCGTCTGCCCACAGCGCGCAGGTGCTCTCTTTACTCGTGGCATGGCGGCAGGCTGTTCTCAGGTTCCTCAGCAGCTTCCCATGTCGGGCAATCAGGCGTATACCCGCTGTGCGGGTACTCCGGCGCCTCCCATCTGTCGGCCATGTGGGCTACCACAAAGGGCAGCGCCATCAGGCAGAACATCAGGAAGAGCAGCCACAGCAGCACGCGTATCAGGTCTATAAGGGCATCCATAAGTACGAGGTACGATTTACGATTTGCGAATTTGATTTGTCTTGTGCTACTGCTTTTCCTCTTCATCCTGCACCTCAAAGGTGAGTTGCAGGGTGTATTGAGTGGGTGTGGTGTCAAGGTGTTTTACTAGGGAGGTGCTGCGGCAGGTAAAGCGGGCGCACTGCCTGTGGCAGGTTTCCACCCAGGGGCGCAGGCCGATGTTGCGCAGAAGATCACGCAGCCACAGCATATCAGCAGAGGTGCGCCAGGTGCCACGGGCTACTGTTTTGCGGCGGGGAGACATGGGCATTTACGATTTGGAGTTGTCTTGAGTGGCGGATTTAGTTGTTAAGCTTCATTGTTTGTTGGTGGGGGTTAGTGGGGCGGAATATCGGAAGGGCGTTTGAGAGCAACAAGGTCAACAATGCGGATAAAGCGGTCATCCAGAAAATGTCCAATGGCAACGATTTTTCCATTTTCCATCACCACCCTGACGGGGTGGTTAGAAATTGAGTTTAAGACAAGGTCGTGGTGACTGTTGAATAGAAGATTAACTAATGCCGTAAGGACAATGCCCAAATTATCGGGTAACAGACGGGCAAAAAGAAAGTCGCCACAATGCATATTCTGCATATATACGGGAGCACTTATTGAAAATCGATTGTGTTGAGTATGATAATATGGAGTCAGGAAAGCTAGGCAGGCGTTTTTTATGCTGTCTGCGGGAAAATCAGCAGCCTTCCACCATTTGCGGTTTAAGTATTTAGTCATGTTGTTGTGTTGGTGGGGGTTAGTGGGTCAACTTCTCGCGGAGGCGCAACGGGCGTACCGGCAGCTTGTGCAGCTCTCGAAGCACGGCAAGGCTTTCGCGCTTGCCGTTGAGCACCATATTGACATGAGCTGCAGAACGCCCGATGATGCGCGCAGCTCCGGCAATGGTGTAACCATGGCTGTAAAGCCAGTTTTTTGTAATGGTATCAGCTTGCATATTAGTCATTTTTGTGATAGAATATTCGCGTAACAGATGTACGGCATAACAAATTATCAAAATTGGTAAACAGGTCAAGCAGAAATTTACCAAAAGATGAAAATTTTAGAAAAATTACGCAAGGCTGTAGAGGCTTCTCCGCTTAAAAAGAAGGAGATTGCGGAGCGTGCAGGAATTACGCAAGTTGCTCTTTCTAAATATATTTCTGGCGTAGTTCAGCCGAAGCAGGAGAATCTTACCAAAATTGCTAAGGCTTTAGGTATGGATATCTCTGCTTTCCTGATAGATGAAAGCGAAGCAGCACAAATGGCAGAAGAATTACAGGAATGGAAGAGCCGAGCAATGAGGGCAGAAAAACAGCTGGAGAATCTCAAAAAGGTACTTCCTCTGATTAGTGAAGCAAACGCTATTCTTTCCAAAAATTTTTAATCTTAACTGTACGCGTACAGAAACTGAAACCGCTTTTAACTTCTGTACGCGTAAAGAAAACGAAAGTACTTTTAACTAAAATACGCACCAATGAGCAAGCGACCTAAATGGAAAAATGAACTGCATCTGCTGGATTTGACTTGTGTGCCACATGAGCAAATAGATAGAGCTCGTGTACTTGAGAGCGTTTGCTTGGAATTAGACACAATGGTGGCGCCAACTTCACACACGAAAGAAATGGCAAAGCGGGCTAGTGCGGAATTAAGTTCTCTTGAGGGAATAGCGGGGAGGTCAATTTCAGCAAAAACAATGGAGAGGATATGGTATACATGGAAAAACAATGGGAGAAATATTAAAGCTCTAATAGATAAACGCTATTTCAAATTGAATGCAGACATAAGCAAGAGGCCACTAGTGACACTACATGCAGAAGAATTATCACGTACAAACGGCGAAGAATTAATAACGTGGGATGATTTTCTTTTTTATGTAACCGACATGGGGGCTGCCTTGTGCCCTTTAGGAAAGTGGAATTATCTTTTGGGGCGTTCTAAAATGTACGCCGATACGCAATATGATAAACTTATGAGAAGTAGCGTATTTGCATTTATGGATAAAGAGGTAATACCAGACATGCCGCAAGAAGCAAAAGCTCAACTTTATTTCCGGTTAATGTGGGCATTTTATAGAGTCAGCGGGAAAAAGAAGCAGGAAAATAACGCGAGTATTTCAATGTCTGAGGCTGCTTTTTTTCTCGCTAATCTGATTACTAAAGAATGGCATAAAACTGCATACAAGTGGCTATTTCAGCAAACTGGGTTAATAAAAATTTTTGAATAATTTCTCCGCCTCCGCATTTTGCGGGGCGAGAACAGTCATCGTGCGAAACCGTTAGGAACCACAAGCGAGGGATGAATCATGGATATAGTCTTTTCTGATATTTGGCAATGGTTAAAAGACAGCCTGACAGTGCCAGGCGCTTTAGCTGTAGTTATAGTAGTGTTTCTTATAGGAGTCTTCATCAAGCATAAGCTGTTCAAAGACTCTGTAGAGAAAGATAGAGCCACAGCAACCGAAAAGAAGGCAAAAGATACTTACAACAACAAAGGCACATTTACTGCCCCGGTTGTACAAGACAGCACGGTAGGAGGGGATGTGGTAGGCGGTAATAAGATAGTGTACCAGGCGCTTCCCGGTTCTTCTATTTTAGACGAGATGGAGGCCAAAGAGAAAGCTCTGAAAGCTAAGGGAAAATTGCCGGAACATGAATTGACATGGACGCCGGTACGAAGAGGTGAGGTGCAGCTGGTGGCTGATTTAACACGCGAGCTGGGATGTGGGATTGAACAGGCATACAAAAGTGAACCATTTACTCGTCAATATTGTGGCACTAGAAATATGGTGTTTGTGATTAAGAGCAGCGAAAGGGGGCGAGTGACTAAACGTGATATCTATGGTGAGGATGATGAAATAAGCTTTTCAGAAAGCGGTATGTGGCCATACTACAGGCTGGAGCTAGAAGGCGATAGAGTCATCGAAAAAACGCCCCATGAGGTGGTAACCGATTACAAGGAAGTAACGAGCGATATGCAATTAGCGCAGGAATTGTTTGAACGAGTCAAAGCAAAAACAGGTATTGCGCCTTCTCTTATCAACCAACAGAACAATTAAACATCCTTATACATAATTTATTCAAGAATAAACCAGACATGAGCGAGAAAACAAATAACACCAGCAAAAGGAATCCGAACGTAATCTGCAATGTAAAGCGCCCTACTCCGGGAACGGTAACGAATTCAAATACCCAGCAAGCAGGGAACAGCCGAGCGGGCATATTTACGAACACGCGAACAAACGGAGGTCAAAAAAGTGGCAAGTAGAGTTGACTTGCGCGCTTGGATTCGCTAAAATTAGCGCATGAGCGATGAAGTCGTAGTAGAGATTAGCGAGGAACCGTCACTTGCCCGATTGGTGAAAGAGTTGCCGCCGGAGCAGCAGGCGGAGTTCAAGAAAGAGCTTGCACTGTACGACATACGAGCTAGGGATGAAGATCGCCACCGTGTTCAGGATGAAGCAAGTCGGAACTACCAGGCGTTTTACAAGATGTTTATCACAGTTGCGGCATTTTCGCTGGGCGGCGGCGCGCTGACCACTCTGTATACCAACGCAAGTGCGCCGTGGCTGCTGGCGGCATGCCTGGGGTATATTCTGGCAATTGTGCTGATATTGGCAGAGTTGCAGGTATCGATGCGCGTTAAATGTGAGTATGCGTCTCGGTTGGCATTGAATGATGGCGTGGATGTGGCACCACCGGATGACAGGGTGAGCAATTGGATGATGATGGCTGCGAGTGTTTGCTTGGCGGGCGGGCTTGTATGCTATGCACTGTCAGTAGCCTTGCCAAAGTTGTGATATGTCGCGGCTGTAACGATTTTGTTGCCGAGCCCCGTATTTAGCGGGGCTTTTTTGATTTACCACGGCGTGGCTCCATCCCTTGACAACGCTCCTTTTGGTGGTAAAATTGGGAGCATGCAGAGCAAAAAAACGACTAAAAGGCAGAAAATAGGCTTGAATGGCACAAGCATAAGTGGTATAAATACGCGTGTAATGCGAGCAACACCGTTGCTTGCGGCTATGAACATGAACCATCACAAACAACATGAGTGAACAAGACAGCTGTGGAGTGAAAAATGGGGACTGCTGTAATCAGCGCATTTGCCCATACAGAGAGGAAGAGCTGAGCCGGTATGCAGAAAAGGTACAAAGGCTCATAGACGAAAACGACTGCGAGGTATTTCTCAATCGCAGTGAGTGGCATGCTGCCATTATTTTGCGCAAGTTTATAGAGTCGGCCAAGAAGACGATAAACATCTTCTGCGGCCATCTGAATAAGAACGTATATGGAGACTTGTTGCCGAGCTTTCAAGCTGCGGCTGAAAGGGGTGTAACCGTACGAGTTTTGACAGCCAGTCCGGAGGTTAGTGCAAAAGAGGTAGCTGAAGGGTTACGCTCCATGGGGGCTTTTCAGTCCCTGAGGGATGTTGATGAAGAGGCTCCTCATTTCGCGATAGTCGATGGTATGAGATATCGCTTAGAAACCTGTGAGGCAGATAAGTCGGCAGTAGTTTGTGCTTATGCTGATACAAAAGAGCAAGTACGTCGGGCTTGTTCCTTGGATATTTTATTCAATTTTTTGTGGGAGATCAGTGCGTCTGAGACAGTATGATGTCAGGGTGGTTAATAGTTGCGTCAGGGGTGGAACCCTCCTTTTACCATGGGGGTGAGTTCTTTACTCAATTGGCCTTTACGGCAATGGCCTCCATCATGTTCTCAACTCATGTCTCAGATTTTCTCGTTATCCGCAAAGATGAGGAGGCGGAGAAGTTACGCAGTGAAATACAAAAGGAACTTGATAAGGAGCCGATTTGCGAAGAGCAAAGTCAGCAATATAAGGATTCTCACAATGCTGTAGTCACGTTAATCAAGAAAATTGACTCGAGTAAATGCAGTGCGGTTGTGATAAGCCGAGTGATTGCTGCAATATGCATGCTGATTGCTTTACGGCTGTTGATAACCGGGCATGCAGAAGATGCCGGTTGCTTACCTCTACTGGCATTTTTGCCAATCGGTTGCGCTCGGTGGATTTTGATAGGTGTATTAAGCAAGTATAATACACAGTTGGCAAGCGAAAAGAAAACTTTTCAGGCATTGCAGGTCGCGTATGATGCCGCTACTCGTAAAGTAGAAAATCAAGCTGGCGCGAAGGTGGATAAGGCCATCGAATCTGTACCGAAAAAAACGGGCAGGAAGTCCAAAGCGTCTACCTGTTCGCCCCCTTCCTCGTAATTTCCCCCGCCCCGGTTAAGCCGGGGCTTTTTGTTTTTCGGGACTAAAAGTCCCGTGCTGATTCAAGGCGGGAGGGGTGAGGAGGGGTGGGGAAAGGGTGAAAATCCTTGATTTATAAGGGTTGCGGGAAGGATAGCGCGCAGGGAGGCAACGGCGAGGAGCCGCCCGTGTATATATGGGCAAACTGTTGAATAGGTGAGGAACGAGCGGGGCAGAAAAAGCCCCGGTGTGATGGCCGGGGCGGAGTGTTAGGAGACGGGATTTTTTTTACGCTTGCGGGCGGGAGGCGGAGGGGTTGCGATGGTATCGCCGTGCCACTCCGGGAGGGAGCCCGGTGGTATGGTGGAACGGCTGGAGTGGGGGCGTCCGCCCGGGGCAATACCGAGGGTTTCGGCCTCCTTCTTATACTTGCCGCGAAAGCGTGCCGTAAGGGTGTAGATAAGCTGCCGGAGGGTCTTCGAGTCGAGCCCCACGCACATGGTGTCGAGGCTCATGGAGGCGGTTATCCACGGGCGGGAGGCTTTGCCCGCGATGACCTTTGCCACATAGGGCATCGGTATCTCAAAGGCGCGGACAGTATCGCGGAGCGTCCAAAGTAGAGCCGCCTCATCGCTCTTATATGATGAAAATTTGATATGGTACACCCCGCAAGCATCAGCTAAAATGCCTGCGGGGTGTTTAGGCTACTAAACTCTGGGGTAGCTATCCAGATAGGTGAACAAGTGTCATTTCGCCCCAACTCCACATCGAGAGTCGCCCGTAGCAAACGCTGTTCACCTTACCCCTATGCTCCGTAGAGCGAACGATTGCAAGATACACTGAGCGGTTGTGAGCAGCAACCTCGCAGCGATATCGAATTCTTAAGTAAGCTCGTCAACGAAGCAGGAAGTACCAGAGGGTAA